>NZ_JBFBND010000008.1:0-160500 GCF_040702905.1 Kineococcus sp. NPDC059986 | reverse complement strand
GGCGAGACCAGGACTGCAGCTGGTCCCGCTCGGCCTCGGTGAGCTGGATCTCTGGTGGTTTCGGTCCGCGTACGCGTGCCATCGCCCCAGCTTACTAAGCCGACAAGGAATTAACGACTCACGACACTAGACCCTCTTGCGCTCGCGGGGGCGGAGTGCTACATCAGTGGTGTGGGAACCGGCCCGGTCCGGTTCCCGACCGGTAGCGCATCTCCTTCTCTCGCACTGGAGGTGGTGGCCATGTTGATGCGCACTGATCCCTTCCGCGAGCTCGACCGGCTCACGCAGCAGGTCCTCGGGACGACGGCTCGGCCGGCGGTCATGGCGATGGACGCCTGGCGCAGCGGTGACGAGTTCGTCGTGGAGTTCGACCTCCCCGGCGTGGACCCCTCGACCGTCGAGCTCGACGTGGAACGGAACGTCCTGACGGTCCGGGCGCACCGCCCCGTCCACGAGGGCACCGAGGAGATGATCGCGGCCGAACGCCCCCGCGGGGTCTTCAGCCGCCAGCTCATCCTCGGCGACAACCTCGACACCGAGCGGATCTCCGCGAACTACGCCAGCGGGGTGCTCACCGTGCGCGTCCCCGTGGCGGAGCGGGCGAAACCGCGCCGGATCACGGTCGAGACGTCCGACCAGCAGCAGGCGATCGGGGCCTGACCGTGGAGGCGGTCGTCCCCGCGGCGGTCTCGGCCCGGGCTGCGGAGCTCCCGGTCGACTGGGACGCCGAGTTCTGGGCCATCGTCGCCGAACTGGAGTCGACGGGCGGCACCCCGGCCCGCGGCCTCGCCGGCTGCCTGACGCGCTGCCACCGCCGGGGTGGGTTCCCGCCCACCCCGCGCGGCCGCCGCGATCCGGCGGGGCGGTGGCGGCCGGTGGTCCGGCGGCCCACCGGCCGGGAGCGCTCGCCCCCGGCCGGTCAGCCGCGGGCTCCGCGCGAGGTTCAGTGCGCCGAGTACCCGCCGTCGACGAGGTGGTAGGAGCCCGTGACGAACGAGGCCGCGTCGCTGACGAGGAACGCGGTCAGCGCGGCGACCTCCTCCGACGTCCCGAGCCGCCCGGTCGCGTGCTGGGCGGCGAGGGCGTCGAGGGTCGCCGCGTCCAGGGACCGTTCGACGAGCGGCGTGCTGATGAACCCCGGGCCGACCGCGTTCACGCGGACCCCCTGGGCGGAGTACTCCAGGGCCGCCGTCTTCGTCAGCCCGACGACGGCGTGCTTCGTCGCGACGTAGGCCGACGACTGCGCGATGCCGACGCTGCCCAGCACCGAGGCCATGTTGACGATCGCGCCGCCGCCGGCGGCGACCATGGCGGGGATCTGGGCCTTCAGCCCGTGGAAGACCGCGTTGAGGTTGACGTCGACGACGCGGAGCCAGCCCTCGGTGGAGCAGTCGGCGACCGCGGCCGCCTCCCCGCCGATGCCGGCGTTGTTCACGGCGACCTTGAGGGGACCCATCCGGCCGGCGGCGGCGACGAGCTCGGCGTGCACGGCCGGGTCGGCGACGTCGGCCACGGCGGCGGCGGCCGTCCCGCCCGCGGCGGTGATCTCGTCGGTGACGCGCTGCGCCGCGTCGGCGGACAGGTCCGCCACGAGGACGGCGGCGCCGTTGCGGGCCAGTTCGAGCGCGACGGCGCGGCCGATGCCGGACCCCGCCCCCGTCACGAGAGCGGAACGGTCGGCCAGGTCGTAGGTGGGCACGGGGATCTCCTCGGATCAGTGAACTACAGGTGTCGGACAACGCTCCGACGATACGCCGGTCGGCCGGACCGCCGCGTGGGGGGCCGTAGGCTGCAGGTCCCCCCGCGAACCGGAACAGCGGGGGCCGGAACAGCGGGTGATCGAGGGGCGGGACCAGAGGGTGGCGACGGCGCAGGGACAGGTCGTCAGCAACCGCGTCCTCACCGTCCCGAACGCGCTGAGCTTCCTGCGGCTCCTCCTCGTCCCCGTCTTCGCGGTGCTCATCGTCCAGCGCCAGGACGGCTGGGCCCTGCTCGTCCTCGCGGTCAGCGGCGCGAGCGACTACCTCGACGGCAACCTCGCCCGCCGGTGGAACCAGGTCACGCGGCTCGGCCAGGTGCTCGACCCCTTCGCCGACCGGCTCTACATCCTCACGACGCTGCTGGGCCTGGGGTACCGCGGGCTCGTCCCGTGGTGGCTCGTGGTCGTCCTCGTCGCACGCGACCTGACGATGGTCGCGACCCTGCCCGTCCTGGCCCGCCTCGGCCACAGCGCCCTGCCCGTGCACTTCCTCGGCAAGGCCGGCACGTTCTGCCTCCTCTACGCCTTCCCGCTGCTGCTGCTCGGGCAGGTGTCCACGACGCTCGCCCTGCCCGCCGGTGCTCTCGGCTGGGCCTTCGCCCTGTGGGGGACGGGCCTGTACTGGTGGGCGGGGATCCTCTACGTCCAGCAGGTGGTCCAGCTCTGGCGGGCCGAGCACCGGTGACCTCCCTGCGTTCCCTGGGGCGCTCGCTGCTGCACCCGCCGACGCGCCCCGTCGACCCGCACCGGGACCCGGCCGCCAGCACGCGGTTGCTCACCGAGGTCATGGAGCGACCGCTCGACCCGGGGTACGCCGCGGCCGCCCGTCGCCGCGCGGAGACCGGGACGCCCCCCACCCGCTCGGCCCGCACCGCGACCGTCGTCGCGCTCCTGGCCGTCGGCGTGCTCTTCGCCGCGGCCGGGCTGCGCGCCGCGGCCGCTGAACCCGCCGCCGACCGCGGCCGCACCCAGCTCGCCCAGCGCATCGAGGACGGCACGGCCCGCGCCGACGACCTCGCCACCCGGGCGAGCACCCTGCAGGCCGACAACGCCCGCCTCGCCGCCTCCCTGGGTGGGGCCCCCGTCGCCTCCGCCGACGCGGCGGCGTCCGGGCTGCAGGTCGCGGCCGCGGCGACCCCGGTGACGGGACCGGGGCTGCAGGTCGTCCTCGACGACGCCGCGACCCCCGACGGCACGACGGGCACCGCCGCGACGTCGGGGCGCGTGGTCGACCGCGACGTCCAGCTCGTCGTCAACGGGCTGTGGGCCGCCGGTGCCGAGGCCGTCGCCGTCAACGGCCAGCGGCTCGGGGCCCTGTCCTCCATCCGGGCCGCGGGCGAGGCCGTCCTCGTGGACTACCGCCCGCTCACCCCGCCGTACACCGTCTCGGCCGTGGGCGACCCGACGGCGATGCAGACCGCGTTCGCGAGCTTGGTCGCCGGCCGCTACCTGCAGGTGCTGCGCGACAACTACGGCATCCGCACGCAGGTGGCCACCGCCGACCGGCTCGACCTGCCCGCCGCGCGCCTGGACCTGCGGTTCGCCCGGGCCGGCGCGGCGGGGAAGTAGGGTTCGGCCACGTGATCGCAGCCGTCGGACTCGTCGTGGGCGTCGTCGTCGGGGTGCTCCTGCACCCCGAGGTGCCCGTCGTGCTGCAGCCGTACCTGCCGATCGCCGTCGTCGCCGCGCTCGACGCCGTGTTCGGCGGGTTGCGCGCCGTCCTCGACGGCATCTTCGACGACAAGGTCTTCGTCGTCTCGTTCCTGTCCAACGCGGTCGTCGCGGCGCTCATCGTCTACCTCGGCGACCAGCTCGGGGTCGGTTCGCAGCTCTCCACCGGGGTCGTCGTCGTCCTCGGCGTCCGGATCTTCTCCAACGTGGCCGCGATCCGCCGCCACCTGTTCAACGCCTGATGGGCACACCCCTGGTGAGCCCTCCGGCCGACGGCCGCCGCAGCCCCTGGCGCCGGTTGTGGCGCGCCGCCTCCCCACGCGCGACCCGGGGGCAGCTGCTGGCCGGGGTCCTCTGCGCCGCACTGGGTTTCGGGGTCGTCGTGCAGGTGCGGCAGACCGACACCTCGGGACTGGCGGACCTGCGCGAGAGCGACCTCGTGCGCATCCTGGACGACACGACCGACCGCGGTGACCGTCTCGCCGGGGAGGTCCAGGACCTCGAGGCGACCCGGCGGGACCTGACCGAGGGGTCCGACCGCGCCGCCGCCGCCCAGCAGGCCGCGGCCGCCCGTGCCCAGGAGTACGGCCTCCTCGCGGGCACGCTGCCGGCGCACGGACCGGGGATCGTGGCGACCATCACCGACCCCCGCGCCGCGCTGCGCTCGACGAACCTCATCCAGCTCGTCCAGGAGCTGCGCGACTCCGGTGCCGAGGGGATCCAGATCGGGCAGACCCGGGTCGTCGCGCAGACGGCGTTCGCCGACGGCTCCGGCGGCGTCCTCGTCGACGGGCGCCTGGAGGCCTCCCCGTACGTCGTGACGGTCATCGGCGACCCCTCCACGCTGGCCACGGCGCTGGACATCCCGGGCGGGGTCCGGGAGACGCTGCGCTCGGCCGGGGCCGACCTCGTCGTGGACCAGCGCCCGGGTGAGGACGGCGTGTCGGTGACCGCCTTGCACGCCGTCTCGGCGCCTCAGTACGCTCGCCCGGCGTCGCCGCAGCAGTGATCCGCGGACGCGTCCCCGTCCTGTGAGGAGTCCTGCGCCCCATGTCGAACGTCCCCGCCGACCTGCGCTACACCAGCGAGCACGAGTGGGTGCGCGTCGAGGCCGACGGTTCCGTCCGGGTCGGCATCACCGACCACGCGCAGGACCAGCTCGGCGACGTCGTCTACGTGTCCCTGCCCGCCGAGGGTGAGCAGGTCTCCGCCGGCGGTGCCGTCGGCGAGGTCGAGTCGACCAAGAGCGTCAGCGAGATCACGGCCCCCGTCTCGGGCTCGGTCACCGGCCACAACCCCGGCCTGGAGACGCGTCCGGACCTCGTGAACAGCGACCCGTACGGCGAGGGCTGGATGTTCACGATCACGCCCACCGACCCGGCCGAGCTCGACGCGCTGCTCGACGCCGAGGCGTACACCGCCCACGCGGGCTGACCCCACCCGTCCCCGCCGGGGACCCGGTCGCCGGGCCGGCCGACACGCGGGCTGACCTGCGGGGTCGGGCCCGGCTACTGTGGACCTCGAAGATCCGAACGCGACCGCCCACCTGCCGTCGGTGGTCGCGTGCTCTGCCAGTGAGAGGTGGTGTCGATGTCCGCGCCGGGCTCTGAGTCGACCAACGGGCCGACGGGTTCGGAGGAGGGTGCGCCACCCGGACGTCCGGGCCAGGAGCGGCCCGTGGACTCCACGATGTCCTTCGCCGGCCTCGCCGTGCCGGAGGTGCACGAGAGCGCCGAACGGGGCCTGACCGCCGACGACACCGAGGCGATCGACGCGCTGCCCGCCGGGTCCGCGCTCCTCGTCGTGCGCCGCGGTCCGAACGCGGGGTCGCGCTTCCTGCTCGACGCCGAGCGGACGTCCGCCGGACGGCACCAGACGAGCGACATCTTCCTCGACGACGTCACCGTCTCCCGCAAGCACGCCGAGTTCGTGCGCGCCCCGGACCCGCAGACGGGTCCCGGGTTCCGGGTCCGCGACGTCGGCAGCCTCAACGGCACGTACGTCAACCGCGAGCGGATCGACGACGTCCTGCTCGCCGCGGGCGACGAGGTCCAGATCGGCAAGTACCGGCTCGAGTACCACCCGAGCCCGCGGGTGCACCCGTGAGCGCAGCGGGCGCGCGGTCCCTGGACCCGAGCCAGCCGCGGATGACCATCGGGGAGGTCATGGCGATCCTGTCGCCGGAGTTCTCCGACCTCACGATCTCCAAGATCCGCTTCCTCGAGGAGCAGGGGCTCGTCGAACCCGGTCGCACGCCGTCGGGCTACCGGAAGTTCTCCTCCGACGACGTCGACCGGTTGCGGTACGTCCTGTCCGCGCAGCGCGACCACTACCTGCCGCTGAAGGTCATCCGCGAGCACCTCGAGGCCCTCGACCGCGGCCTGGAGGTGCCGGACCCCGTCGAGGTGTCCGAGCGGGTGGCGCCGCGCGTGCCGGGCACCGAACCGCCGGCCACGGCCGGGGTCGACCGCTTCGACGGTCGGGCCGCGGGGCTGCGCCTCACGCGCGGGGAGCTGCTGCGCGAGTCCGGTGTCGACGTCGAGCTCCTCGACGCCCTCGAGGGGTACGGCGTCCTCTCGCCCGCCCCGGGTGGTCCCTGGTACGACGGCGAGGCCCTCGAGGTGCTGCGCGCCGCGGCGGCGCTGGCCGCGCACGGCATCGAGGCCCGTCACCTGCGCATGTTCCGCACGGCCGCCGACCGCGAGGTCGCCCTCGCCGACCAGGTCGCCGCGCCCCTGCAGCGGACCGGGCAGCGCGACCAGGTCGCCCGTGAGATCGCCGCCGCCGGCCTGCGGCTGCA
Source organism: Kineococcus sp. NPDC059986 (assembly GCF_040702905.1). Taxonomy (NCBI): domain Bacteria; kingdom Bacillati; phylum Actinomycetota; class Actinomycetes; order Kineosporiales; family Kineosporiaceae; genus Kineococcus; species Kineococcus sp. NPDC059986. The sequence continues at coordinate 154,270 of NZ_JBFBND010000008.1, read as the reverse complement.
CACCGCCCTCGTCGCGGGGGCCCTGGGGCGCACCGTCCGCTGACCCCGACGGTTCCGGGCCGGTGGTCGGCCCGGGCGGGGGGTACGGTGAACGGGTGCGAGCGCTCGATGTCGTCGGTGTGAGGGTCGAGATGCCCTCGAACAACCCCATCGTCCTGCTGCGGGAGCGGGACGGTGACCGCTACCTGCCCATCTGGATCGGCGCGCCCGAGGCCAGTGCGATCGCCTTCGCCCAGCAGGGCGTCGTCCCGCCGCGGCCGCTGACGCACGACCTCCTCAAGGACGTCATCGAGGCCGTCGGCCGGCGTGTGGAGGAGGTCCGGATCGTCGCGGTCAAGGACAACGTCTACTACGCCGAGCTGGCCTTCGACGGCGGACTGACCGTCAGCTCCCGGACCTCCGACGCCATCGCCCTGGCGCTGCGCGTGGGCTGCCCCATCGTGGGCGCCGAGGGCGTCCTGGACTCCAGCGGTGTGCCCGTCCCCGACGAGGACGAGGACGAGGTGGAGAAGTTCCGCGAGTTCCTCGACCAGATCACGCCGGAGGACTTCGAGTCCGGGTCCGGGTCGGAGGAGCGCTGAGGGTCTCCGCGGGGGAGCGGTCACAGAAGGGTCACGGACCGCGCCACGCCGCGCGCCTCGTTGACGCTCCGGGGGTGCTCTTCTACGGTCGGTGTGCAGGACGCTCCCGGACGAATCCTCGTCGGGTGGCGATGACGAGGAGGCCGGCGTGAGCAGTGGCGACGCAGTCGCGGGGTCGTCGCGGAAGGTGTCCCGACCCGTGCGTGCACAGGGGCTGCTCTTCGCCGAGGACCTGCCGGACCTCGACGAGGAGGTCGGGTACCGCGGTCAGACGGCGTGCAAGGCCGCCGGCATCACCTACCGTCAGCTCGACTACTGGGCGCGGACCGGGCTCGTGGAGCCCAGCGTGCGCGGTGCCTCCGGCTCCGGCTCCCAGCGCCTCTACGGCTTCCGCGACATCCTCGTCCTGAAGGTCGTGAAGCGGCTCCTGGACACCGGCGTCTCGCTGCACCAGATCCGCACGGCCGTCACGCACCTGCGCGAGCGCGGTGTCGACGACCTCGCCCAGATCACGCTGATGTCCGACGGGGCCAGCGTCTACGAGTGCACCTCCGCCGACGAGGTCATCGACCTCGTCCAGGGCGGTCAGGGCGTCTTCGGCATCGCCGTCGGGCGCGTGTGGCGCGAGGTGGAGGGTGAGCTGGCGTCGTTGCCGAGCGAACGTCCCACCGACCGCGAACCGGCCGAGACCGCCGCGACGGACCCCGCCGTCGTCCTGGCCGACGAGCTCTCCCGTCGCCGCGCCGCCCGCGAAGCCGGCTGACCCACCCGTTCCGACCCGCGCCATCCTCACGCTCCGTCACCACGGACGCGGCTGAGGAGGACGCGTCGCAGGGTGAGGGGCGGGCCTCCCGGGGACGGGTGGGCCCGCCGCCTCAGTCGAGCAGTTCGGCGCGGGGGAGCGCCTGCAGTGCGAAGGGGTCCGTCACCCAGTCGTGCGCGTCGGGCAGCCACATCACCGCCGCCATCAGTGAGTCCGCCCACGTGCTGAGCAGCTCGTCCAGCCCCACGCGCCAGGCGTGCTGGTAGCTCTCCCCGTCCTCCATGAGCATGAGCTGCTCGACGACGGCGCGGCTGGATCCGAGCCGGACGGCGATGAGCTCCTCGTCGCGGGCGAACAGCGGGAGCAGCGCCGGCGGGGCCGCGATGCCCGGACCCTGACCCGACGCCCGGGCGACGGAGTCGTCGAGCCGGAGGGGCACCCAGCCGCCGGGGCCGACCGTGGGCGAGCTGGTCCGGAACGTCGTCCGCACGGGGTCGACCCCGTCGACGGCGCGCCACCAGGCGCGAGCGGCACGGGGGATGAGCAGACCCATCTGCCGTTCCACCGCGTCGAGCTGGGCGTCGTCCACGCCGGGGCGCAACCGCGTCGCGATGTCGGCGCCGGACCGGGTCCAGTGGGCGCGCAGCCGCTGCACGAGCGCCGTGATCCGGTCGGCTTCGGGGTCGACGGGAACGGCGAGACGGCCGGACGCCGGCGGTGCCGCGGCGCGGGCGGGGCGGACGACGCGCGCGTCGGCGGGAGCGGACCCGGAGAGGGGGGTGTTGGACGACGTCACGAGACCTCCTTGGACCCGCAGCGTGCGCGGGGAGAGCGGGGGCGGCACCAACAGGACGATCGAACGCACAGCCCGTCGTTCGACGGTAGACGGAGAGCGATCTTCCTGCACGTTCTGACGTCTAGAACTGCGGCCCGGTTCCGCCCGGACCGGCCAGGACCGCGTCGAGCAACGTGTCGAACTGCGCCGCAAGGGTTTTGGCTGTGCGGGTCTTGAGCGTGTGCAGGGGGACGCCGGCCCCCTGGGACTGAGGGACGGACACGCGGTCGGGCAACGGCTCCAGGACGAGGTTGCCGAACAGGCCCCGCAGCTCCTCGAACCGGAAGCGCTGTTCGCCCGAGCGCTGCGTGAAGCGGTTCACGACGATCCCCACGATGCGCGGACCGGAGCGCAGCGCACGGACCTCGCGCACGGTGCGGTCGACCGCCGCGACCGAGAACCGGCTCGCGTCCGAGACGACGAGCACCGCGTCGGCGGCCCGCCAGGCCGAACGGGTCAGGCCGTTGAGCGAGGGGGGTGTGTCGAGGATCGCCAGGTCGTGGTCGTCGAGCTTGCGCAGCGCGCGCCGCAACGCCTTGAGCTCCTCCTCGTCGGCGTCGGGGGTGTCCCGGCGGGCGGACGCGGCGGACCCGCCGACGACGTCGAGCAGTCCCGGGTGGTCGTCGACCCAGCCGCTGGGCGCGACGGCGTCCTCGGCGACGCTGCGCTTGGGTGAGGCGAGGACGGCGGCGAGGTCGTGCGGGCGCTGCGCGGTGACGTCGAGGCCCGAGGTCGCGTCCGCCTGCGGGTCGAGGTCGACGACGAGGGTGCTGGTCCCGCGGGCCAGGGCGGCCGAGGCGAGCCCGAGCACGACCGAGGTCTTGCCCACACCGCCCTTGGCGCTGCAGACGGCGAGGGTGATCACGGGCACAACCTAGCGTCGGGGCGCCGGCGGTGCCCCACGCCCGGGACGCGGCGGGACCGGACGGTAGACTGCAGGCGAGCCGTTCACCCCGCGAGGGAGAGACTCCGACCCCTGCGGGCCGGGGCGCCGAAGGGGCAACATCCCCGGAACCTCTCAGGCGGAAGGACTTCGTGGGGCAGGCCGCTCTGGAACGTGCCCTTTCGTGGTGCGTGACAGACGGGGAGGTCCGTCCGCGCAACGCCAGACCTCCGGAGCGTCATGACCCCCTCTGTGCCGACCACGCCGTCCGTCCCCGTGGCCACCGAACTCCCCGAGTTCACGCCCGAACCCACCGCCCTGCCGTTCAGCGCCCGCCACATCGGCCCCGACGCGGCAGCCGTGGCCCGCATGCTCGACGTCGTCGGGCTGTCCTCCCTGGACGAGCTCGTCGACCGCGCCGTCCCCGCCGGCATCCGCGACGGCGTCCTGGACCTGCCCGAGGCCCTCGACGAGACCTCGGTGACGGCGGCCCTGCGCGCCCTCGCCGGCCGCAACCGCGTCGTGCCGTCCCTCATCGGCCTCGGGTACCACGGCACCCGCACCCCGGCCGTCGTGCGCCGCAACGTCCTGGAGGACCCGGCCTGGTACACGGCCTACACGCCCTACCAGCCGGAGATCTCCCAGGGCCGGCTCGAGGCGCTGCTGAACTTCCAGACCGCCGTCACCGACCTCACCGGTCTGGACATCGCCAACGCCTCGCTGCTCGACGAGGGCACCGCGGCGGCCGAGGCGATGACGCTGGCGCGCCGCACCTCCAAGGCGCCGAAGGGCGCCGTCTTCGCGGTCGACGCCGACGTCCTGCCGCAGACCCTGGCGGTCCTGCGCACCCGCGCCGTGCCGCTCGGGCTCGACCTGGTCGTGGTCGACCTCGACGCGCCGGACCCGCTCGCGCAGGTCGGTGACGTCTTCGGTCTCCTCGTGCAGTACCCGGGCACGTCGGGCCGGGTCCGCGACCTGGCGGCCGTCGTCGCCGACGCCAAGGCCCGCGGCGCCGTCGCGGTCGCCGCCGCCGACCTGCTGGCCCTCACCGTCCTCGTCCCGCCGGCCGAGTTCGGCGTCGACGTGGCCGTCGGGTCCAGCCAGCGCTTCGGCGTCCCCATGGGCGCCGGCGGCCCGCACGCCGCGTACATGGCCGTCCGCAAGGGCCTCGAGCGCTCGCTGCCGGGCCGCCTCGTGGGCGTCTCGGTCGACGCGGACGGGAACAAGGCCTACCGGCTGGCGCTGCAGACGCGCGAGCAGCACATCCGCCGCGACAAGGCGACGTCGAACATCTGCACCGCCCAGGTGCTCCTGGCCGTCATGGCCGGCTGCTACGCCGTCTGGCACGGGCCGGACGGCCTGCGCGCCATCGGTCTGCAGGTCGCCCGGCGCGCCGCGGCGCTCGCGCAGCAGTTGCGCGACGGCGGCGTCGAGGTCGTGCACGCGGAGTTCTTCGACACGGTCCTGGCCCGCGTGCCCGGCCGTGCGGACGCCGTCGTGGCCGCGGCCCTGGAGGCCGGGGTGAACCTGCGCCGCGTCGACGCCGACCACGTCGGGATGAGCCTCGACGAGACGACGTCGGAGGCGCACGTCGAGGCCGCCCTGCGCGGGTTCGGCCTCGAGCCGGTCGAGGTCGCTGCCGAACCGGCCCTGCCCGCGCACCTGCGCCGCACGTCGGAGTTCCTCACCCACCCGGTGTTCTCCCAGCACCGCTCCGAGACGGCCATGCTGCGCTACCTGAGCCGGTTGTCCGACGCCGACTACGCGCTCGACCGCGGCGCGATCCCGCTGGGGTCGTGCACGATGAAGCTCAACGCGACGACCGAGCTGGAGCCGATCTCCTGGCCGGAGTTCGCCGACCTGCACCCCTACGCCCCGGCCGACCAGCTCGCCGGGACCGCGGAGCTCGTCGCCGACCTCGAGCGCTGGCTCGCGGAGGTCACCGGCTACGACGCCGTCTCGCTGCAGCCCAACGCCGGGTCCCAGGGTGAGTTCGCGGGCCTGCTGGCGATCCGCGCCTTCCACGTCGCCCAGGGGCACGGGGAGCGCACGGTCTGCCTCATCCCCAGCTCCGCCCACGGCACGAACGCCGCCAGCGCGGTCATGGCCGGGCTCAAGGTCGTCGTCGTCGCGTGCGACGAGGCCGGCAACGTGGACCTGGACGACCTGCGCGCCAAGATCAGCCTGCACCAGGACGACCTCGCGGCCCTGATGGTGACCTACCCGTCCACGCACGGTGTGTACGAGGAGTCGATCCGCGAGGTCTGCGCCCTCGTCCACGGCGCCGGCGGCCAGGTGTACGTCGACGGCGCGAACCTCAACGCCCTCGTGGGCCTGGCCCGTCCCGGGAAGTTCGGTGCGGACGTCTCGCACCTGAACCTGCACAAGACGTTCTGCATCCCCCACGGCGGCGGTGGACCGGGCGTCGGCCCCGTCGCGGTCCGCTCGCACCTCGCCCCGTTCCTGCCCTCGACCAGCCCCGACTCCGACGGGGTCGGGATGGTGTCGGCCGCGCCGTTCGGTTCCGCGGGGATCCTGCCGATCCCGTGGGCGTACCTGCGGCTCATGGGCCCGGACGGCCTGCGTGCGGCCACCGTCCAGGCTGTGCTGTCGGCGAACTACGTGGCGGCGCGGCTCTCGGCCGCGTTCCCCGTCCTGTACCGGGGCCCGGGCGGGCTGGTCGCCCACGAGTGCATCCTCGACCTGCGGCCGATGACGAAGGCCACCGGCGTCACGGTCGACGACGTCGCCAAGCGCCTGATCGACCACGGGTTCCACGCCCCGACGATGTCGTTCCCCGTCGTCGGCACGCTCATGGTCGAACCGACCGAGAGCGAGGACCTCGCCGAGCTCGACCGGTTCTGCGACGCCGTGCTCGCCATCGCCGCCGAGGTGCAGGAGATCGCCGACGGCCGCTGGGCCGTGGAGGACTCCCCCCTGCGGCACGCCCCGCACACGGCGGCCTCGCTCGTGGGGGAGTGGAACCACCCGTACACGCGGGCCGAGGCGGTCTACCCGGCCGGGATGGACCCGCGCGGGAAGTACTGGCCGCCGGTGCGCCGCATCGACGGTGCGGCGGGGGACCGCAACCTCGTCTGCTCCTGCCCGCCGCTGTCGGAGTACTGACGGATGCGTAGGATCACCGCCAGGGGGTGATCACCGTGGAGTTCCTGGACGCCTTGCTCGACCGCAGCTGGTTGCTGTGGATCGCGGCCGCGCTCGTCCTGGGAATCCTGGAGATCACCGCGATCGACCTGGTCTTCGCCATGCTCGCCGGCGGCGCCCTCGCGGGCGCCGCCGCCGACGCGTTCGGGCTCGGTTTCGTCTGGCAGGTGCTCCTGGCCGCCGTCGTCGCGGCCCTGCTCATCGGGACCATCCGGCCCGTCCTGCTGAGGCGGTTGCGGATGCCGCCGGTCGGCACCACGAACGCGGCCGCGCTCGTCGGGCGCCCCGCGCTCGTCCTCGCCGACGTGACCGTCCGCGGCGGCCAGGTCAAGCTCGCCGGTGAGACGTGGTCGGCGCGGTCGGCCGGTCCGGCGTTCACGGCCGGTGACGACGTGGTGGTCACGGCCATCGACGGCGCGACGGCCGTCGTCGGCCCCCTGCCCGCAGCTCCACCGCCGACGGCGATCCCGGAGGAACCCTGATGGACCGAGAGGCACGCTGATGGACAACGTCGTGACCCTGATCGTCCTGCTGCTCGTCGTCCTGTTCGCGGTGACGGTGGTCGTGCGGACGATCCGGATCGTCCCGCAGGCCACGGCCGTGATCGTCGAACGCCTCGGCCGGTACTCCCGGACCCTGGACGCCGGGCTGCACTTCCTCGTGCCGTTCATCGACAAGGTCCGAGCGAACGTCGACCTGCGCGAACAGGTCGTGTCGTTCCCGCCGCAGCCGGTCATCACGTCCGACAACCTCGTCGTGAGCATCGACACGGTCATCTACTACCAGCCGACCGACCCGAAGTCCGCGACGTACGAGATCGCGAACTACATCCAGGGCATCGAGCAGCTCACCGTCACGACGCTGCGCAACGTCATCGGGTCCCTCGACCTCGAGCAGACGCTGACCAGTCGCGACCAGATCAACGGGCAGTTGCGCGGGGTCCTCGACGAGGCCACCGGACGCTGGGGGATCCGCGTGAACCGCGTGGAGCTCAAGGCGATCGACCCGCCCGCCAGCGTGCAGGACTCGATGGAGAAGCAGATGCGCGCCGAACGCGACCGGCGCGCCGCGATCCTCAACGCCGAGGGGTCAAAGCAGTCCCAGATCCTCACGGCCGAGGGCGAGAAGCAGTCCTCGATCCTGCGGGCCGAGGGTGCCGCGCAGGCCGCGATCCTGCGGTCCCAGGGTGAGGCGAAGGCGATCACGACGGTGTTCGACGCCATCCACCGCGGCGACCCCGACCCGAAGCTGCTGGCCTACCAGTACCTGCAGACGCTGCCGCAGATCGCCAAGGGCGACGCGAACAAGGTGTGGATCGTGCCGAGCGAACTCAACGACGCCCTCAAGGGTTTCGGGTCGATGTTCGCGGCCCACGGCGGCCCCGCGGCCGAGGCCCCGCGCCGCCGCGACGCCCAGGACGGCGGGGACGGTCACGACACGGGGCTGCCCGATGTCGTCCTGGAGGACCCCGCCGAGGCGCTCAAGCGCGCCCGCGAGGAGGCCGCCGGCGCCGCCCGCGACGCCGAGGGCGCGACGCGGCTGACCAAGGAGGACTGACAGCCCGCGGGGCACCCGGTGGGGTGTCCCCGTGGGTGCGGGCGTCGGCCGACGCGGGTGTCGGTTCGCGAGGCGGTCCCGCTCCCGACGTGCCGAGGCGCGGGTTCCTCGTCAGAGTGAGGTCGTGCCGACCCCTGACGAGCCGATCGCGCTGCCGGAGCGGTCCCCGGACACGCGGCGCTGGCTGTTCGCCGACCAGCTCGGCCCGCACTTCCTCGACGTGCCCCGTCAACCGGTGCTGCTGCTGGAGTCCGTCGACGTGTTCCGCCGCGGCCGCTTCCACCGCCGCAAGGCGCACCTCATCCTCTCGGCGCTGCGCCACCGGGCCGCGGAACTGGGGGACCAGGCCGTCTTCGTCCGTGCGCGCACCTACCGCGAGGGGCTCGCGGAGTGCGGGGAACCCGTGAGCGTCTGCGACCCGACGTCGTACGTCGCGCGCCGCTTCGTCCGGCGCCTGGACGACGTCGAGGTCCTCGCGTCCCGGGGCTTCGTCGTCTCCGAGGGGCAGTTCGCACACTGGGCCGAGCAGCGCGGCGAGAAGCGGCTGCTCATGGAGGACTTCTACCGCGACGTCCGCCGTCACCACGGTCTGCTCATGGACGGCGACAAGCCCGTCGGCGGGTCGTGGAACTACGACCACGACAACCGCGAGGGACCGCCGAAGAAGCGGACGGCGCTCGACGTCCGCGAACCGTGGTGGCCCACCGAGGACGAGATCGACGAGGAGGTCCGCGCCGACCTCGACCGCTGGGAACGCGACGAGGGCGTGGAGTTCACGGGGAACGACGGGCCGCGCCGGTTCGCGGTGACCCGCCGTGAGGCGCTCAGCGGGTTGCGGCGGTTCCTCTCCGACCGGCTCGAGCTGTTCGGCGTCTACGAGGACGCGATGATGGCGCAGGACCCGTGGATGTCGCACTCGTTGTTGTCCGTGCCGCTGAACCTCGGCCTGCTCGACCCCGTCGAGGTCGCGCACAAGGCCGAGGAGCACGGCCGGAAGAACGACGTCCGGCTCGCGTCGGTCGAGGGTTTCGTGCGCCAGGTCGTCGGCTGGCGCTCCTACACCTGGCACCTCCACTGGCACCTCGGGGAGGACTACAAGCGCCGCAACGCGTTGGGGGCCACGACGGAGCTGCCCCGCTGGTTCGCCGACCTCGACGCGGACGCGGTGGAGGCGAACTGCCTGAAGCACGTCCTGGCCGGGGTGCGGGACGAGGGGTGGGTGCACCACATCCCCCGGTTGATGGTCCTGGGGAACTGGGCCCTGCAGCGCGGGTACCAGCCGGCGGACCTGGCCGACTGGTTCTGGCGCAACTTCGTCGACGGCTACGACTGGGTCATGACGACGAACGTCGTCGGCATGTCGCAGCACGCCGACCACGGCGTCCTGGCCACCAAGCCGTACGCCTCCGGGGGCGCGTACATCGACCGGATGAGCGACTTCTGCGGGGGGTGTCGCTACGATCCCAAGGTGCGGGTCGGGGAGAACGCGTGTCCCTTCACCGCCGGGTACTGGAACTTCCTCGCGGGCCACCGCGAGCAGCTCGAGGGCAACCGCCGCATGACCCAGGCCCTGCGGGGCCTGGACCGGCTGCGCGACCTCGAGGGCGTGCTGCACCAGGAGTCCGAGAGAGGGAGTGGTCCGCCGTGACCGAGGTCGACAAGGGACAGCGGGTGACGGACCTGCTCGCGCGCACGTCCTTCGTCCTCGTGACGACGTTCCGCAAGGACGGTCGGCTCGTCCCGACCCCGGTCTGGTCGGCGCCGCTGGGCGACGGCCGCCTGGTGTTCGTCACCCAGGACACCACGGGGAAGGTCAAGCGCCTGCGCCGCGATCCGCACGTCCTGCTCGCCCCCTGCAGCCGCCGCGGGAAACCCCTGGGACGCCCCGTCGACGGGACCGCCGAGGTGCTGCCGGACGACCTGCTGCCCGAGGTCGAGCGCGTCCTCGCCGACAAGTACGGCCTGCAGTTCCAGCTGTTCGGCAAGGTCGAGTCGCTCATGCAGCGCCGGGGCCGGATGACGGGCCGGCGCATCGGGGTCGCCCTCACCGTCACGGGCTGAGCGGCCCGCCCCTCCTCACCCCGCGCGCAGGTCCAGTTCGAAGCAGACGTCGTCTCCGAACAGGTGCCGGCGCGCCGGGGGCCGCAGGCAGTTCCGCAACGGCCCGACGTCGGTCAGGGCCAGGCCGCGTCGCCCGCCGCGCCCGACGACGAGCGGGGCGATGGTGAGGAACAACCGGTCGACGAGCCCCGCGTCGACCCACTGGCTCACCGTGCAGCCGCCGCCCTCGACGAGGACGCGGCGCAACCCGCGCTCGCGCAGCACCCCGAGCACCGCCGCCGGGTCCCGGGCCACGTCACCGCGCACGTGGACGGTGGCCGGGTCCGCGAGGACGGCGCGGTCGGCCAGGCTGTCGCGCGGGTCCAGGACCACGCGCACGGGGTTCGGGCCCGTCACGGCCCGCACCGTGAGCTGCGGGTCGTCGGCGTCCACCGTCCCCGGCCCCACGACGACGGCGTCGACGAGGGCCCGCAACCGGTGCAGGTGCTCGCGGTCGGCGTCGCCCGTCACGAAGTTCGAGTCGCCAGACGCCGTCGCGATGCAGCCGTCCAGGCTCTGCCCCAGCTGGGCGACGACCCCGCGGCGGCCGGCGAGCAGCAGCGGCGCGTAGCGGTCGACGAGCTCACCCCCGGCCCGGGCGCGCAGCCCGGCGGCCACGAGGACCGGGTCCTCCTCCCGGGCGAGCTCGAGCAGCGCCGCCCAGTCGCCCAGCCCCGTCGCAGGAGCCGGGGAGACGGTGTCCGTCCGCACGGGTCAGCCCATCCCGGGCAGGCGGTGCCCCATCCGGTCGCGCTTGGTGCGCAGGTACCGCAGGTTCTCGCTCGTCGCGGCCACGGGCAGGTCGCGGCGACGCACCACCGGTACGCCGTGCGCCTCCAGCGCCTGCACCTTCACGGGGTTGTGCGTCATGAGCTCGACGTCGCGCACCCCGAGGTCGCGCAGGACGGCCGCGGCACCGGTGTAGTCGCGGGCGTCGACGGGCAGGCCGAGGTCGAGGTTGGCCTCGACGGTGTCGCGCCCGCGCTCCTGCAGGGCGTAGGCCGCGATCTTCTCGGCCAACCCGATGCCGCGGCCCTCCTGGCCCCGCAGGTAGAGCACGATCCCGCGCCCCTCGGCGCTGATCGCGTCGAGGGCGGCGTGCAGCTGCGGACCGCAGTCGCAGCGCAACGACCCGAGCACGTCCCCGGTCATGCACTCGGAGTGCATCCGCACGAGCACCTCGTGCCCGTCACCGACCTCCCCGGTCACGAGAGCGAGGTGCTCGGGGCCGTCGGCCTGGCGGTACGCCACGGCCCGGAAGGTCCCGGAGGTGGTGGGCAACTGCGCCTCACCGACCCGGACCACGGGCAGGGACGGGTGGTGCCCCAGCAGCTCACTGTTCGACTCCTGGAGATCTGTCACGTGCGTTCCCTCCGTCAGGTCGCGGTCGCGACCCTCACTTGGCGCTTCACACGCGCCAGCATCCCGGTCATGCCCCGCATCCGGAGCGGGCTGACCGCTCGTTCCAGCCCCAGCCGGTGGCACACGTCCGCCGGCAGGTCCAGCACGACCTGCGCGGGCAGACCCTCGAGACCCTCCTGCAGCACGCCCGCGAAACCCCGCGTCGTGGGTGCCTCCGGCGGTGCGGAGACGTGCAGGTGGACCGCCGAGGAACCGTCGACGTCGACGGTGAGGAAGACGGGTGACTGGCACTCGTCGACCCGTTCCATCTTCTCGAGGTGACCCTCGAACTCCGGCGGCAACGGGCGCAGCCCCTGGCTGAACTCCAGGAGGAGCTGCAGCCGTTCGCGTTCGGGCAGGGCCTGGAAGTCCTCGACGATCTCGGCCATCGCCGGGGGCAAACCGGCGGTGGGGGAGTCGTCCAGACCGTCCGTCACGACGTCGCTCACGCGGACGTCCCCGCGACGGAACCCTTCTCCGGGCCCTTCGCGATGGGCACCCGGACGGCGTTGCCCCACTCGGTCCAGGACCCGTCGTAGTTCCGGACCGATCCGAAGCCCAGCAGCTGCGACAGCACGAACCACGTGTGGCTCGACCGTTCCCCGATGCGGCAGTAGGCGATCACGTCGTCGTCGGGGGACAGGCCCTTCTCGCCCTGGTAGATCGCCTCGAGGTCCGCGCGCGCTTTGAACGTGCCGTCCTCGGCGGCCGCCCGGGCCCACGGGACGCTGTCGGCGCCGGGGATGTGACCACCGCGGACCGTCCCCTCCTCGGGGTAGTCGGGCATGTGCGTGCGCTCACCCGTGTACTCCTGCGGGGAGCGGACGTCGACGAGCTTGCCGCCGCCGGGTGCCTGGACGTGGGCGAGGACGTCCTCCTTGAACGCGCGGATCGCGGAGTCGTCGCGCTCGACGACGGGGTAGTCCGTCGTGGGGCGCTGCGGGGCGTCCGTCGTCGTCTCGCGGCCCTCGGCGATCCACTTGGCGCGACCACCGTCGAGCAGGCGCACGTCCGGGTGGCCGAAGAGGGTGAACACCCACAGGGCGTAGGCGGCCCACCAGTTGTTCTTGTCGCCGTAGACGACGACGGTGTCGTCGCGGGAGATCCCCTTGGCCGCCATGAGGCGCGCGAACCCCTCGCCGTCGACGTAGTCGCGGGTCACGGCGTCGTTGAGCTCGGTGTGCCAGTCGACCTTCACCGAACCGGGGACGTGACCCGTGTCCCACAGCAGGACGTCCTCGTCGCTCTCGACGACGACGAGCCCGGAGTCCCCGAGGTGCTCGGCCAGCCAGGCCGTCGTCACGAGCTTCTCGGGGTGCGCGTACGCGGCGAGCTTGGCGTCGGTGTCCAGCGGCGTGCTCACGGTCGGTCCTCCAGCGATCGGCGGGCGGTGGCGGTCGGGCCACCGCGACACCCCGTCCAACCCGGGAGTCGCTGGCTTCGTTCCCGCCGTCCGCGATCCTGCCAGACCCCTCCGACACCGCCAGTCCGCGTTCACTAGTCTGGTCGGTCGTGACCGGATCCCTCCCGCGGCCCGAGGCCGGACTGGACTCCCTGGCCGACCGCAACCCGCGGGTCCCCCCGGAACAGCTCGTCGCCGAGCTGGTGCCGCCGCCCCGCTTCGCCGACGTGCGCTTCTCCACCTACGTGCCCTCGCCCGAGCACCCGTCCCAGGCCGAGGCCGTGGCCGGGATGTCCGCCTTCGGGGCCTCCGTCGTCGCCGGCGACTCCGGCCGCAAGGGCCTGTTCCGGCGCCGCAGCGCGCCGTCCGGCCCGCCGGGGATGTACCTCGACGGCGGGTTCGGCGTCGGCAAGACGCACCTGCTGTCCTCGCTGTACCACCAGGTGGTCACCGAGGGCGGCCGGCGGGCCGCCTACGGCACCTTCGTCGAGTACACGAACCTCGTCGGCGCACTCGGGTTCCTGCCCGCGGTGGAGGCGCTGGCCCCGCACCACCTCGTCTGCATCGACGAGTTCGAGCTCGACGACCCCGGTGACACGGTGCTCATGTCCCGGCTCATGCGCGAGCTCGTCGACCGCGGGGTCAAGCTCGCCGCCACGTCCAACACGCTGCCGGGCGCGCTGGGGGAGGGCCGCTTCGCCGCGCAGGACTTCCAGCGCGAGATCCAGGCCCTCGCCGGGCAGTTCGCCGTCCAGCGCGTCGACGGCGAGGACTACCGCCACCGCGGTCTGCCGGCCGCCCCCGCCCCCCTGTCCGACGACGACGTCCGTCGCGTCGCGGCCGCCCGGCCGGGGGCGACGTTCGACCCGTTCGGGCGAGTGCTGGCGCACCTGGCCGAGGTCCACCCCAGCCGCTACGGCGCCATGGTGGGTTCCACGAGCGCCGTGTGCCTGCAGGGGGTCGGGACCGTCAGCGACCAGATGGTGGGGCTGCGCCTCGTCGTGCTCGCCGACCGGCTCTACGACCGGGACATCCCCGTCGTGGCCTCCGGCGTGCCCTTCGACTCCGTCTTCACCGAGGAGCTCCTCGGCGGCGGCTACCGCAAGAAGTACCTGCGTGCGGTGTCGCGGTTGTCCGCCCTGGCCCGCGACGGCGCGGCGCTCGCGGGGTAGGCGCCTCAGGCCGGTTCGTGCGAGGCGCGGCGGGCCGGTGACGACCGCTGGGTCGCCCGCCACCACACGAGCGCGGCGACCCACACCACGACGAACAGGCCCGCCACGGCGTACCCGACGTGCTCGGTGTCCAGACCCGACACCCACGTCGTCGGACCGTCGTGCAGGCCCAGCTCCTCGTGCAGCACCGTCGTCAGCTGCACGGTGCCGATCCCGAGCGCGACGGCCACCGAGACGCCCGTCACGACCCCGTTGTAGGCCAGGCGCCGCAACGGGTTCGCCAGCGCCCAGTCGTAGGCGAGGTTCATGAACGCCCCGTCGAGGGTGTCGAACAGGCTCATCCCCGCGGTGAACAGCACGGGCAGGACGAGGACGGCGTACCAGGGCAGCGTCACCGCGGCCGTGCCGGCCAGCACGAGCAGGGCGACCTCGGTGGCGGTGTCGAACCCGAGCCCCATGAGGAGCCCGGCGGGGTAGACCTGGCGCGGGGACCGGATCCGGCTCGTGAACCGGCGCAGGACGCGCGCGACCGCCCCGTCGAGGGCGAGGCGCTGCTGCAGCGCGGCGTCGTCGAGCTCGCCGCGTCGGCGACGGCGCGCGGTGCGCAGGATCCCGGCGAGGGAGACGAGGTTGACGAGGCCGATCACCCACAGGAAGACGCCGGCCGCCGACGTGCCGAAGACGCCCAGCGCGTCGTGCGCGGTGGAGCCGTCGCTGACGAGGGAGGAGGCGAACCGGGCCCCCGTCGCGACGACGACGGCCATCGCGAACACCACGCTGGAGTGGCCCAGGGAGAACCAGAACCCGACCGACAGCGGCCGCTGCCCGTCACCCGTGAGCTTGCGCGTCGTGCCGTCGATGACCGCGATGTGGTCGGCGTCGAAGGCGTGCCGGACCCCGAAGACGTACGCCGTCAGGCCCAGGCCCCAGCCGAAGACCTGCTGGCCCACCGAGTATCCGTGCGGCACGACGAAGAGCCCGAGCACGCCCCAGCCGACGACGTGCAGCGCCAGCACGACCCCCAGCAGTCGCAGCAGTCGGCGCGAGTCGTCGCGGGTCCAGCGCACGGGAGGGGCTCCAGCCTGTTGCGGTTCACTTGCAACAGCCGAGACTAGACCCCGCCTAGTCCCACTCGGTCGGCAGCGTGGGCTCGCGGTGGTGGGCGAGCAGCCGCTCCAGCTCCCAGCGGCTGATCCGGCGCTCGGACAGCGCGGGCAGCTCGTCGAGGCCGAACCACCCCACCTCCAGCGTCTCCAGCTCGCTCGGCGGCACCCGTTCACCGGTGACGCGGCACAGGAAGTAGAGGTGGAAGACGCTCACCGGCATGGGCGGCTGCTTGCCGCGCGCGTCCCGCTCCCACACCCCGACGACCTTGACGGCCTCCACGGGCCAGCCCGTCTCCTCCAGCACCTCGCGCTCGGCCGCGGGGCCCGGGCGGTCCCCGGGGTCGGCCCACCCGCCGGGCAGCGACCACAACCCGTCGCTGCGCTCGCGCAGCAGCAGGAACCGCTCGCGCTCGTCGAGCACACCCGCCCGGACGTCGACCTTCGGCGTCGCGTAGCCGGTGTCAGCGTCCAGGACGGCCCGCAGGACGTCGCGCGGGGTCGTCGAGACCGCCGCCAGGAGGTCGGCCGCGAGCTCGGTGAGCTCGCGGTACCGCGCCGCGTCGTAGTCCTTCGCCGGGTCCCCGACCGCGTACGTCAGCCCGTCCTGCGCCAGCGCGGCGATGCGGACCGCGGCCTGGCGGACCAGGTCGGCGGGCTCCGTCACGCGACGCGGACCACGACGACGCCCTCGGACGCCGTCCGGACCCCGTCGCCGAGCAGCTCCGGTGCAGCGCCCTCCGACCAGGCCGCGACGACCTCGACGGGCGTCCCCGCCACGTCGACGTCCGCGCCGGCCCCGAGGGTGACGACGACACGGTGGTCGCCGCGGTGCAGGACCAGCGAGCCCCTCCGGCCGTCGCCCTGCACGTCCACCCGCACCGCGCTCAGGTCCGCGTCCGCGAGGGCGGGGACGGACCGCCGCAGACCGGTCAACGTCCGGTACCAGGCCAGCATCCGGGCGTGGCCGTCGTGCTCCACCTCGTCCCAGTCCAGGACGGAGGCCTCGCGCGTCGCCGGGTCCTGCGGGTCGGGCACGTCCTCGGCGTCCCAGCCGTGCTGACCGAACTCGCCGCGACGGCCCTCGCTGACGGCCTTGCCGAGCTCGGGGTCGGGGAAGCTCGTGAAGAACTGCCACTTGGTCGAGGCGTTCCACTCCTCGCCCATGAACACCATGGGGGTGAACGGCCCGAGCAGGTACAGCGCGGCGCCGGCGGCCTGCCGGGCGGGCGTGAGCAGGTGCCCGATGCGGTCGCCCACCGCGCGGTTGCCCACCTGGTCGTGGGTCTGCAGGTACCCCAGGAACGCGGTGCCCGGGACGACGGACCGGTCGACCTCCTTCCCCCACACCTCCCCGCGGAACGTGGAGAACCGCTCGGCGTGGAAGAACGCCTCCTCGAACGTCGTCGCCACGACCTCGGCGTCGCCGAAGTCGGCGTAGTACCCCTGACGTTCCCCGGTGAGCCAGGCGTGCAGGGCGTGGTGGACGTCGTCGTCCCACTGCGCGGTCATCCCGCGACCACCCTGCGCCGTCGGCGTCACCATGACGGCGTCGTTGAGGTCGGACTCGGCGACGAGGCCCAGGGGACGCCCGAGGTCGGCGGACAGGGCCGCGGTCTCGTCCGCCAGCTGCTGCAGCACGTGCCGGTCGGAGTCGTCGACCAGGGCGTGGACGGCGTCCAGGCGCAGGGCGTCGACGTGGAAGTCCCGGAACCAGCGCAGCGCGTTGTCGCAGATCCACCGCCGCACCTCGACCGACCCCGTGTCGTCGAGGTTCACCGCGGCGCCCCACGGGGTGTCGTGCTTCTCGGTGAAGTACGGGCCGAACTCGCCCAGGTAGTTCCCGCTCGGACCCAGGTGGTTGTAGACGCAGTCGAGCGCCACGGCCAGACCCCGTGCGTGGCAGGCGTCGACGAAGGCCGCGAGACCCTCGGGACCCCCGTACTCGTGCTGCACCGCGTACGGCGCGACACCGTCGTACCCCCAGTTCCAGGGGCCGTCCCACGCCGAGACGGGCAGGACCTCGACGACGTCGACGCCGAGGTCGACGAGGTGGTCCAGCTTCTGGACAGCGGCTGCGAACGTCCCCTCGGGGGTGAACGTCCCGACGTGCAGCTCGTAGACGACGGCGCCGCGGACGTCGCGGCCGGCCCAGTCGCCGTCGGTCCAGGAGAACGTGGCCGGGTCCACCACGGCGCTGGCGGCGTGCACGCCGTCGGGCTGCCACCCCGTGCGCGGGTCGGGACGTTCGTCGCCGCCGTCGAGGCGGAACGCGTACCGCGCTCCGTGGGCCGCGTCGGCCTCGACCGACCACCAGCCCTCCCGCGGGGACCCGGTGGGCTCCATGGCCACCGCCGCCCCGTCGAGGACGAGTTCCACCTCTTGCGCGCGCGGCGCCCACACTCCGAACTGCATGGCCACAGCCTGTCCGAAGTGCGGGCGCGCGGCGACCGGAGCCGCCCCCCTCAGCCGGCGCGGACCAGCAGCGCCACCGGGAGGTCGGTCAGCAGGTCGGCGATGCGCACCGAACCACCGTCGACGACGGGGCCGGAACCCGTCACGTCGACGAGGTTGCGCCACCGCCCCTCGGGCAGCGTCAGCGTGTGCTCGCCCCAGCCACCGTTGCGGTGCAACGACACCGGCAGACGAGTCGCCACGGCCACCACCTCGGGGGCGTCGGCCGGACCGCGGGAGAACGCCAGGGCGTTGCCGCTGGAGGTGGGCACGGGGGAGTAGTCGCCCCCGACGAAGGCCGCGGGGCGGTCCCGGCGCACCCGCAGCGCCCGCGAGACCACGAGCAGCTTCTCGTCGTGCAGGTCCGAGGGTGCTGACCCGGAGTCCAGGGACGTCAGCCGACGGCGGCGGTCGGCGTAGTCGACGGGCCGGCGGTTGTCCGGGTCCACGAGGGACAGGTCCACGACCTCGGTGCCCTGGTAGACGTCCGGGACCCCCGGCATGAGCAGCTGGACGAACTTCTGTCCGAGCACCGCCACCCGGGCCGCGGACGCCGTGAGCTCGACGAACTCCGCGACCGCGGCGAGCACCGCGTCGTCGGCCAGCACCCCACGGGCGAACTTCTCCACCGCGGTTTCGTACGCCTCGTCCGGCGAGGTCCACGTCGTGTGGTCCTTGGCCTCGCGGGTCGCCTTCTGCAGGTAGGCCAGCAGCCGGTCGACCGCCAGGGGGCCCTCGGCCCCCCAGGTCCCGAAGACCGTCTGCCACACGAGCAGTTCGGTCCGCGCGTCGAGTTCGGCGTCCCGGTGCTCGGCGGCCAGGTCCCGCCAGGACGCGACGGCCCCGGCCCACTCCTCACCGAACTCCGACAGGACGGACAACCGCGCCCGGACGTCCTCGCTGCGCTTGGTGTCGTGCGTGGACAGCGTCGTCATGGTGGCGGGCCAGTCCCGGGCGAGGCGGGCGGCGAACGCGTGGAACTCCTCGGGGGAGATGCCGAAGCGCGTGGGGTCACCGCCGACCTCGTTGAGCGAGCTCAGCCGGAACCAGCGGTAGAACGCCGTGTCCTCGATGCCCTTGGCCATGACCGGTCCGCAGGTCTGCTGGAAGCGCACGACGAACTCGGCCGCGCGCGGGTCCTCGCCCCCGACCCGCCCGAGGGCGAGGTCCACGACGACCGCGAGGGTGTCGTGGCGTTCGGCGGGCAGGCGCGTGCGCGCCCCGGCGGCCGCGTGGTCCAGGACCGCGACGGCGTCCTCGGGAGCGGTCTCCCCGGGGACGACGTACGCGCGGTACTGGTCGACCGCGACGAGCAGTTCGACCACGGCCTCGTGCAGACCGCGGCGGGTGTGGTCGCGCAGGTTGACGTCGTCGTGGCAGATGCCGGCCAGGAGTTCGACGAGGCGGTGCACCTCGGCGTACAGGCCGTTCTCGACGACCTCGCGCTTGGCCTCCTCGACGACCGAGGCGAACGGCACGGCCGTCCCGGTGAGCGCCGCGTAGGACGTCGAGAGCGGTTCGGCGCCCGCGGGGTCCAGGAACACCCCGCCGATGCGCTGCAGGGCGTCGTACCCGGTGGTGCCGGCGCAGGCCCAGTCGGTGGGGAGCAGTTCGTCGCCCTCGAGGATCTTCTCCACGACGACCCACGCGCTGGGACCGTCGCCCTCGCGGGTGGCGGCGGCCAGCCGCTCCAGGTACCCGCGCGGGTCGGCGAGCCCGTCCGGGTGGTCGATCCGCAGCCCCTGCAGCGACCCGTCGTGCACGAGCTCCAGCAGGAGCCGGTGCGTGGCGTCGAAGACGGCGGGGTCCTCCACGCGCACGGCGGCGAGGGTGTCGACGTCGAAGAAGCGCCGGTAGTTCAGCTCCTCGTCCGCCACCCGCCAGTGCGCCAGCCGGTACCACTGCCGGTCGACGAGCTGCTCGAGCGGGAGGTCCTCGGTGCCCGGCCGCACCGGGAACACGTGGTCGTAGTACCGCAGGACGGGTTCCTCGCCGGAGCGGTCCAGGGACAGCTCACCGGCGGCCAGGACCTGCCCGATCCGCTGGCCGAGGACGGCCATGAGGATCGCGCGGTCCGGGACCGACCAGTCGACGTCGAACCACGAGGCGAACGGTGAGCCGGGGCCCTCGCGCAGGACCGACCAGAGCTGGGCGTTGTCGCTCGCCGGGGTCGGGACGGCGACGTGGTTCGGCACCACGTCGGCCACCGCCCCCAACCCGGCCCCGCGCAGCCGCGCCGAGAGCCGGTCGAAGGCCGGGCGCCCGCCCGCCTCGGGGTTCAGCTGCGAGTGGTCGACGACGTCGTACCCGTGGGTCGACCCCGTCGCGGGCGCCAGCACGGGGGAGAGGTAGGCGTGCGAGACCCCGAGGGCGGCGAGGTGCTCCGCCTGCTCGGCCGCGTCGTCGAACGTGAACGCGGGCTGGATCTGCAGGCGGTAGGTGCCCGTGGGCACCACCGACGGACGGTAGGTCACTTGTCTCCCAGCGGTTCACGGGCGAGCACGAGCACGGAGCGGGCGGCGACGGGCAGCTTGGCGCCCGGCGAGAACGCCGATTCCTCGGTGAAGATGGAGACGATGCCGACCTGGTCGTCGGCGGTGTCCAGGCGCGGGCGCCAGTCGTCGCCGTAGGCCTTCTCGGGCAGGGTGAACTCGACCGTCTCGTGCCAGGGGTTGTAGAGCACGAGGAAGGAGTCGCCCACGATCCGCTCGCCGCGGCGGTCCGGTTCGGGGATGGCCTCCCCGTTGAGGAAGACCATGACCGTGCGGTTGGAGGCGTCGCCCCAGTCCGCGTCCGTCATCTCGTGGCCCTCGTTGGAGAACCACTCGATGTCCCCGACCTCGGACTCCCCGCCGTGGCCGGCCTCACCGGCGAAGAAGCGGCGGCGTTGGAAGACCGGTTCGCTGCGGCGCAGGGCGACGATGCGGCGGCTGAACTCGAGCAGCTCGCGCTGCGGCGCCGTCAGCTTCCAGTCGATCCAGGAGGTCTCGTTGTCCTGGCAGTAGACGTTGTTGTTCCCCTGCTGGGTGCGGCCGAGCTCGTCGCCGTGCAGGATCATCGGCACGCCCTGGGACAGCAGCAGCGTCGTCAGGAGGTTGCGGTGCTGGCGCGCGCGCAGGGCGATGACCTCCGCGTCCTTCGTCTCGCCCTCGACCCCGCAGTTCCACGAGCGGTTGTGGCTCT
Source organism: Kineococcus sp. NPDC059986 (assembly GCF_040702905.1). Taxonomy (NCBI): domain Bacteria; kingdom Bacillati; phylum Actinomycetota; class Actinomycetes; order Kineosporiales; family Kineosporiaceae; genus Kineococcus; species Kineococcus sp. NPDC059986. The sequence continues at coordinate 133,671 of NZ_JBFBND010000008.1, read as the reverse complement.
CGCCGTCCGCCCCGCCCTCGCCGTTGGCGTCGTTGTGCTTGTCGTTGTACGACACCAGGTCGCGCATCGTGAAGCCATCGTGCGCGGTGACGAAGTTGATGCTGGCGATGGGTTTGCGGCCCGAGTGCTCGTAGAGGTCCGAGGAGCCGCTGACGCGGCTGGCGAACTCGCCCAGCGTCTTGGGCTCACCGCGCCAGAAGTCGCGCACGGTGTCGCGGTACTTCCCGTTCCACTCCGTCCACAGCGGGGGGAAGCCGCCGACCTGGTACCCGCCGTCGCCCACGTCCCAGGGCTCGGCGATGAGCTTGACCTGGCTGACGATCGGGTCCTGCTGGACGAGGTCGAAGAAGGCGCTCAGCCGGTCCACCTCGTGGAACTGCCGGGCCAGGGTCGAGGCGAGGTCGAAGCGGAAGCCGTCCACGTGCATCTCGGTCACCCAGTACCGCAGCGAGTCCATGATGAGCTGCAGGACGTGCGGGGAGCGCATGAGCAGCGAGTTCCCCGTGCCCGTGGTGTCGAAGTAGTGCTTCTTGTCGTCGTCGACGAGGCGGTAGTACGCCTGGTTGTCGATGCCGCGGAAGCACAGCGTCGGGCCCATGTGGTTGCCCTCGGCGGTGTGGTTGTAGACCACGTCGAGGATCACCTCGATGTTCGCCTCGTGCAGCGCACGCACCATCGACTTGAACTCCTGGACCTGCTGGCCCTGCTGACCGGTCGAGGAGTAGGCGTTGTGCGGGGCGAAGAACCCGATCGTGTTGTAGCCCCAGTAGTTCGTCAGGCCCTTGTCCACGAGGTGGGTGTCCTGCACGAACTGGTGCACGGGCATGAGCTCGACGGCCGTGATGCCCAGCGACGACAGGTGCTCGATGACCGCGGGGTGCGCCATGGCGGCGTACGTCCCGCGGATCTCCTCGGGGATGTCGGGGTGCAGCATCGTCAGACCCTTGACGTGGGCCTCGTAGATCACCGACTCGTGGTACTCGTGCCCCGGCCGCCGGTCGTTGCCCCAGTCGAAGTACGGGTTGACGACGACCGAGAGCATCGTGTGCCCGAGGGAGTCGTCGTCGTTGACCTCGCCCGGCCGGTCGAAGTGGTAGCTGAAGAGGGACTCGTCCCCGTCGACCTGCCCCTCGATGGCCTTGGCGTACGGGTCCAGCAGCAGCTTGTGCGGCTGGCACCGGGCTCCGCTCTCGGGGTGGAACGGGCCGTGCACGCGGTAGCCGTAGCGCTGTCCGGGCTGCACGCCCGGCAGGTAGGCGTGCCAGACGAAGCCGTCGACCTCGGGGAGGTCGAGCCGGCTCTCCGTCCCGTCCGCGGCGATGAGGCACAGCTCGACCCGTTCGGCGACCTCGGAGAAGAGGGCGAAGTTCGTCCCGGCGCCGTCGTACGTGGCGCCCAGGGGGTAGGGCCGTCCGGGCCAGATCTGCATCGGGGTGGTCCCTCCAGCGGTCTCGAGGTCGGGGTGGTCGGTGGGCGGTCGTGCCCCGACATCATGTCGGTAGACGCCCCCCGGCACCTCCCGGGACGCCCGGAGTGGCTCCCGCCCCCGCCCGGGCGCGCCCGATACGGTGGGCGGGTGCCTGAGGACCCCTCCCGTCCGGGTGGGCGCCCCGGGGACGCGCAGAGCGACGAGGAGACCATGGACGTGGCCGGCCCGCAGGACGCGACCGGGACGCGGGACGAGGTCACCGTGCGCGTGCCGCCCTCCACGCCGGCGCGCCCGAGCCCCCTCAGGCTCGTGCAGCTCCTCCGGCAGGTCTGGCGCGACCTGCGCGCCCTGGCGACCGGGACCGTCGAGGCCTGCATGCGCTTCCGGGTCACGGGGCTGGCCGCCGAGGGGGGCTTCTTCGCCCTCCTGTCGCTGCCGCCGCTGGTCTTCGGGCTCGTCGCGAGCCTGGGCTACCTCGGCCGCTGGCTGGGCGCCGAGGACGTCGACGCCGCCCGCGAGCAGCTGACGCGCGTCACCGAGGCCTTCTTCACCTCCCAGGCCATCGCCGACGTCATCCTGCCGACGTTCGACTCCGTGACGACGGGCGGGCGGGCGGACCTCACCGTGCTGGCCTTCGCCGTGAGCGTCTGGTCGGGGTCGCGGGCCCTCAACGTCTACGTCGACACGATCGCGATCATGTACGGCCTCGGCGGGCACCGCGGGATCGTCCGCACGCGCCTGCTGTCGCTGTCGACGTACCTCGTGGCGCTGCTGGTGGGGGTCGTCGTCGTCCCGCTCGTGCTCATCGGGCCGCAGCTGCTGGGGGAGTGGCTCCCGGCCAACCTGCGCTGGCTGACGACCCTGTACTGGCCGGTCGTCCTCGTCCTGTCCGTCTTCTGCCTGGCCACGCTCTACCACCTGGCCACGCCCGTGCGCTCGCGCTGGTGGCGGGACGTGCCGGGGGCGCTGCTGGCCCTGCTGGGCTGGCTGGCGATCTCGTGGGTCCTGCGGCGGGCGCTGTCCTTCTCCGTGGCGGGGGCCTCCACGTCGATCTACGGCCCGCTGGCCGCACCGATCGTCGTGCTCATCTGGTTCTACTTCCTGGCCATCACGGTCCTCATCGGGGCCGCCCTGAACTCCGCCGTCGACCGCGTCTGGCCGGACCCGACGAAGGCCGCGGCCCGGGAGAGGGCCCGCTCGCAGGCCGCCGAGCGGCGGCGCTGGGTCCCCTGACCCAGCGCTCCGCCGCGGACGAGGTTCAGGACCGGTCGGTGACCTTCACCCGCGCGTAGCGGTACCCGACCATGCGCTGGAAGTGGCGCAGGCCGTTGGACAGCTGCGGCGGCGGGGTCGAGTCCGTGAGGTGCCGGACCCCGCGGGCGGCGAGCTGCTCGACGAGGACCGGCATGAGCAGGTACCGCGCGTCGCTGTGGGCCGGGGACGAGCCGAGGGTGCGGAAGTAGCGCAGCAGGCCCCACTCGCCGTCCACGGGTGTCACGGACAGCATGATCGGCTCCCCGTCGGCGTCCGTGGCCACGAGCCACAGGTCGTGCGCGAGAAGGTCGGCGTTGTCCGGGGCGTCGACGCGGTACTGGGTGTCCTCGTGCGCCTGCTCGGCCGCGTTCGCGCGCTCGACGAGGGCCCGTCGTTCGGCGGGGTCGTCGACGGTCCGCCAGCCGACGCCCTTCTTCTGCGCGGCCCGGACCTTGCGGCGCAGGGTCTGCCGGTGCGCGCCCAGCACGTACTCCGCCGGGTCGGCGGGCACGTCGAGGACCGCGACACCCGTCGAGGCGACGGGCAGCCCGCCGAGGTGGCGCGTGCGCAGCGTGCTCCGCAGGACGTCCGCGGCCGGACCGCTGCCCAGCCGGGCCGGCAGCAGGGGCAGGCGCAGGACGGCGACGACGGCGGCCGCGGTCGAGACGGGGTTGCGGGCCGCGAAGCGCAGGGCGTGCCCGCTGCCGTCCGCGGCGTGCTCCTCGCGGTCGGAGACGTAGTCGGTGAGGAAGCCCGCCAGGGCGGCCTCCGTCGTGCGCTCCCCGACGCGTCGCGGCACCTCGGTCCGTGCGGTCGCGGCCGCACCGCGCACACGGCGCGCGAGGGCACGACCCCGCTGCGGTCCCGAGGGACGGACCCGCTGCGGGGAGCTCGTGGTGGACAGGCGGAGCAGGTCGAGCGCGCGCACAGCAGGCAACTCCTCGGATCGGTGGTGCGGACGGTCAGGCGTTCGTGCCGAGCGAGGGGCCACGGCCGGTCCGCGTGCGCGGGTCGACCGTCCCCACCGGCAGCGGAGCGAAGGCGGGCAGCGGCCGGTGGGCGACCGCCGAGAGCAGCTCGAGGTGCCGGCGGGCGAGCCGCCGGGGTTCGAAGCCGCGGGCGAAGGACGGGCCACCGGCGGCGGCGTGCCGCAGGGGGCGCTGGTCGGTGAGGTGCGCGGTCAGCGCGTCGGCGAGGGCGTCGACGGACTCCGGGGCGACCAGCGCCCCGTGGCGTCCGTCGTCCAGCAGCAGCCGGGAGCCCTCGCAGCAGTCCGTGGCCACGACCGGCACGGCCAGCGCGAGCGCCTCCAGCAGCGTCAGCGGCATGGCCTCGGTGCGCGAGGAGGACACGAGCAGGTCCGCGCGGGCGAGCAGGGCCGCCGGGTTGTCGACGAAGCCGGGCAGGCGGACGTGGTCGGCGCCGAGCTCGGTGCGCAGGGCCTCCAGCGCCGGCCGGTCCGGTCCCTCGCCCAGGACGACGAGTTCGTGGTCGTGCCCGGCGCCGCGCACCCGGGCGGACGCGCGCAGCAGCAGGTCGAAGCCCTTGTGCCCCGTGAGGCGGCCGACGGCGAGCACCGTCGGCCGGTCCGGGTCGAGGGCGACCGGGCTCGGCTCGGTGGCCCGTTCGGTGAGGGCGTCGACGTCGACGCCGTTGACGACCACGTGGACCCGGTCGGCCGGGATGCCGTTGGCCACCAGCCCCGGGACCAGGCCGGGGGAGACCGCGACGGCGGCGTCGGCGTGCCGGTGCACCCAGCGCGTCGGCGCGCGCAGCTTCGGCGGGACCCAGGCCTCCAGGGCCGCGTCGAGGTCGCCCTGAGCCAGGACGACGAACGGCTTGCCGAGCGCCCGGGCCGTCAGCGAGGCCGCGAGGAGCCCGTGGCCGATCTCCGAGCCGGACACGACCACGTCGTGGTCGCGGGCCACCCGCAGGAGGCGCGCGAGCGCGGTCGGCAGGCGGCGGGCGGCCGGCAGGTCGGCGCTCGCCCCCAGGTGCAGGCGGACCCCGGGGCCGGGCAGGGCCACCGGCTCGCTGCAGCCGACGTCCTCGAGGGCGAAGAGCGAGGTCCTGACCCCGTCGGCCACGAAGCGCTCGGCGAGGGCGTTGACGACGCGCAGCCCCCCGTTCTCACGGAGGTGGCCCTGCACGAAGAGGACGCGCAGGGGGCCTCGTCGCCGGGGGTGCGGGGTCGGGACGAGGGGCATGGCGTCCACGGTACGGACCGGACAGCCGTGTTGCGGGGGAGTTACGGATTTGTTAACCCGTTCTGCCGCAGCCGATCAGTCCATTTGAGTGACATCCCGTGACGCTGCGCGACATCGCGGTGACGGGGAGGTGTCCGGACACGACGAAGGCCCGGAACCAGTGGTTCCGGGCCTTCGTGGTGGTGGGCGATACTGGGATCGAACCAGTGACCTCTTCCGTGTCAGGGAAGCGCGCTACCGCTGCGCCAATCGCCCTCGTGCTCCGCCCCGGGAGCTACCCGGTGCCGAGTGGAGGTGGAGACGGGATTCGAACCCGTGTGGACGGCTTTGCAGGCCGCTGCCTAACCTCTCGGCCACTCCACCGTGAGGCTCGCGCCCCGCAAGCCGAACCCCGAGCGGACGACCGGACTCGAACCGGCGACCCTAACCTTGGCAAGGTTATGCGCTACCAACTGCGCTACGTCCGCGTGCTTCAGGTTTTCCCGCCGTTCCCGGCCGGTTCCCCGTGGCGTTGAAAACACTAGCCGACATCGCGGGCTGGTCCAAATCACCCCCGTCGCGGCGTGGCCCGGACGGGGGGATGCGTTGTGCGGCAGTGGATGTCAGGACACCAGGCGGGCGATCAGGTCGTCCAGGTCCAGGTGGCGGCCCTCGCGTCCCGGCGGGACGAGGGCGTCGGCCCGCCGCAGGAAACGACGCACGTCGGCCTCGTCGGCCTCGAGCTCGGCGTTGCCGTCGGGCGAGGACAGGCGCAGGACGATCCGCGGCCGGCCGTCGGCCGACTCGGTGCAGGGTCGGACCTGGACGTCTCCGGCACCCGACGGCTCGCTCAGTCCCTCGCGGAGCAGGTCCCGCGCGAAGACCCACTCGACGTCGGCGTCTCCGCCGCGGAAGACGGCGTGGATCGCGTACGGGTCGTCGGCGCCGTAGTGGAGGCTGGCCGGAACGGGCAGCCCGGGACCGCTGGTGGTGCGGAGCCGCAAGGAGACGTCGACGTCGACCTCGGTCTTGCGGTGCGGCAGTGCAGGCACGTCGACCTCCGTGTGCTCATGGCCGCTGACGGGCTCCAGCGACCGTGCTGACGAGTTTCCCACCAAATGTCCCGTTGAAACACCCGAACGACGCAACTGGGACGTCGGCGCGTCGCCGCCGGTTCCCCGGCCGTCCACCGGCAGCCCTGGACGGCGTCGTGTGACGCAGCTCACGGGTGGATCCACAGATCCTCCCCAGGCTCCGGGAGCGCCCGGGGCGGTCCGGTCGTTGGGCACGGCAGCAGGCCGGGAGGGCAGGTCGTCCGAGGGCACGGGAGGCACGGGTGGGCGCGGTGCACACGCAAGGCCAGGGAGCGGGAGCCGGGTCCGACGAGGACGACATGCGGGGACCCCGGCCGCCCGGACCCCGGCTGCCAGACCCGCCGCGCGCCACCGAGGCGGTCGGGCGACCCGTCGACGGCCGGGTGGCGGGTGGGGAGGCGGAGGCTCGCAGCACCCACCCGCGCAGTGCCCACCAGCACCGGGTCCGACGCCTGCGCGCCGCCCTGCACGCACGGCGCGAGGTCGTCCGCGCCGACGCCCGGCGCAACAGGCTCTACCGCGCCGCCGTGGGCGCCGTGGGGACGGTGGTCGTCGTCGTGGGCCTGGCGCTCGTGCCCCTGCCGGGTCCGGGCTGGCTCGTCGTCTTCATGGGGCTGGCCGTGCTCGGCAGCGAGTTCTCCTCCGCGCAGCGCGTGAAGCACTTCGGGGAACGGCAGCTGCACCGGTGGGTCCGGTGGATCTCCGACCGCTCGTTGGCCACCCGTGCCGCCCTCGGCGCCGGGACGGCGTTCGCCGTCGCCGCGGTGGCCTGGGGGTACCTCGCGTGGCAGGGCCTGCCGGCCTGGACGCCCGAGGTCGTCACGGCCCAGCTGCAGTGGGTGCCGGGTCTGGAGCGCGGCTGACGGCAGTGACGACGAGGGCTGCGCGGCCGAGGGTGGTCGTGACCTGCCCCGCAGGTCCGGTATGGTTCTGGAGCCGGTCGCGTCCAGCGCGACGACCGGGCGATTAGCTCAGTGGTAGAGCACTTCGTTCACACCGAAGGGGTCACTGGTTCGAACCCAGTATCGCCCACCCAGCACACTCGTGGGGTGTCCGTCACCGGTGCCCTGCGCGAGATCCACCTCTTCCCCGTGAAGTCCGCCGGGGGAACCTCCCCCTCCACCGCGTTCGTCGGCGCCGCCGGCCTCGAAGGGGACCGCTCCCACGCCGTCGTCGACGCCACCGGCGCCGTGCTCGCGGCCAAGCGCGTCCCCCGCCTGCGCGACCTGCGGCTCGCCGACGAGCAGCCGCCCGTCGTCCTCGTCCCCGGTGGGCAGGACCTCGCCGCCTTCCTCGGTGTCCCCGGAGCGCGGCTCGAGGCCGTCCCCGGCGGGGCGCGCCAGGTGGAGGCCGTGCACGTCGTCACCCTCGCCGAGCGCGCGGACCCCTCGTCGGGGGACACCTCGCGGGCGAACCTCGTCCTCGACCTGGTGGCGGACCTGCCGGTGGGCCGGCGTCTGCACGTCGGGGCCGCCGTCCTGGAGGTGACGGGCGTCCCGCGGCACTGCGGTGGGGTGTTCGCGCGGGTCGTGGACCCGGGCCCGGTCACCGTGGGCGACGCGGTGCGACTGGGTGCGGGAGTGCCCGACTAGAGTCGCGGGAGTCCTTCCCCCCGACCCCCGGAGGCCCGCGGTGTCCGCCCAGCTGTCCATCACCCGTACCGGCGTCGGGGACGAGGAGACGCGGCAGGTCCCCGCGGGCACGACGGCGGCCGAGCTGTTCAGCGAGGACCGCGACGTCGTCGTCGCGCGCGTCAACGGCGAACTGCGCGACCTGTCCCACGTGCTGGCCGACGGGGACGTCGTCGAGGGGGTGCTCGTCTCCTCCGAGGACGGGCTCGCCGTGCTGCGCCACTCCACCGCGCACGTCATGGCCCAGGCCGTCCAGCAGCACTTCCCCGAGGCCAAGCTCGGCATCGGCCCGCCCATCCGCGACGGGTTCTACTTCGACTTCGACGTCGAGCGGCCCTTCACGCCCGAGGACCTCAAGACGATCGAGAAGACGATGCAGCGCCTCGTGAAGGAGGGGCAGCGGTTCGTGCGGCGCGAGGTCTCCGACGACGCGGCCCGCGAGGCGATGGCCGCCGAGCCGTACAAGCTCGAGCTCATCGGCCTGAAGTCCACCGCCGACCAGGCCGCCGAGGGCGCGTCCGCCGAGGTCGGCGAGGGTGGTCTGTCGATCTACGACAACGTCCGTCGCGACGACTCCGTCGCCTTCCGCGACCTGTGCCGCGGGCCGCACATCCCGACGACCCGCCTCGTGGGCAACGGGTTCAGCCTGCTGCGCAGCGCGGCCGCCTACTGGCGCGGCAGCGAGAAGAACCCCCAGCTGCAGCGCATCTACGGCACGGCCTGGCCGTCCAAGGACGAGCTGAAGGCCTACCAGGAGCGCGTGGCCGAGGCCGAGCGCCGCGACCACCGCCGCCTCGGGGCCGAGCTGGACCTGTTCTCCTTCCCCGACGAGATCGGGTCCGGCCTCGTCGTGTTCCACCCCAAGGGCGGGGTGGTCAAGCGCGAGATGGAGGACTACGTCCGCCGCCGGCACATCGAGGAGGGGTTCTCCTACGTCGGCACCCCGCACATCTCCAAGGGCGGGCTCTTCGAGACGTCCGGGCACCTGCCGTACTACGAGGACACGATGTTCCCCGGCATGGAGCTGGAGAACTCGACGTACTACCTCAAGGCCATGAACTGCCCCATGCACAACCTCATCTTCCGGTCGCGGGGGCGGTCCTACCGGGAGCTGCCGCTGCGGTTCTTCGAGTTCGGCTCGGTGTACCGGTACGAGAAGTCCGGGGTCGTCCACGGCCTGACCCGCGTGCGCGGGCTGACCCAGGACGACTCGCACAGCTACGTGACGGCCGAGCAGGCGCCGCGCGAGATCACCCACCTGCTCGACTTCGTCCTCGGCCTGCTCAAGGACTTCGGTCTCGACGACTACTACCTCGAGCTGTCGACCCGCGGGGACTCGGAGAAGTTCATCGGCTCCGACGAGCAGTGGGCCGCCGCGACGAAGGTGCTCGAGGACGCCGCCGTCGCGACCGGTCTGGACCTCGTGCCGGACCCGGGGGGCGCCGCGTTCTACGGCCCGAAGATCTCCGTGCAGGCCCGTGACGCCATCGGCCGCACGTGGCAGATGTCGACCATCCAGTACGACTTCAACCAGCCCGCCCGGTTCGGGCTGGAGTACACGGCCGCGGACGGCACCAAGCAGCAGCCCGTGATGATCCACTCCGCCAAGTTCGGGTCCCTCGAACGGTTCTTCGGCGTCCTCGTCGAGCACTACGCCGGCGCCTTCCCCCCGTGGCTCGCGCCCGTCCAGGTCGTCGGGATCCCCGTCGCCGACGCCCACGTCCCGCACCTGCTCGAGGTCGCCGACCGGCTGCGGGCCGCGGGGATCCGCGTCGAGGTCGACGACACCGACGACCGCATGCCGAAGAAGATCCGCACCTGGACGAAGCAGAAGGTCCCCTTCCTGCTCATCGCCGGGGCCGAGGACGTCGAGAACGGCGCGGTCTCCTTCCGCTTCCGCGACGGCAGCCAGGAGAACGGCGTGCCCGTCGCCGACGCCGTCGAGCGCATCGCGGCCGCCGTCCGCGACCGGGTGCAGGTGTGACCCAGCCCCCCGCCGAGCCCCCCGCCGAGGCGTCCCCCGTCGAACCCGCCGAGGGGTTCGCGGGGGACCCCGACGGGTTCGGCCGGCTGTGGACGCCGCACCGGATGGCCTACGTCCAGGGCGAGCACAAACCCGCCGACGCCGAGGCCGGGAGCTGCCCGTTCTGCCGCGCGCCCGGCCGCTCGGACGCCGACGGTCTCGTCGTGCGACGGGGTGAGCACGTCTTCGCCGTGCTCAACCTCTTCCCGTACAACCCCGGGCACCTCATGGTGTGCCCCTACCGGCACGTGTCCGCCTACGTCGACCTCGACGCCGCCGAACTGGCGGAGTTCACGGCGTTCACCCGGGCCGCCGTCCGGACGCTGACGGCGGCCTCCGCGCCGGCCGGCTTCAACCTCGGCATGAACCAGGGCGAGGTGGCGGGGGCCGGCATCGCCGCGCACCTGCACCAGCACGTCGTGCCCCGCTGGCAGGGCGACGCCAACTTCCTGCCCGTCGTGGGGCGGACGAAGGCGATGCCGGAACTGCTCGAGGACACGCGGGCGCGCCTGGCCGCCGCGTGGGTCACCGACGCGACCGGCTGAGCGCCCTACCCTTCGACACGATGCTCAACACCTACGGCCGCGCGTTCGCCACGAAGATCTTCACTCCCGTCGCGCGCTTCCTGCTGCGCCGCGGGATCACACCCGACATGGTCACGATCACCGGGACCATCGGGGTCGTGGCCTGCGCGCTCGTCCTGTACCCCACGGGCCACCTGTTCTGGGGCTCCTTCGGGGCCACCGTGTTCGTCCTGTCGGACACCATCGACGGGACGATGGCCCGCCTCCGGGGCAGCTCCGGCAAGTGGGGCGCCTACCTGGACTCCTCCCTCGACCGGATCGCCGACGCGGCCCTGTTCGGTGGTCTCGTCGTCTGGTTCGCCCGCGGGGGGGACTCCGAGGTGACGGCCGGGCTGGCGCTCGTGTGCCTCGTCCTCGGCAGCACCGTCTCCTACGTCAAGGCGCGGGCCGAGGGGCTCGGCTTCACCGCCAACGTCGGGCTCGCCGAACGCGGTGAGCGGCTCGTCGCCGTCCTCGTCGGGGCCGGGTTCGTCGGACTCGGCGTGCCCCTCGTCTTCCTGCAGGTCGTCCTCGCACTGCTCGCCGTCGCGAGCGCCGTCACCGTCGTGCAGCGGATGGCCACGGTCCGGCGCCAGGCGCTGGCCGTGCCGCCCGCCGACGCGTGAGACTGCGCGACCAGCTCGTCGCCGGCGGGTTCCGGCTCGGCTGGCGCTTCGCCCGGGCCGTGCCCGAGGACGTCGCCGTCAGCGCCAGCCGCCGCGTGGCCGACGCCGTCGCCCGCCGGGGCGGGGCCCGCACCGCGCAGCTGCGGCGCAACCTCGCGCACGCCCGCCCGGACGCCGGGCCCGCCGAGCTCGACGCCCTCGTCCGCGACGGCCTGCGCAGCTACGCGAGGTACTGGCTCGACGTCTTCCGGCTGCCCGGCTGGAGCCGGGAACGGACCGTGGCCGGCGTCCGGCTCGACCACGGCGAGGAGGTCCGCGCGGCCCTGGCGCAGGGTCGGGGCGTCGTCGTCTTCCTCGGCCACCTCGCGAACTGGGACCACGCCGCCGCGTGGTCGGCCACCGAACTGGCCCCCGTCGTCACCGTCGCCGAACGGCTGCGGCCCGAGGCCGTCTTCGAGCAGTTCCTCGCCTTCCGCCGCTCCCTGGGCGTGGACGTCCTGCCGTTGGGGGACCCCGGCACCTTCCCGACGCTCGTGCGCCGGGTCCGCGCCGGCGCCTTCGTCCCGCTGCTGGCCGACCGCGACCTGACGGCGAACGGCGTCGAGGTCGACTTCCTCGGCGCCCGCGTACGGATGGCGCAGGGACCCGCCGCCCTGGCCCTGGCCACCGGCGCCCCGCTCTTCCCCTTCGGCCTGCACCACGAGGTCTTCGGTGGCCGCCGCACGCTCGTCCTCGATGTCGCCCCGCAGGTCCCCGTCCCGCCCCGGGCACCGGGTGAGCCGGCCCGCGAGCACCGCCGCCGGGCCGTCGCGCAGATGACGCAGGCCTGCGCGGACGCCCTCGCCGCCGCCGTCCGCGCCCACCCCGACGAGTGGCACGTCCTCCAGCCGGTCTTCCCGGAGCGCTGAGACGTGCGCATCGGCATCGTCTGCCCGTACTCCTTCGACGTGCCCGGGGGAGTGCAGTTCCACGTCCGCGACCTCGCCGAGCACCTGCTCGGCCTCGGGCACCACGTGCGCGTGCTCGCTCCCGCCGACGACGAGTCGACCCTGCCGCCCTTCGCCGACCCCGGCGGGAACGTCGTGGCCGTGCCCTACAACGGCTCCGTCGCACGCCTGTCCTTCGGGCCCGTCACCGCCGGCCGCGTCCGGCGGTGGCTGGCCGAGGGCGCCTTCGACGTCCTGCACGTGCACGAACCGCTGTCCCCGAGCACCTCGCTGCTCGCGCTGTGGGCCGCGACCCCGGCCACCACGGGCCCGCTCGTGGCGACGTTCCACACCGCCAACCTGCGCTCGCGGGCGATGCAGGCGGCCTTCCCCCTGCTGCGTCCGAGCCTGGAGAAGATCTCGGCCCGCATCGCCGTCAGCGAGGACGCCCGCCGGACCGTCGTCGAGCACGTCGGGGGCGACGCCGTCGTCGTGCCCAACGGCGTCGTGACGCGGGCCTTCGCACAGGCGCCGCGGCGCGCGGAGTGGACCGGGACCGCAGAACGCCCCGTCGTGGCCTTCGTCGGCCGGCTCGACGAACCCCGCAAGGGACTGCCGCTGCTGTGCCAGGCGGTGCCGCTGGTCCGGGCCGTCGTGCCGGGGGCGCGGTTCCTCGTCGCCGGCCGCGGTGACGTCGCCGCGGCCCGCGAGCTGCTCGGACCCGCCGACCGCGACGCCGTCGAGTTCCTCGGGTCGGTCGACGACCGGGCCAAGGAGTCGCTGCTGGCCAGCGCGGACGTCTACCTCGCCCCGCACACCGGGGGCGAGAGCTTCGGCATCGTCCTCGTCGAGGCCATGGCCGCCGGGGTCGCCGTCGCGGCCGCCGACCTCGGAGCCTTCCGGCGGGTCCTCGGGGACGGCGCGCACGGGGAGCTCTTCACCGTCGGAGACCCGGACGCCGCCGCCCGCGCGGTGCTCGGCCTCCTCGCCGACCCGGCGCGCCGCGCGGCGCTCGCGGCCGCGGGGCAGGCCGCCGCGGCGCGCTACGACTGGTCGGTCGTCGCGGGGGAGGTCCTCACGGTCTACGAGACCGTCCTCGGGCACGGGCGGGGACACGGGCGGGGACACGCGCGGGGGGCCCGGTGACCGCCGTCGCGTGGGTCCTCACGGTCGTCCTCGTCCTCGTGGCGCTCGCGGGCTGGCTGTCGGCGACGGCCCAGCGGGTCGACCGGCTGCACCGGCGGGTGGAGACCAGCCGCGCCGCTCTCGACGCCGAGCTGACACGGCGGGCCAGCGCGGCCCTGGAGTTCGCGCTGGAGAGCTCCGACCACCTCGACCCGGCGTCGGCGCTGCTGCTCGCCGACGCCGCGACGACGAGCCTGGACGCGCCGCGCACCCCCGCCGCCCTGCGCGAGGTGAACGACGCCGACGACGCGCACCGCTGGCGCGTCGAGTCCGACCTCACGCGGGCCCTCGCCGTCGCCCTGCCCGTGCCGGACGGGACGGGGCCGGACGGGACGGGGCACGACGGGACGGGGCACGACGGGGCGGGTCTGGCCCGGGTCCTGGACGCGTCCCACCGGGTGCGGCTGGCGCGGCGCTTCCACAACGACGCCGTCGTCCAGACGCGCCGGTTGCGCGGCAAGCGGATCGTGCGGTGGGGACACCTCGCGGGCCGTGCGCGGCTGCCCGAGACGGCCGACTTCCTCGACGGCGAGGGCGACGGCACCGGGTCGTAGGATGCGCCCGTGAGCAGCGAAGTGAGCACCAGCAGCGGGCCCGTCGTCGGCACGAGCCGCGTCAAGCGCGGCATGGCCGAGATGCTCAAGGGCGGCGTCATCATGGACGTCGTCACGGCCGAGCAGGCCCGCATCGCGGCCGACGCCGGCGCGGTCGCCGTCATGGCCCTCGAACGCGTCCCCGCCGACATCCGCGCCGAGGGCGGCGTGTCCCGGATGTCCGACCCCGACATGATCGACTCGATCGTCTCCGCGGTCTCGATCCCCGTCATGGCCAAGGCCCGCATCGGGCACTTCGTCGAGGCGCAGGTGCTGCAGTCCCTGGGTGTGGACTACATCGACGAGTCCGAGGTCCTCACCCCGGCCGACTACGCCCACCACATCGACAAGCACCACTTCACCGTCCCCTTCGTCTGCGGGGCGACCAACCTCGGCGAAGCGTTGCGGCGCATCACCGAGGGGGCCGCGATGATCCGCTCCAAGGGCGAGGCCGGCACGGGCGACGTCTCCAACGCCGTGACGCACATGCGGACCATCCGCGCCGAGGTGAACCGCCTGCGGTCCATGTCCCCGGACGAGGTCTACGTCGCGGCCAAGGAGATGGGCGCGCCCTACGACCTCGTCAAGGAGGTCGCCGAGACGGGCAAGCTGCCCGTCGTCCTCTTCACCGCCGGGGGCATCGCCACGCCCGCCGACGCCGCGATGATGATGCAGCTCGGCGCGGACGGCGTCTTCGTCGGCTCCGGCATCTTCAAGTCGGGCAACCCCGCGCAGCGCGCCGAGGCCATCGTCAAGGCGACGACGTTCTTCGACGACCCCGACGTCATCGCCAAGGTCTCCCGCGGTCTGGGCGAGGCCATGGTCGGCCTCAACGTGGACCAGATCCCCGAACCGCACCGCCTGGCCCAGCGCGGCTGGTGAACGCTCCGGCGCAGGACCCCCTCGGCCCCGAGTGGGGCGTCGGCGCCGACGGCGTCCGCACCCGCAGCGCCTCCCGCGTCGTCGTGCTCGACGACGCGGGCCGGGTGCTGCTGCTGCGCGGGTCCGACCCCGCCCGCCCCGGCACGGACTGGTGGTTCACGGTCGGTGGTGGGCGGGACCCGGGGGAGGACGCCCGGTCCGCCGCGGCCCGGGAACTGCGCGAGGAGACCGGTCTCACCGTCGACCCCGGGGTGCTGGACGGGCCGGTCTGGGCCCGGACGGCCGACTTCCCCTTCCTCGGGGCGCAGTGCCGGCAGACGGAGGAGTTCTTCGTCCACCGCGTCGCGGAGGGCTTCGAGCCGGACCGGTCGGGGTGGACCCCGCTGGAACAGGCGTCGGTGACGGAGCTGCGCTGGTGGGACCCCGCCGAGCTCGCCGCGTCGGGAGACGTCGTCTACCCCGTCGACCTCCCCCGGCTCCTCGCCGACCTCCCGCCGGTCTGGTCGGGGGACCCGATCCCCGTCGTGTGAGGGCTCAGCCGTCGGTGCGGGCGTTGTAGACGACCGCTCCCGTGGCCGCCACGTGCGCGGCGTAGGCGCGGTAGACGTCCAGCGCCTCCTCCCGCAGGACGTCGGTGACGACCGCGATGCCCCGGGCCTCGAACTGCTCGGCCCAGTCGTCGCGGACCGGTCCCTCGTCGAACCCGGTGATCTCCTCCAGCTCCGGTCCGGACCCGGCCACGACGAGCGTGCGCACCCCCGACCACAGCGTCGCGCCGTAGCACTGGGCGCAGGGGCGCCAGTTCACGACGAGCTCGCGGCGGGCCCCGTCGGCCCCGAGGTCCCACGACCCCGTGCGCGCCTGCGCCAGACCGAGTGCGGTGACCTCGGCGTGGCCCGAGGAGATCCCCGTGGACAGCACGACGTTCACCCCCACGCTCACCAGCTCGCCGCTGAACGAGTCGACGACCACGGCCGCGAACGGGCCGCCGTTGCCCTCCAGGAAGTTCCGGCCGGCGAGGCGGTGGACCAGCGCCATCCGGTCCTCGCGGGTCGGCAGGACGGCCGGGGTGCCGGACAGCTCCTCGTCCACCCAGGCGGGCAGGGCGATCGTGAAGGAGTGGGCGAGCGCGTCGGGGTCGAGCATCGTGTCAACTCTCCTCGCGGGGGGACGGGTGGTCGGGGCAGGGTCCCACGAGCGCTCCCGGGTCCCGTCCCGGCCGCCTCCGGGACGGTCGGTGGACCCCCCTACGCTGCGCGGGTGAGCAGCACCACCCCCACGATCGGCGTCCTGGCCCTGCAGGGCGACGTGCGCGAGCACGCCGCCGCGCTGGAGGCCGGCGGAGCGCGGGCCGTCACCGTCCGACGGCCGTCCGAGCTGGACGCCGTCGACGGCCTCGTCCTGCCCGGCGGGGAGTCGACGACGATCGACCGGCTGCTGCGGGTCTTCGAGCTGCGGGAGCTGCTGCGCGAGCGCGTCGCGGACGGTCTGCCCGTCTACGGCTCCTGCGCGGGCATGATCCTGCTGGCCGACCGGCTCCTCGACGGTGCACAGGACCAGCAGACCCTCGGGGGTCTCGACGTCACCGTGCGGCGCAACGCCTTCGGGCGTCAGGTGGACTCCTGGGAGGAGCACCTGCCGCTGGCCGGCATCACCGACGGCGGACCGCCGACCGACGCCGTCTTCATCCGCGCGCCGTGGGTGGAGGAGGCAGGGCCGGGGGTCGAGGTGCTCGGCCGGGTGGGCGCCGGGCCCGCCGCGGGTAGGATCGTCGCCGTGCGGCAGGGCGCTCTGCTCGCCACGGCGTTCCACCCGGAGATCACCGGGGACGACCGGGTGCACCGCCACTTCGTGGCGATGGTGCGGCAGCGGGACTGACGCGCACGGGATTTCGGCAGGACCAGCGGAGCAGTTCAAGCGAGGCGGAGGGAACACGATGTCCGGCCACTCCAAGTGGGCGACGACGAAGCACAAGAAGGCCGTCGTCGACGCCAAGCGCGCCAAGAGCTTCGCTCGACTCATCAAGAACATCGAGGTCGCGGCCCGCACGGGCGGCGGCGACCCGGCGGGCAACCCGACGCTCTTCGACGCCATCCAGAAGGCGAAGAAGACGTCGGTGCCCGCCGACAACATCGACCGCGCCGTCAAGCGCGGGTCCGGGGCCGAGGCCGGCGGCGCCGACTGGCAGACGATCATGTACGAGGGCTACGGACCCAACGGTGTCGCGCTGCTCATCGAGTGCCTGACGGACAACAAGAACCGGGCCGCCATGGAGGTCCGGACGGCGATGACCCGCAACGGCGGCTCGATGGCCGACCCGGGCAGCGTGTCGTACATGTTCAGCCGCAAGGGCGTCATCGTCATCGGCAAGGAGGGCACCGACCTCACCGAGGACGACGTCCTGCTGGCCGTCCTCGAGGCCGGCGCCGAGGAGGTCACCGACCAGGGCGACACGTTCGAGGTCGTCTGCGAGGCGACCGACCTCGTCGCCGTCCGCGAGGCGCTGCAGGCCGCCGGGATCGACTACGACTCGGCCGAGAACAGCTTCGTCCCCAGCGTCGAGGTGCCGTTGGACGCCGACGGCGCGGCCAAGGTCTTCAAGCTCGTCGACGTCCTCGACGACTGCGACGACGTCCAGAACGTCTTCGCCAACTACGACGTCTCCGACGACGTCATGGCGGCCCTCGAGGACGCCTGACACACCCGGCTCACCGCACCTGACGGCCCCCGCGATCACTCCGTGCGATCGTGGGGGTCGTGCGCGTGCTGGCGGTGGACCCCGGCCTGACCCGGTGCGGGATCGGGGTGGTCGACGCGGTCCGCACGGGCCGGCGGGCCGCGATGGTCGGGGTCGGCGTCGTCCGCACCCCGGCCACGGACCCCGTCGAGGCCCGGTTGCTCGCCATCAGCGAGGGGCTGGAGACCTGGCTGGACGCCCACCGGCCCGACGTCGTCGCCGTCGAACGCGTCTTCGCCCAGGCCAACGTCCGGTCGGTCATGGGGACCGCGCAGGCGGCGGGGCTCGTGCTCGTCGCCGCCGCCCGCCGGGGGCTGCCCGTCGCGATGCACACCCCCAGCGAGGTCAAGGCCGCGGTGACGGGGGACGGCCGCGCCGAGAAGGAGCAGGTGACGACGATGGTCACCCGCATCCTCGGGCTCGACAGCCCCCCGCGACCGGCCGACGCCGCCGACGCGCTCGCGCTGGCGCTGTGCCACCTGTGGCGGGGTGGGGCGACCTCCCGGCTGGAGGCCGCCGCGCACACCGCCCTCGTGACGGGCCGGCGCAACGCCTACGCCGAGGCTGAAGCTCAGGCCAGCCGCTCGCGCAAGAAGCTCGTCGTCCGCTCCCAGGCCAGCTCCGCCGACTCGCGGCGGTAGTTGGGGCGTTCGTCGTTGTAGAAGGCGTGCGGCGCGGGGTACTCGTGCAGGGTCACCTCGACACCGGCCTGCTCGCCGATGCGCTGCGCCGTCGCGCGGACGGCCTCCAGCGGCACCGACGTGTCCTCCTCGCCGTAGTGGCCGAGGACGGCGGCGCGCAGCCCCGAGAAGTCCGTCTCCTCACCGGGCAGGCCGTACCAGGGCACAGCCGCACCGACGCGCTCACCCTGCCGGGCCGCCAGGCGCAGCACGAAGCCGCCGCCCATGCAGAACCCGACGGCGCCGACGGTGCTCGACGTGACCTCCGGCCGCTCCAGGAGGTAGGTGACGGCGCCGGCGAGGTCCTGGACGGCCTGTTCGGCGGGCAGGTCGGTCATGAGCTGCGCCGCCTCGGCGGAGTCGTGCGTCGTCCGTCCGCCGTAGAGGTCAGGGGCCAGCGCGACGAAGCCCTCGCGGGCGTAGCGGTCGACGATCGCGGCGATGTGGTCGGTCAGGCCCCACCACTCCTGGATGACGATGACGCCCGGGCCGCTGCCGGACTCGGGGACGCGCAGGTATCCGTGCGCGTGGCCGGACTCCGTGGCGCTGTCGAAGGTGACGTTCTGCAGGGCGTTGGCGTTCTGCTCGTGGCTCACGGCAGCACTCTGCCCCCGGGACCTGTGTGCGGCAGCACGAGCCGACCGGTGACGGCGCGCCTGGGCGGTCGTGTCGGAGGGTCCGTCTAGCCTCTCGTACAGATGTTCGTCTGCTGTCGTCTGAGGGTCTGGAGGTCGTGTGATCGCGTCGGTGCGCGGGCGGGTGCTCGCGGTGCGGCTGGACTCGGCGGTCGTCGAGGTGGGGGGTGTCGGGATGTTCGTCCTGGCCGCGCCCGCGACGCTCGCCGGGCTGCGCGTGGGGGAGGAGGCACTGCTGCACACGACGCTCGTGGTGCGCGAGGACTCCCTCACCCTCTTCGGCTTCGCCGACGCCGACGAGAAGGAGGTCTTCGAGGTCGTCCAGACCGCCTCGGGGGTGGGCCCCAAGATGGCGCTCGCCATGCTCGCCGTGCACCGCCCCGACGGGATCCGCGCGGCGGTCGCCGCCGACGACCACGCGGCCCTCGTGCGCGTCCCCGGCATCGGGAAGAAGACGGCGCAGCGCATCTGCCTGGAGCTGGGGGACCGCCTCGGCCCGCCCGCCGGCGCGCCCGCCCCGACGCCGGCCGCCGGCAGCGGCGACCCGCGCAAGGACCGGGTCGTCGAGGCGCTCGTCGGGCTGGGGTACCCGGTCAAGCAGGCCGGGGACGCGGTGGACGTCGTCCTCGCCGACCGTTCCGAAGGCGCAGCTGCCGAGAGCGACGTGCCGGGTGCCCTGAGGGCCGCCCTGCGCCACCTGTCGGGCCGCGGATGAGCGAGCGGCTCGTGACCACGGGCGCCGACGAGCGCGAGCGGGCCGCCGAGTCGGCCCTGCGGCCGCACGGGCTCGACGAGTTCGTCGGGCAGAAGGTCGTGCGCGAGCAGCTCTCGCTCGTCCTCGACGCCGCCAAGGCGCGGCAGGCGCCCAGCGACCACGTCCTCTTCTCCGGGCCGCCCGGGCTGGGCAAGACGACGCTGGCGATGATCGTCGCCTCCGAGATGGGCGCGCCGCTGCGGCAGTCCAGCGGTCCCGCGATCCAGCACGCCGGCGACCTGGCGGCCGTCCTCAGCTCCCTCGACGAGGGGGAGGTGCTCTTCCTCGACGAGATCCACCGGATGGCGCGTCCGGCCGAGGAGATGCTCTACATCGCGATGGAGGACTTCCGCGTCGACGTCGTCGTCGGCAAGGGCGCGGGCGCGACGGCCATCCCGCTGGAGCTGCCGAAGTTCACGCTCGTCGGGGCGACGACGCGGGCCGGGCTGCTGCCGGCACCGCTGCGGGACCGGTTCGGGTTCACGGGGTACCTCGACTTCTACACGCCCGAGGAGCTCGTGCAGGTGCTGCGGCGCAGCGCGTCCCTGCTGGGCGTGCAGCTGACCGCGGAGGGGGCCGCCGAGATCGGCGGCCGCTCCCGCGGCACCCCGCGCATCGCCAACCGCCTCCTGCGACGGGTGCGCGACTGGGCGCAGGTCCGCGGGTCCGGGATCGTCGACCGGAACGCGGCGCGCGCGGCGCTGGAGGTCTACGAGGTCGACGAACGCGGGCTGGACCGCCTCGACCGCGCCGTCCTCGACGCGCTGTGCCGCCGCTTCGGCGGTGGGCCCGTCGGGTTGTCGACGCTGGCCGTCGTCGTGGGGGAGGAGGCCGAGACCGTCGAGACCGTCGCCGAGCCCTTCCTCGTGCGCGAGGGACTGCTGGGCCGCACCCCGCGCGGCCGGATCGCGCTGCCCGACACGTGGGCGCACCTGGGGCTGACCCCGCCGCGCGACGCACCCGTCGGGGCCGCCTGGCAGCTCCCGCTGGACGCCGACCCCGCGGGTGTCGAGCCGCAAGAGCCGACCGGGTGAACCCCTAGACTGCCCGGGCGAGCCGGTCCCGCGCCGCTGTCCTGTCCCGCCCTGCGGAACCTGGCAGGTCCCTGTGGCGTTGGGTCGGCCGTGTCGGCACGAGGCCGACGCTGGCACCGGTGAGTCGTCGATCCCACCGGTGCGGAGAGGGATTGTCGTGGGTGGTAGCAGCAGCTCCTTGTTCTTCCTGCTGATCATGGCTGCCCTGCTGGTGTTCATGTTCAGCCGGACGCGCAAGCAGCAGAAGGCGCAGCAGCAGATGCAGAGCAACATCGGCCCGGGGGCCGAGGTCATGACGACCTCGGGCATGTTCGGGACGGTGGTCGAGCGCACCGACGAGCACGTCGTCATCGAGATCGCGCCGGGCCTGCTCACCCGGTGGACGCCGCGTGCCGTGGCGCGCGTGGTCACCCCCGTCGCCCCCGTCGAGGAGGCTCCGCTGAGCGAGGCCGACCGCGCTCCCGACTCGCTCGAGGGCCTCGACCTCACCAAGCGGGACGGGGACACGCCCGGCGACGGGACCGCGGGCGGTCCCCCGCGCGCATAGCGACTACTGGTATGACAGCAGTCGTCCACGAGCAGTGACAAGCTTGCGCTGACCGGGTGGCAATCCCGCCACCCGGCTGGCGCCTGTCCCGAGGTGTTGAGTGTCCAACGACCGGCCCACCGGCCCCCCACGCGTGCGCCGCGGCGCACCGATCCGTCGACCCCACCCCGGCCGCACGCTGGTGGCCCTGGTGCTCGTCGTCGTCGCCGTCTTCGCGGCGGTGGGGGCCGGTTCGATCTGGAGCTCGGCGAAGTGGTCGCCCGGGCTGGCGCTCGACCTCGAGGGCGGGACGCAGGTCGTCCTGACGCCGCGGTCCACCTCCGGCGAGGCCGTGCCGGCCGACCAGGTCCAGCGGGCCGCCGAGATCATCCGGCAGCGCGTCGACGCGACGGGTCTGTCCGAGACCGAGGTGCAGGTCCAGGGCGGGCAGAACATCTCCGTCTCGATCCCGGGTGAGGCGACGCGTCAGCAGCTCGACCTCATCTCCCAGTCCGCGCAGCTGCGGATGCGCGTCGTGCTCTACGCCGAGGCCGTGCAGCCCGCCGCCGCGCCCACGCCGACGCCGAGCGCGACCCCGTCGGGCGAGGCGACGCCCAGCGGCACCCCCAGCGGGACCGCCACCACGCCCGCCCCGACGACTCCCGCCCCGACCCAGAGCGCGGACGGTGCGGCCGCGCCCGCCGCCCTGCAGGCCGCGACGACCGCGCCCGCCGAGCCCTCCGCGGCGGCGACCACGCCGCCCACGCTCGCCGAGATCGCCACCCCAACGCCGACGCCGGGTCCGGGGCAGCCCACCGGGACGCCCACGGCCTCGCCCACCGACGCGAGCGACCAGGCGTGGCTGTCGATCCCCGACCTCCAGCAGCGCTTCCTCGCGCTCGACTGCTCCGACCCCGCCCAGCGGCAGGGCGGCATCGTCGACGACCCGACCAAGCCGCTCGTCACGTGCGACCAGGACGGCACGTACAAGTACGTCCTCGGCCCGGCCGAGCTCGAGGGCACCGACCTCGTCAGCGCCACCGCGGCCCAGGCGACGAACAACCAGGGCTTCACCACCGGCGCGTGGGTCGTCCGGATCAAGTTCGACTCCGCCGGCGCCGAGCGGTTCTCCGCCCTGACGACCCGCATCTCGACGCTCGAGCCGCCCCGCAACCAGTTCGCGGCCGTGCTCGACGGCCTCGTCGTCACCGCTCCGACCGTGAGCCAGCGCTTCGGCGCCGACGTCGACATCGAGGGCAACTTCACCCAGGCCTCCGCGGACGCGCTCGCCCAGCAGCTGCAGTTCGGAGCGCTGCCGGTGTCGTTCACCGTGCAGACGCTGGACCAGGTGTCCGCGACGCTCGGCTCGGACCAGCTGCGCAACGGCCTCATCGCCGGCGTCGTCGGTCTCGTCCTCGTCGTGGCGTACATGCTCGTCCAGTACCGGGCCCTGGGCCTCGTGACGATCGCCAGCCTCGTCCTGTCCGGTGCGCTGACCTACGGCGTCATCCTGCTGCTCAGCTGGCTGCAGGGCTTCCGCCTCAGCCTCGCCGGGGTGGCCGGGCTCATCGTGGCCATCGGCGTCACGGCCGACTCGTTCATCCTGTTCTTCGAACGCGTCCGGGACGAGATCCGCGACGGGCGGATCCTGTCCTCGGCGGTCGAGGCCGGTTGGCGCCGCGCCCGGCGCACGATCATCGTCTCCGACGCCGTCAGCCTGCTGTCGGCCGTCGTGCTCTACATCCTCGCGGTGGGCAACGTCCGCGGGTTCGCGTACACCCTGGGCATCACGACGATCATCGACCTCGTCATCGTCGTGCTGTTCACGCACCCGGTGGTGGCCGTGCTGGCGAAGACGAAGTTCTTCGGCGGCGGGCACAAGCTGTCCGGGTTCGACCCCGAGCACCTCGGCTCGGTCGTGGCCCGGCACGCCCTGCACCGCGGGGAGCACCGGCCGACGGTCGCCGAACTGCGACGCGCCGAACGTGAGAAGGCCCGCAGCGGCGGGGGAGCGGGCGAGAACTCCCGCGAGGACCGCGACGACGCGAACGGGGACGAGTCCTGATGGGCATGGCACAACTGGGCAACCGGCTCTACACCGGTGAGTCCTCCTTCGACTTCGTCGGCCGCAGGAAGCTGTGGTTCCTCATCGCCGCAGCCCTCGTGCTCATCTCCGCGGTGCTGCTGTGGAAGCCGGGTCTGACCTTCGGCATCGAGTTCGAGGGGGGCTCGGAGTTCCGGGTCACGGGTTCGGCCAACCAGGACGCCGCCCGCGAGGCGGTCCAGGCCGTGGTCCCGGGCACGGAGCCGACGGTCACGAGCGTGGGGCAGAACGGTGTCCGTGTGCAGACCGAGACGCTGACGAGCGGGCAGCTCGACAGCATCCGCGGCGAGCTCGCCCAGCGGCTGCGCGTCTCCGAGTCGAACGTGACGACCTCCACCGTCGGCCCGAGCTGGGGGGCGGACGTCACGAACAAGGCCCTGACGGGTCTGGTCGTGTTCCTCGTCCTCGTCTCGATCGTCATGACGCTGTACTTCCGGGCCTGGACGATGGCACTGGCCTCGCTCGTGGCGCTGTTCCACGACCTCCTCATCACGGCCGGCGTCTACGCGGCCGTCGGGTTCGAGGTCACGCCCGCGTCCGTCATCGGGTTCCTCACGATCCTCGGGTACTCCCTCTACGACACCGTCGTGGTCTTCGACAAGGTGCGGGAGAACACGACGGAGGCGTTCCTCAAGCGGGACCGGAGCTTCGCCGACGCGGCCAACCTCGCCATCAACCAGACGGTCGTCCGGTCGGTGAACACGACGGTCGTCGCGCTGCTGCCCGTCGCGGCGATCCTCTTCATCGGGGACCTGCTGCTGGGGGCCGGGACCCTGCGCGACATCAGCCTCGCGCTGTTCGTCGGGATGCTCGTGGGGGCGTACTCCTCGATCTTTGTCGCCACGCCGCTGCTGGTCGTCCTGCGTCAGCGGGAGGCGCGCGTGAAGACGCTGGACTCCGAGGTGGCCGCCGGTCCCGCGCCCGCCACGGCGCAGGCCCAGGAGTCGCAGGCGTGACCCTGGCGCTGGACGACCGGACGGCGGAGTTCGCGGCGGACCTGGTCCTCAAGGGGTTCCGCGACGTCCCCGACTTCCCCGAACCGGGCGTGGTGTTCAAGGACCTCACCCCGTTGCTGGCCGACCCGTCGGCCTTCGGGGCGCTCACACGGGTCCTCGCCGACCTCGCGCTGGCCGCGGGGGCGGACGCCGTCGCCGGCATCGAGGCGCGCGGGTTCATGCTCGCGGCGCCCGCCGCCGAACGCGCCGGCGTCGGCTTCTGGCCCGTGCGCAAGGCCGGCAAGCTGCCGCCGCCGGTGCTGCGCCGCGACTACGACCTCGAGTACGGCAGCGCCTCGCTGGAACTGGCCGCCTCGGCCGTCCGGCCCGGTGCCAAGGTCCTCGTGGTCGACGACGTCCTGGCCACGGGCGGGACGGCGCGCGCGGCCTGCGAGCTCCTGGAGGAGGCCGGGGCCGAGGTGGTGGGGCTCGTCGTGCTCCTGGAGCTCGCCTTCCTCGGCGGCCGCGCCGGTCTGGGCGGGCGTCCCGTCGTCGCGCTGCGCACCCAGGACTGACCGAGTGCGGTGAGGTGGCGCACGGTCGGTCCGCTCTCAACCTAGACTGGCTGTCCGGACGAAGACGGAGGACGCCATGGCAGACGGCACGGACACCCACGCCAGCAGCGCCCCGGCCACGCCCGACGAAGCTCCCGACACGGCGCGCGACGCGGCCTCCGCGGCGGCGCCGGCCGCTCAGGGAGCCGTGGTCCCGGTCCCGGCGGCCGAGCCCGGGCAGCGCCCGGCCGGCGCCGTGCGCCCGAACGGCCCGGAGCGCCGCCGCGGCCAGGAGACCTACACCGGTCCGGTGACCGCCGGGCGCATGCTGTCCCGGCTGGCCCGCTTCGGGCAGCAGCGCCAGAGCACCGTGTCCCCGGTCCTGGAACCCCTGCTGCGCACCGTCCGCTCCACGCACCCCAAGGCCGACCTGTCGGTCGTGGAGAAGGCCTTCGACCGCGCCGAGCGCGCCCACGACGGCCAGCGGCGCAAGAGCGGTGACCCGTACATCACGCACCCCGTCGCGGTGGCGACCATCCTGGCCGAGCTGGGGATGACGCCGTCCACGCTGGCGGCCGCGCTGCTGCACGACACGGTGGAGGACACCGACTACACGCTCGCCTCCCTGCGCGCGGAGTTCGGCGACGAGATCGCGCTCCTCGTCGACGGGGTGACCAAGCTCGACAAGGTCACGTACGGCGACGCGGCGCAGGCCGAGACGGTCCGCAAGATGGTCGTCGCGATGGCCAAGGACATCCGGGTCCTCGTCATCAAGCTGGCCGACCGGCTGCACAACGCGCGCACGTGGCGCTACGTCTCGGCGTCCTCGGCGGAGAAGAAGGCCCGCGAGACGCTCGAGATCTACGCCCCGCTGGCGCACCGCCTCGGGATGAACACCATCAAGTGGGAGCTGGAGGACCTGTCGTTCGCGACGGTCTACCCCAAGGTGTTCGACGAGATCGTGCGGCTCGTGGCCGACCGGGCCCCGGCGCGCGAGGAGTACCTGCAGGGCGTGCGCGCCCAGATCGAGGACGACCTCAAGGACGCGCGGGTCAAGGCGACCGTCACCGGCCGGCCGAAGCACTACTACTCGATCTACCAGAAGATGATCGTGCGGGGCCGCGACTTCGCCGAGATCTACGACCTCGTCGGGATCCGCGTCCTGGTGGACTCCGTCCGCGACTGCTACGCCGTCCTCGGTGCGCTGCACGCGCGCTGGAACCCGGTCCCCGGCCGGTTCAAGGACTACATCGCGATGCCCAAGTTCAACATGTACCAGTCGTTGCACACGACGGTCATCGGGCCCGAGGGCAAACCCGTCGAGATCCAGATCCGGACGTACACGATGCACCAGCGCGCCGAGTACGGCGTTGCGGCGCACTGGAAGTACAAGGA
The DNA here is from genome assembly GCF_040702905.1 of Kineococcus sp. NPDC059986. Lineage (NCBI taxonomy): Bacteria > Bacillati > Actinomycetota > Actinomycetes > Kineosporiales > Kineosporiaceae > Kineococcus > Kineococcus sp. NPDC059986. Next base: position 107,925 of record NZ_JBFBND010000008.1, on the reverse strand, counting down.
CGACCCGAACGCGGTGGCGGCGGGGACGCGCCCGCAGACGGAGATGGACTGGCTGAAGTCCGTCATCGACTGGCAGCGCGAGTCGGCGACCGGGGACTTCCTCGACGACCTGCGCTGGGAGATCGGCGCCAACCAGGTCTTCGTCTTCACCCCCAAGGGCGACGTGCAGCAGCTGCCCGCCGGGTCGACGCCCGTGGACTTCGCCTACGCCGTGCACACCGAGGTCGGGCACCGCACGATGGGCGCCCGCGTCAACGGCCGGCTCGTCCCGCTGGACTCCACGCTCGACAACGGCGACCTCGTCGAGGTGTTCACCTCCAAGGCCGACGGCGCCGCGCCCAGCCGCGACTGGCTCACGTTCGTCAAGAGCCCGCGGGCGCGCAACAAGATCAAGCAGCACTTCTCCAAGGAACGCCGCGAGGAGGCGATCGAGGAGGGCAAGGACGAGATCGCGCGCGCCATGCGCAAGCAGCACCTGCCGCTGCAGCGCCTGCTCTCGCACGACTCCCTGCTCGTCGTCGCCCGCGAGCTGAACCACCCCGACGTCTCCGCGCTCTACGCGGCCGTGGGGGAGCGGCACGTCTCGGCCCAGCACGTCGTCGAGAAGCTCATCGCGGCCGTCGGCGGGGAGGCCGCCGTCGAGGAGGATCTCGCGGAGGCGACCACCCCCGGACGCAACCGTCCCAGCCGCAGCAGCGGCGAGGCCGGCGTCGTCGTGGCCGGCGCCGAGGACGTGTGGGTCAAGCTCGCCAAGTGCTGCACCCCGGTGCCGAACGACCCGATCGTCGGGTTTGTCACCCGCGGCGCGGGCGTCTCCGTCCACCGGGGCGACTGCGAGAACGTCGCGACCCTCCAGCAGGAGCCCGAGCGGATCGTCGACGTCGAGTGGGCCTCGGCCATGCCGACGGGTCAGACGCGGCTGTTCCTCGTGCAGATCCAGGTGGAGGCCCTCGACCGGGCACGGTTGCTCTCGGACGTCACGCGGGTCCTGTCGGACAACCACGTGAACATCCTGTCGGCCACGGTCAGCACGAGCCGGGACCGGGTCGCGCTGTCGAAGTTCTCCTTCGAGATGGCCGAGCCGAGCCACCTCAACCAGGTGCTCGGGGCCGTCCGCAAGGTCGACGGGGTGTTCGACGCCTACCGCGTCATGGCCTCGCGGCCGCAGAAGGGCTGACCCGCCGCGGGCTCGCGCTGCGCGGCAACGACAACGCGCGCCGGGCGACCCGCACGCCGGCGCGGCCGCGGGCGGCGTCGCTGGCCCCTGCGACCGCGTCCGCGTCGAGGAGTCCCGCCGCGGTGAGGGCCGAGCCCCACCGGGCCGCGCGGTGCGGGTGCGTGGTCGCCGCCTCCAGGAGGGCCCTGGCCGGACAGCTGACCCGCAGCGGCCCGACGAGCGCGACGTCGAACGCCGCCGGCCGGACGCGGCTCGGCACGACGACGATCCCGCCGCCCGGTTCCGGGCTCCGGCGCCCGGCGACGTGGACCTCGCGTGGCGTCGGGACGGGGGAGCCGAGGTGCACCCACACCGCCGCAGCGCCGAGCACGACGACGTCCCCCGGGACGAGCAGCGCCAGGGCGCGGCCCCGCAGCCCGGCCGCGTCGACCCCGTCGACGGTGACGTCGGCCGCGACGATGACGTCCCCCACCACCCGCTGCACCAGCCCGGCGCGCAGCTCGGCGTCCCAGGTCTCGGCCGGACCGGGTCGCCACGGGTCGCCGGGGTCGGCGGGGGTGCCGCGGGTGAGGACGCCGTCGAGCCAGGGGGTGCGCACGCGTTCAGCCCACCAGCCCTGCCCCGGACGCGGAAGACCCCCGCCCACGACTGTGGACGGGGGTCCCGGACCGGGCGGACCCTGGGTCAGCGCACCTCGCGGAGCGTGGCCTGCGCGGCGTCGAGCCACGCGCGACGAGCCCGGAGGGCCTCCTCGGCGCGGGAGAGGGCACGGGCGTCACCGGACGCACGAGCCTTCTCGACGTCGGCCTCGAGGTCGCGGATCGCGTTCTCGAGCTGGCTGGCCAGCCCACCCGCCCGGGCTTGCGCCTCGGGGTTGGTGCGCGACCAGCGCGCCTGCTCGGCGTCGCGGATCGCCGTCTCGACGGCGCGCAGGCGGCCCTCGATGCGGCCGAGGTCGCCGCGGGGCACCTTCCCGGCCGCGTCCCACCGGTCCTGGATGCCCGCGAGCGCCCTCTTGGTCGCCGCGAGGTCCTTGATGGGCAGGAGCGCCTCGGCCTCGACGAGCAGCTGCTCCTTGACGACGAGGTTGTCCTTGAACTCCTCGTCGACGGCCTCGTTGGCGGCGGTCCGGGCGGCGAAGAAGACGTCCTGGGCGGCGCGGAAGCGGTCCCACAGCGCGTCGTCGTCCTTGCGTCCGAGCCGGCCGGCGGTCTTCCACCGGTCCATCAGGGCGCGGTAGGCGTTGGTCGTGCCGCGCCAGTCCGTGGAGGTGGACAGCGCCTCGGCCTCCTCGACGAGCTTCTCCTTGTCGGAGCGGATCGAGTTCCGCTGCTCACCGAGGGCCGCGAAGTGGTGGCGCCGCATCTTGTCGAAGGCGCTGCGCGCGTGGCTGAACCGCTTCCACAGCTCGTCCTCGGAGCGCTTGTCGAGGCGCCCCTCGCGCTGGGCGGTCTTCCACTCCTCGAACAGCGTCCGCAGTCGCTCGCCGGAGGCGCGCCACTGGACCTTCTCCGGGTCCTGCCCGGCGATGCCCTCGGCCTCCTCCACGACGGCCAGCCGCGCCGCGCGCAGCTCCTCGCGGTGCGCCGCTCGGGCCCGGTCGGCGGCGGCGCGGGCCTCGTCGGCGACGGTGGCCAGGGCTTCCACCCGCGCGGCCAGCGCGTCGAGGTCGCCCACGGCGCGCGTCTCGGCCAGCGCGGTGCGCAGGCCCGAGACCCCCGCGACGATGTCCTTGCCGCCGAGTTCGGTGCTGCGCAGGCGCTGGTCGAAGAGGTCGACCTGGGCCACGAGCTCCTCGTACTTGCGCACGAAGTAGGCGACGGCCTCCTCGGGGGTGGCGTCCGGGTAGGCGCCGACCTCGTGCTCGCCGTCGGCGCGTCGCACCCAGACCGTGCCGTTCTCGTCGACGCGACCGAACGCGGCGGCGGCCTCGCGGTCCACCGCGGTCAGGTGCCCGACCTCGGGCGGGCCCGCGTCGGGGGCGACGGCGACCGGGGTCACGGACGCGGCCGGCGGCTGCACCGGGCGCGGGGTGGGACGGACCGCGGCGGGCGTCGGGCGCGGTGCCGGGGTGGGAGCCGGCGCAGGAGCCTCCGTCGACGGTGCCTCCTGGACGGGCGCCTCCTCGGCGGGGGCCTCCTCGGTGGGGACCTCTCCGACCGGTTCCACAGGGGCTTCCGCAGCGGGCTCCGCGGCGGTCTCCTCAGCCTGCTCCGGCGCCTGCTCCGGCGCCTGCTCCGGCGCCTGCTCCGGCGCCTGCTCCGGCGCCTGCTCGGCGGCCGGTTCGGGGGCCACCGCGGCGTCGTGCGCGGGGGCCTCACCCGTCGCGGCGGGGGTGCTGTCGGGGGTCTGGGGGGTGTCCGCCACGTCCTGGGGGGACGCCGGCTCCTGGGGCTGCTCGGTCACCTGCCTCATTCTAGGTCCCCGACCCCCCGAACGGCGCGGGCCGTGACCGCGAGCCGTGCCGTCGTCGCTGCCGGTCACTACGCTGACCCCGTGATCGTCGACCGCATCGAGGCGAGCGTCTTCGGGACCAACTGCTACGTGCTCGCCCCGCAGGAGGGCGCCGAGTGCGTCGTCGTCGACCCGGGGGTGGGCGTGGAGGACCGGCTCGCGGACGTCCTGCGCCGGCGCCGCCTCAAACCGGTGGCCGTCCTGCTGACCCACGGTCACGTCGACCACACGTGGTCGGTCACCCCGGTCTGCGGCGCCCACGGCGTCGCCGCGACGATCCACGCCGACGACGCGTACCGGCTGCACGACCCGGTGCCGCACCTCGGGGGGCCGTTGCGTGCGGCCCTGGAGGCGACCACCGGTCCCGTCCGGTGGCGCGACCCCGACGACGTCGTCACCGTCCAGGACGCGGAGCGCTGGTCGGGAGCCGGGTTGGAGCTGACGGTGGCGCACGCCCCCGGCCACACCGAGGGGTCGGTGCTCTTCGCCGTCCAGCGCCCCGGCGCCGCCGACCTGGTCCTGTCCGGAGACGTCCTGTTCGCGGGTTCCATCGGCCGCACCGACCTGCCCGGGGGTGACCCGGTCGCCATGCGCCGCAGCCTCCTCGAGAAGGTGCTGACCCTCCCCGACGACGTCGACGTCCTGCCCGGGCACGGGCCGGCGACGACGGTCGGGCACGAGCGCGCGACGAACCCGCACCTCGTCGGGCTGCGCTGAGGAGACCGGTCCTCAGTCGCGGACGCGGACGCCGAGGTGCTCGGCGAACAACGGGCCGAGCTGCAGCAGCTGGCCCGAGCTGACGACGGCGCCGCGCAGGTCGCCGACACCGTCGAGGCCCTCGGTCAGTTCGCTGCCGCTGAGGTCCACGGCCTGCAGTCGCGCACCGGTCACGTCGAGGTGACCGATGCGGCAGTCCACGAACCGCACGCGCACGAGCCGGGCCGCGCCGAGGTCCAGGTCGCGCAGGTCCACGCCGTCGAAGGTGACGTCGACGAGCTCGGTGGCGCGCAGGTTGGCGAAGTCCACGCGTCCGCCCTGCACGAGGACGCGGTTCCACGAGGCGCCGGACAGGTCCAGCGCGCCGACACGGCAGCCCTGCACGATCGTGTCCCGCCAGGTCCCGTTGCGCCACAGGGCTTCCGTCGCGCCGAGGCCGGCCACCCGGCAGTCGACGAGGCGGGCGCCCGCCAGGCGGAACCCGTCGGCGCGGGTGGAGCGCACGACGCAGCCGAGCAGCCGGCTGTCGTGGGCGTCCACCCCCGTCAGGTCGAGGTCGGCGGGGAAGAGCTCACCGTCGTGGTCCCCGCCCGCCCGGGGCGGTGCGTCCTGGCGCACCAGCGCGTCCTCGTCGGCGGGCAGGTCGGGGACGGGCAGGGCGGGGAGGGCCTCACGCGACGTCGGCACGGCCGCAGCCTCGCACAGGGGTCCGCTGGGCCCCTCCGGGCCTCAGCAGGGATCAGGGCCCCCCGGGCCTCAGCGGACCGCGACGTCCTCCGCGACGAAGCCGAGGACGCGGACGCGCCCGTCGGCGGCGGCGAGGACACGGCCGCGGGCCACGACGACGCCCTGCCGCGGTGGGGCGACCCGGAACCGCACGTCGTAGGGCTGTCCCGTGGTGGCCGAGGAGCGCAGGGCCGCGGACACCAGTGCGCGGTCCTCGACGTGCACGCTGCGCTGCAACCACTCCGGCAGGGACGCGTGTCCGGGCTGCTGCCCGAGGCCGTGGAGCACGCCGCTGCGCGCGTCCCAGGCGACGGTGTCCTCGGCGACGTCGTACTCCCACGCGCCGGTCGCCTCGCTCGGCAGTGCCGCCTCGCCGGCGGCGCGCAGGTCCACGACGCGTCCGGCGCCGGGCAGCACGCCCGCGACCCGCGCCCGCAGCGCAGGCGGCACGAGGTTCAGGGTCGCGACGGAGCGGACGTCGGCGAGCAGTCGGGCGAGGGCCTCGTAGCCGAGTCCGTCGGCCTGCACGACGAGCCGGTCGTCGGCGCCGTGCTGGTCGTCCACCGCGACGGCGTCCACGAGCACGGTCAGGACGGGGTCGGGGGCGTCGGGGAGCTCGTCGCCCCACAGCGTCTCGAGCGCGTCGCGCACCCGTTCGGCCCGGCGCCGGAGGTGGTGCTCCCGGCTCACTGCGTCCGCCACCACCGACCCCCTTCGCCGGCGCCCGTGCTGGACGCCCTGACCGCGGTCGCGTCCGCAGTCCGCGTGGGCGGTGTGGGAGCGCTCCCAGCAGTGAACCGTGGCCCACGTGCTGTGACAACTCCAGCGCCGCAGCGGACCCCGCCGGTCGGGTGACGCGATCTGGTCACTTGACCAAATTGCGCGCTAGGCTCGTGCCAGCAGCCCCACCGAACCCCAGGGAGTCCCCGTGACCCAGCCGCCGACGGTCCCCACCGCCACCCTCAGCGAGACCCCCACCGAGACACACGCCGAGACCCCCGTCGAGACACACGCCGAGACCCCCGTCGAGACGACGACCGGTGGCGCTCCGACGGCGGTTGTCGTCCGCCCCGCGACCCCGGCGGACCTGCCGGCCGTCAGCGCCGTCCTCGCCACGGCCTTCGCCGCCGACCCGGTGATGGCGACGTTCGTCACCGGCGCGGGGGACCGCCGCCCCCGCCTCGAGGGGTTCTTCCGGGCCGTCCTGCTCGCCGGGCCCGCGCGGCACGGGGCCGTCGACGTCGCCGTCGCCCCCGACGGCCGGGTCCTGGGCGCCGCGGCGTGGGAGGCCCCCGGTGGCGCCGGGCACCTGCTGGCCCAGGCCCGCCGGCTCCCGCTGTTCCTCGCCAGCCTGGGCCTGCGCGGGATCCGGCGCGCCCTGCGCAACCAGTCCGTCCTGGCCGGTCACCGGCCGCGACCCGCCCACTGGTACCTCACCGCCATCGGGGTCGGCGACGGCGCTCGCGGGCTCGGGGTCGGGTCGCGGCTGCTCCGCGCGCGGCTGGCCGAGCTCGACGCGCGGGGCGACGCCGCCTACCTCGAGGCGTCGACCCCGCGCAGCCGGGCGCTGTACGAGACGTTCGGGTTCCGGCACCTCGCCGCCATCGGCGGACTGGGCGCCGGGGTCACGCCCTCGTCGATGTGGCGGCCCGCGAGCGCCTGACGCCCCGTGCCGGACGGGTCACGACGAGGTGACCCGTTCGGTGGGCCGCTCGGTGGGGAGGGCGGTGACGAGGACCCCGGCGAGCGCGACGACCGCGGCCGCCACGACGTAGAGCGGGGTGAAGCCGCCCGTCGCGGTCACCACGAGCGCGGCGGCGAGCGGTCCGAGGTTCTGCGGCAGCTGCGCCGCGATGCTCAGCGAGGCGACGGCGGCGGCCGGGCGACGTGTGCGTCCCGCGACGGCCGCGACGACGGCCTGGTCGACGGCCATGAAGCTGCCCCAGCCCACCCCGAGCACCACCGCGGCGAGGAGGACCACCGTGCGGTCCGGCACGGCCGCGAGCAGCAGCGCCGCCCCGGCCTGCAGGACGGTCGAGGCCACGAGGAAGCGCCGTCGGGCCCGCAGCCGGTCCGACAGCGGCCCGCAGACGGCCGCCGTCACGACGCTCGCGACGACGTAGACCAGGACGACCTGGACGAGGAAGGCCTCCGCGTCGGGCATCCCGAGGCGGTACGTGAAGAAGAAGAGCAGCAGCGTCGTGCCGAGCGCGTTGCCCAGCACGAGCATCCCGCGCACCCCGATCCCGGCCAGCAGGTGCCGTCCGGAGTGGTGGTGCGTCCCGTCCACCACCAGCGCGCCGGGGAACGCCGGCGGCACCTCCGGGGCTGCGAGGGGGCGCGGCGGGCGGGCCACGGCGTAGGGCACGCAGCTCGCGACGACCGCGCCCGCGAGCAGCCACCCGCCGGCGGCGAGGTCGTCACCCGTCGAGGCGGCCAGCGCCGTCCCCAGGACGATGCCGACGGCGTTGGCGGCCGCCACGCCGGTGGACACGGCACCGCGCTGCTCGGGCGGCACGCGCCGGGTCACGGCCACCGTCAGGACGGTCCCCGCCGTGCACAACCCCAGCAGGGCCAGGCTCCACGCGACGGCCGCGCCGACCAGCGAGGTCTGCCCGCCGAGCAGGACGAGCCCCCCGGCGCACAGCGCCACCGCACCGGCGTACCAGCCGCGGTGGCGGGCCCCGGTCGAGGTGCGGTCCAGCGCCCGCCCCACCAGCGGCAGGGCGAGCGCGGAGACCACGCCCCCGGCCCCGGCCACGAGGCCGAAGTCGCGCACGACCCCCAGCCAGTCGCGGCCGGAGTCCAGGCGCGCGGTGAGCCCGGGCAGCAGGACCTGCAGCGGCGCGAACTGCGCGACCCACAGACCCAGCCACGCCAGGACGAGGGCGCCGGACCACCGCTTCCAGGGTTCCCCGGCACCCCCCGTGGACCCGTCCGCCGGTGCGGCGGACGGGTCCACGGGGACGACGCTCAGCGCGCGCCGGGGGAGACGTGCCACCAGAGCGCCTTCCGCCGCGTCCACAGGTCGAAGGCTTCCAGCGACTTCTCGGGGGACCCGAAACCGGACTGCTTGAACCCGCCGAACCGCGTGGTGATGTCGCCCTCGCTGTAGGAGTTCACCGACACCACGCCGGCGTCCAGGGCGCGGGCCACCCGCAGCGCCCGGTCGCCGTCACGGGTCCACAGCGAGGCGGCCAGCCCGTAGCGGGTGTCGTTCGCCCGCTGCACCGCCTCGGTCTCGCTGCAGAACGTCGAGACGGTGACGACGGGGCCGAACACCTCCTCCTGCTCGACCTCGGCGTCGGCCGGCAGCCCGGCCAGGACCGTCGGCGGGTAGAAGAACCCGGGACCGGGCAGCGGCCGGCCGCCGGTGTGCACGACGGCCCCGGCCGCCCGGGCCCGGTCCACGAGCCCGGTGACGCGGTCGCGGGCCGCGGCGCTGACGAGCGGTCCGATCTGCGTGGCCGGGTCGGCCGGGTCGCCCACGACGAGCGCGGCCGCCCGTTCGACCAGGCCGTCGAGCAACTGCTCGGCGACGTCGGCCTGCACGAGGACGCGTGAACCCGCCGTGCAGTTCTGGCCGGCGGACAGGAACGCCGCCTCGGCGACGGCGTCCAGCAGCCGCTCCACCTCCGCCGGGCCGGCGCCGTCGAGGGCGTCGGCGAACACGACCTGCGGGCTCTTGCCGCCCATCTCCAGGGCGACCCGCTTGAGGTTGCTGTCGGTGGCGGCGTGCAGGACCGCGCGACCCGAGGCCGTCGAGCCCGTGAAGGACAGGGCGTCCACGCCCGGGTGCGCCGCGAGGGCGGCGCCCGTGACGGCCCCGGTCCCGGTGAGGACCGTGAGGACCCCCGCGGGCAGCCCCGCCTGCTGCGCGAGCTCGGCCAGCCGCAGCGCCGAGGCCGGGGTGGCGTCGGCGGGTTTGAGCAGCAGGCTGTTCCCGGCCGCCAGGGCCGGGCCCACCTTCCACGCGGTCATCGCCAGCGGGTAGTTCCACGGCAGCACGGCCGCGCCGACCCCGACGGGTTCCAGCAGGGTCATCGACAGCGCGTGCGCCGTCCCGCCCACGGGGCCGCCGGTCACCGTGGAGGCGAGCTTGTCGGCCGCGTCGGCGAACCACCGCAGCGACTCCACCGCCCCCGGCAGGTCGTTCTCGCGCACCTCGGTGACGGCCCGGCCCGACTGCCGCGAGTCCAGGCCCGCGAGCTCGTCGGCGGCGGCCTCGACGAGGTCGGCGAGCCGGCGCAGGACGGCGGCCCGTTCCCGGACGGGCCGCTGGGACCAGGTCCCCGCGGTGAACACCGCGCGGGCCCGCGCGACCGCCGCGTCCACGTCCCGGGCGTCGTGGATCCGGCTGTGGCCGACGACCTCCCCGGTCGCGGGGTCGACCAGCGGCAGCTCCCTCGTCGTGTCCTGAGTCGCGTCCTGAGTCGTGGTGCCCGACGCGGTCACGGGGCGAGCTCCAGTCGCCCGTCGACGCGGACGACGTCCCCGCGCTGCAGGAGTTCCTCGAGGTACTCCTGCATGCCCCGTTCGCCCTTGCCGCGGAAGAAGACCATGAGCGCCGGCAGCAGGTTCGGGAACACCGTCGCGGCCCGCACGAGACGTGCCTCGCGCGGTTTGGGGTAGGCCTCCAGACGCGGCCGGTCCAGGAGGCTGAACACGGCGTCGACGACGTCGGCCGTCGTCTGCGGGGGGGTCTGGAACTGCAGCGTGTTCCCGCCGTCGATCGCCTCCTGCCGCAGCATGCGGGTGTCGGTGGCCGAGGGCAGGACCGAGGACACCGCGATGTCGGGGGCGAGGTCGAGGGCGATCGACATCATGGCGCCCCGCAGCCCGAACTTGGAGGCGCAGTAGACCGGCGTCTCGGCCTGCGGCATGAGCGCCGCGAGCGAAACGGTCGTGATGATCCGCGGGTCCGGGGACCGGCGCAGCAGCGGGATGACGGCCCGCGTCACGTACAGCGGGGAGGTCAGGTTGACCGTGATCTCCTGGTCGATCGACGCCATCGACCGGGTGGCGAACCGTTCCGAACTCGTCATGGCGGCGTTGTTCACGAGGACGTCGACGACGGCGTAGGTGCTGCCGATGTCGTCGGCGACCTCGCTGACCTGCGCCGGGTCCGTGAGGTCGGTGACGAAGGCCTGGTGCCGGGCGCCGCCCCGCACCGGGAGGGTCGCCGCGACCGCTCGGGCGCGCGGGGCGTCGCGGTCCACGACGGCGATGCTGGCCCCGGCGCGAGCCAGCCGGTCGGCCAGCGCGCTGCCGATGCCACCGGCGCCACCCGTGATGACGACGACCTTGCCGGCCGGGTCGAAACCCCGCCCGCGGACGAGGTCGCGCAGGGCGTGGGTGAACTGCCCGATCACGACGCGGTCCCGGTGAGGACGCGCGCACCGGTCGGGGCGCCGGTGAGGCTGCGCCGGGTCCCCGTCTGCAGGTGCCAGCCGAACTTCCGGCCGACCTTGGCGCGGTAGGCCGTCAGGGCGTCGGCGTCGACGTAGCCCCGGTGGCGCGGGGAGCCGTCGAACCGGATGCCACCGGACAGGTCCGGACGGTCGCTGCGCAGGAACTGCAGGAACTCCGCGTACCGCCCGGGGTTCGTGCGCTTGTCGAGGAGGTGACTGGCGATCATCTGCGCGAACGCGTCGAAGTGCTTGAACGCGCCGGAGTTCGTCTCGGTGAACCCGATGCCGTACAGACCCTCGTGCTCGCGGGAGAACGCGGTCAGGTAGAGGTCGGGGTGCTGCTCGTCGCCGAAGTAGCGCTGCGCGTAGGGGACCCGGTGGCGGTAGCCCGTCGCGGCGATGATCGTGTCGACCTCGGCGGTGCGCCCGTCGGTGAACGTCACCGTGCGGCCCTCGACGGCCTGGATGCCCGGGCGGGGTTCGACGTCGCCGTGCTGCAGGGCCAGGAACAGGTTGCTGTTGAGGACGGGGTGCGTCTCGAAGAGCTTGTGGTCGGGGTCCTGCAGGCCCCAGCGGCTCGGCTTGCCGTGCAGCAGCGTCAGGGCGCGACCGAAGAGGAACTGCTGCACGCGCATCGGCAGGTGCGGGCCGCCGGAGGCGAAGACGTCCGAGGGGCGGCCGAGGACGTGCTTGGGGATGAACCAGTAGCCGCGGCGCATGCTGATGAGGACGCGGTCTGCGGTGCGGGCGGAGTCCACGGCGATGTCGCAGGCGCTGTTGCCGCCGCCGATGACGAGGACGCGCTGACCGCGCAGGTCGTCGGCGTTGCGGTAGGTGTTGCTGTGCACGAACGTCCCGGTGAACTCCCCGGGCAGTTCGGGCATGGCCGGGAACCACTGGGCCCCCGTGCAGCAGATGACACCCGCGTAGCGGCGCCGGCGGCCGTCGGCGGTGCTGACGAGCCATCGGCCGCTCGGTTCCTTCGCCACGTCGGTGACGGTGACACCGGTCTCGATGCGGTCGGTGAGGTCGTAGGCGTCGGCGAAGTCGCGCAGGAAACCCAGCACCTGCCGGTGGTTGGGGTAGTCGGGGAACTCGTCGGGCATGGGGAAGCCCTCGAAGCCCGACGTCGTCTTGCTCGAGATGAAGTGCGCCGCCTCGTACATCGGGGAACCGGGTGCGTCGATGTCCCAGATGCCGCCGACGCCGTGGCGTTCGACGTGGTCGTAGGGCAGGTCCCGGGCGCGCAGGGCCCGTGCTGCGGCCAGGCCGGCGGGGCCGGCGCCGACGACGAGGACGGCGTCGCCGCGGTCCTCGACCTGCTCGGTCGGGCGGGGGGTGAGGGGCGTGACGTTTCCGGACACGGAGACCTCCAGGTGTGGGGGTGTCTGACGGCGGGTCGAGCGGTTGCCTGCGTCCCACGATGTGGCCACGAGAGCTTCTGGTCAAGTGTCTTGGTCGATTGACCAGAAAATGTCCACACGACCCCCGCCGTGTGCGACGATCGCGCCATGGCACCGCCCCGAGCCCGCAGGAACCCCGGCGCGAAGCGGGACGAGCTGATCGCCGCCGCGGCCCGCGTCATGAGCCGTGAGGGCGTGGCCGCCACCACGACCCGGCGCATCGCCGAGGAGGCCGCCGTCCCGCTGGGGACCGTGCACTACTGGTTCGCCACCAAGGACGAGCTCGTCCGGGAGGTGGCGGCCGCCCACCTGGCGCAGGTGCAGGCCGCCGGCCACGACGTCGAGGTCGCCCCCGTCGGCACCGACGGTCAGGGCGGGGCGGCCGAGGAGGCGCTCGCCCGGCTGCGCGCGGCGCTCGCGGCGGAGGAGTCCCTCGACACCGGCCGCCGGTTGTCGTTGTACGAGCTGACGACCTGGGCGCTGCGGACCGAGGGTCAGGCCGGGACGGCGCGGGACCAGTACCGGGCCATGCGCGAGGCCGCGCGGTCCCTGTGCGAACCGTGGGTGCGGGCGCACGGTCCGCAGGCCCTCGCCGACGCCGGTCTCGACGACGGTCGTCTCGACGCCCTGTCCGCGCTCGTCGTCGCGTTCTTCGACGGCCTGGCGCTCAGCGAGCTCGCCGACCCCGAGGGAACTCCCGGCGACGCCGTCCTGGAACTGTTCAGCGACATGGTCGGCGCGTGGATCGCGTCACGACCGGGCGCGTGAGGCCCCCGCGTCCACCTCGTCGAGGACGGCGTCCACCGCGGGCCGGCTGCGCAGCCAGTCCTCCGGGCGTCGTCCCGCGCACTCCAGGGCGTGGACCCGGTTCTCAGCGCCCGGGGTCGCCGTCAGGTCCCGACCGGTGAGGTCGCGCACCAGCTGCAGCGCCCGGTGGTCGTCGACACCCTGCGCGAAGGCGCGGTGCCGCAAGGACTCGACCGGTTTCCCGTCGCGTCCGGGGTAGACGAGGAACGGGTCGCCGGCCGGGAAGGCGTGTCCGGCGCTGGCGTCCTGCCAGGGGTCGACGCGCCCCCGGGAGAGCCGGCTGTTCCAGAAGTTGAACCCCCAGTGCAGGAACCCCCGGGCGCCGACGGCGAACAGCTGTTCGCCGATCGCGCGGGTGCGCCAGCTGGGCATCGCCACGAAGCGGTTGGACACGCCGCGGTCCTGGACGTTGCAGTGGTAGACCCAGAACTCGTCGCCGGCGGCGGCGAACGGTGCCGCCGCGTCGGCCGCGACGACGGGCACGTCGACGGCGCCGCTGGTGAGGAACGACCGGTCGCTCAGCGCGTCGATGACGGTCTCCTCGCGCAGCAGGTCCCCGACCACCGCCCGCGCGGCCTGGTAGCCGGCCAGCTCGTCGTGGCCCGGTTCGTCGCTGACGTGCCACACCGTGCGGACGGTCGGCCAGCGGGTGGCCAGGTGGGCCCGCAGGCGTGGCAGCAGCGCCTGCAGGAACTCGCGGTAGGAGGGGTCCGTCGCCGGCACGTGCCAGCCGAACGCCTCCCGGCGCCCGTCGGGTCCGTCGACCCGGATCGACGGGGTCGCCGCGGCTCCCCACTGGGTGAACAGGTGCGGCACCTCCAGCAGGTCGAAACCCTGTCGGAGGGCCATCGCCACCCACTGGTCCAGGCGGTCGAAGCCGAACGTCCAGCCCGAGGCGTCGCGACGCACGTCGAGGAGTTGGGTGGTGGTCCGCCGCCCGCCGACCTCGGTGTCCAGCGGCGGGGTCCACACGGGGGTGAGCAGGCAGTTCCCCCCGGCCCGGCGCAGGGACGGCAGGTAGGCCTCCAGCAGCCGCCAGTGCCGTTCGGTGAAGGGGGCGGCGTCGTAGTGGTCGGCCAGGCAGTCGGCGTGCAGCCACTGGGCGATGGTGATGTCGACCGGCGGCAACGTCCACGGGTGCAGCCGCAGGGCCACCGCCTCCTCGTGCAGGAGGCGACCGTCCTGCGCGTGCACCCGCACCGTCACGTCCCGGCGCGGGGGAGAGGCCGGGTCGTCCACGACGACGTCGACCCACCACGCCGACCAGGCGCCGAGGACGGACGAACTCAGCTCGCCGTCCACCGTCGGGTGCAGCGGGTCGGGGAACAGGCCGGGCGCCTTGCGCAGGAACACCTCGTCGGAGTCCTCGAAGGCGGGGACGAGCACCGGCAGCAGTCCCACCCGGAACACCTCGGCGCGGGCCCCCGGTCCGGGGTCCACGTCCAGGCGCAGCCGCGGCAGGTCGCTGAGGTCCCGCACCGCCGGCGGGCGCCAGGCCAGCTGGAAGGACACCGTCTCTCCGGTGAAGGCCCGCAACGGCTCGGCGCCGGCACGTGGGGGCGCCTGGTCGGGGAACACCTTCTCCAGCGAGCTGACCAGCCTGAACGTGAAACCCCGGGCGCCGGTGTCGTGGACGTTCACGGGTCGAGCTTCCCGGACACCGCCCGGGGGGTCGCGTCCGGGGCCGGCGGCGTGTTCCGGAAACTCCGTCAACTTCCTTGACAGTCCAGATGCATGACGGACATCCTGGGGACATGACCACTGCACCGCACGACGACTGGTGGCGGACCGTCTCGACCTCCGCCCTGCTGAGGGCCGGGTTCCGCAGCTACGGCGACGTCGTCCGTTCCGCGCTGGCCGCGGCCGGCTTCGACGACCTGCCCCGCAACGGCGCGTACGTCCTCGGCGCCACCGCCAAGGGTTCGCTCACGATCCAGCAGTTGCCGTCGGCGCTCGGGGTGACCAAGCAGGCCTTCAGCCAACTGGTCGACGCCCTCGTGCTGCGCGGGTACGTCGAACGGGCACCGGACCCGCAGGACCGGCGTCGCGTGCTCCTCACGCTGACCGACCGGGGAGCGCAGGTCGCCGACCTCGTCGAGACGTGCGGCCGCCGCACCGACGCCGCCCTCGTCGAGGTCGTCGGTGGACAGGAGGCGCTCGACACCGCCCGGCGTGTCCTGGGGGCGATGACGACGCTCCCCGCCGACCTGGCCACGACCTGACCGACCGGGTTCGCGCCACGACGACGTGCCGGTGCGACGTCACCACCGATCACGACTGCCCGCTCGGAGTGGGCCGGAGCCGGGTGCGCAGCGCCAGGGTGGGGCGTGTGAGCACGAGCAGGTCCACCTCGCTGTCCGGGCCGCGGAACGCGCCGACCCGGGCCGGGCCCCACCGTCGGTACACGGCGACTGCGTCCGTGGCGCTCTGGTGGACCCCCGATGAACACCTGGTCCTCGACGCGGTCACGGAGGACCTCGTACAGGCACGTGCGGGCGATGCCCTGCCCGCGAGACGTCTTGCGAACGGCGAGCTCGTGCACGGCGGGACGGCCCCGCGCTCCCCGTGGCTGGGTGAGGTTGGCTGCATGCTGCTGCGCCCGGTGCCCTCCTCCCTGCGGGCCGGGACGGTGTTCGTGGTGGTGGGGGTGGTCGTGGTCGTCGCGGTCGGGCTCCTCATCGCCGTCAGCGGTCGCTGGCAGGTCTCACCGATGGCGCTGCTGGGGGTGGGCCACGTCGTGCGCGGGGTGCTGCTGCGCCGGGCCAGGGTGGTGCTCCTGCACGACGGCCTGGTCGTGAACACCGGTGGTGTGCGGGACCGGCACCTGGCGTGGGCGGACGTCGCGCAGGTGGTGGTGGATCCCCCCGGTGGTCCGCGCCTGCTGCGGGTGCGTCTGCGCGAGGGTGGTGAGGTGCGCCTGCCGGAGCTGAGCGAGGACGACCGGGCGCGCGTGCTGGCGGCCGGGGCCCGCTGACCCGACGCACTGCCGACGTCCCGGCCGGCGCGACGACCGGGCCGTCACCGGGGGCGTGCAGGAACGCTGCACCCATCGCCCGCCGTGCCCGCGTCCGAGGTCCGGTCCTCGGCGTGTCGGCCGATGGGTGCAGCGTTCCTGGACGCCTAGCACCGCTCGGAGCACCCCGAACCGGACGTCCTCGACGTCACGACCTCGTCGTGGCCGCCACGTCTGCTCCACCCGTCACGACGGGACGATCGTGGAGAACTGACCGCCCGGGAGTTCTGCCACCAGAGTGCAGAACTCGTCGATCGGCAGGGCCGGGCTCCACAGGTAGCCCTGCGCCGCATCGCATCCCAGGCGCGTCAGCAGGGTGCACTGCTCCAGGGTCTCGACCCCTTCGGCGATGGTCTCCAGGCCGATCGCGTGGGCCAGTTCCACCACGGACCGCACGATGGCCAGGTCCTGGGGGTTCTCGGCGATGCCGCGGATGAAGCTGCGGTCGATCTTCACGTGCTGAGCGGGGAAGAGGCGGAGGTAGGTCAGGGACGAGTGCCCGGTGCCGAAGTCGTCGATGGCGATGTCCGATCCCAGCGCGCGGATGGCGTTCAGGACCCGCCGGGAGTGCGCGAGGTCGCGGATCACGACGGTCTCGGTGACCTCCACCATGAGGTTGCGGTACGTCATCGCCGGACCGGCGTCGCGGATGGCCGCGTCGATCGTCTGCTCCACCGCGGAGTCGGCGATGTCGTGCGCCGAGAGGTTGACGGCGATGTGCGCGTCGGCGGGCAGGACGCCTGCCGAGAGCAGCCGGGCGCCGTCGTGGCAGCCGCGCGCGAGCGCCCACTGGTCGATCGCGGTGATGAGGCCGGTGTCCTCGGCCAAGGGGATGAAGACGTTGGGCGGGACCATGCCCCGCTCGTGGTGGGCCCAGCGGATGAGGGCTTCGACGCCTGTCACCGTTCCGGTGCGCAGGTCGACGACGGGCTGGTAGTGCAGAGCGAGGGCGCCGGCGGCCAGGGCGTCCTGGAGGTCACCCGCCAGCGCGAGCTTGCCCTGTGCGCGTTCGTCCAGGCTGTCGTCGAAGAGCTGCACGCGTCCGCGGCCCCGCGCCTTGGCCTCGTACATCGCCACGTCGGCCTGCCGCAGGAGGTCGCCGCTGCGGTTCGGCGCCGACACCGCCACGCCCACCGAGGCGGACACGTACGCCCGACGCCCGACGACCTCGAACGGCTCGGACAGCACGGTGAGCACGTCGCGGGCGAGGGTGAGCGCCTGCTCGATGCCGGTATCGGTGCACAGGACCACGTACTCGTCGCCCCCGAAGCGTGCGACGGTGTCACCGGAGCGCGCCAGGTGCGACAGCCGGTGCGCCACCTGGACGAGCAGCAGGTCGCCGGCGTGGTGCCCCGAGGCGTCGTTCACCATCTTGAACTGGTCGAGGTCGATGAACAGCACCGCCACGGCGTGCTCGAGCGCCGTCCCCTCCTGCGGGGTGTGGTCGAGCCGCTGGAGGCGCTCCAGCAGCAGCGCGCGGTTCGGCAGCCCCGTCAGCGGGTCGTGCTGTGCCTGGTGCTCGAGCCGTCGCTGGAACCGGCGTCGCTCGCTGACGTCGCGACCGATGGTCGAGACGGCGACCACCCGCCCCTGGGAGTCGAGCACGGGGGAGATGGTCAAGGCGACGTCGACGGTGGACCCGTCCGGTCGTGCCGCCGTCATCTCCAACGACAGGACGACCCCGTCGCTGGCGACGGCGGAGATGAGGCCCTGGACCTCCTCGACGCGGTCCGCGGGCACCAGGTCGGTGATCGGGCGGCCGGTGGCGCCCTCGGTGGAGTAGCCGTAGAGCTCGGCGGCGGCCCGGTTCCACCCCGTGACCACGCCGTCGACGGTCAAGGACGTCACTGCGTCGGCCGTGGACTCGACGAGCTGGCGGTAGCGCTCGGCGCTCTGAGCGATGACGTGGCTCTGCCGCTCCAGCTCCTCCACGAGGTCGGTGCGCGGCGCGAAGAACAGTTCCTGCAGCCGCAGCGGGACCTCGCGGTAGGCGGCCAGGTCGCGCCGGAAGACGAGCAGGTACAGCAGGAGTGGCCCGCTGAACGCCGTGGCGATCACGAGCTTGGACTTCAGGCCCGCACTGATCGCCGGCGAGGGGTCCGGTGAGGTCGGCGCTGCGAGCAGCGGGAACAGGACGCCGTCGAGGCACAGCACCGCGATGTAGAAGGCGACGCAGGCGAGAGCGAGCGTGAGGCCGCTGCGCACGTGCGTCTTCAAGGCCTCGAACGTCATGAGCAGCAGGACCAGCTCGGCGATGATGAGCACGCCGCCGAGGGCGACGACGAGCAGGGACACGTCGAAGACGTCGGGTGAGGTGTCGAAGCGGTTGATGACGACGGGGTTGCGCAGTGCGGTCGAGGTGACCGCCAGGACCCCCACCTTGAACACGTTGACCGCGATGACGACCTTGATGATGTTGCGCACCACGTTGCTGTCGCGGGCCGTGACGACCGCGAGCAGGCTGGCGAGCACCAGCGCCCCGTACAGGATGCTGCCGGCCGAGACGATCAGGCCGTCGGCGAGCGGGAGGGCGTAGATCGAGCCCATGAAGCCCCCGAAGCCGAGCACCACGGCGATGAAGACGTAGGACAGCAGGAGGCGCTGGGGCTTGCGGAAGAGCGTGAAGGCGAAGGGGAACGCGGAGTACAGCAGGATCTGCGCGACGAAGAGCGACCAGGGACCCACCACCCGCCTCCTTCACCGTGTGTGATCAACCGTCACGACAGCGTAGGGGTCCTTCACGCTCGAGGTCGCTGGAAGCTGAACCTGGGTGTCGCTGGTCGCACGAGTCGTCGTGGTCCACGCGTCGCCGGCCCGGGTGGCCGGCCACCCGCGCAGGGCGGGTGATCGCGTCGTTGTCCCACCGCGCCGGCCACCGCGGTCCTACGGTGATCACCGGACGCAGCGCCGCTGCGCGGGCGGGAGGTCGGTCGATGCGTGCTCGTGCCGCAGTGGTGCTGGTTCCCCTGCTGCTCCTCGGGGTCGGTTGCTCGTCGACTCCCGAGCGGCGAGCTGACGCAGGGCCGACGACCCCCGCGTCGAGTTCGCCCACGCCGTCGGAGACGGGCCGTCCCCCGCTCCCGGCCGTGCAGCCGCTGCAGTCGGTGGCGCAGTTCTACGCCTCCGCCACCACCGGCGCCGGGAAGCCTCCGGGGGCAGACGGTCCGCCGCTGGTCGACGAGACGCGGGTCGGGCCCGTCACGTACGCCCTCCCCGACGTGCAGGAGGACGCGGCCCTCACCGTCGGCTTCACCTGCGATGCGGACGTGGCGGTGAGCGTCGAGATCGGTGACCTCGGTCAGGCCGGCAGCTACAGCAGCAGCAGCACTGACTGCGCCGGGATCGTCGGGGCGTACACGACGCCGCCGCTGGACCCCGGCCACCTGCCCCGGTCGGTGACGGTGTCAGCACCGGCGGGGGTGCGGGTGTCCTTGGCCGTCTACGGCGTCACCGCGCAGGAGCTGACGCCGTCGGTGTCCTGACGCCACCGCACACGCTCGCCGGTGCGTCGCTTGACGCTCGTTCGAACTCGTGTTCGACTCGCGGGGTGCGGTGGTCTGAGCAGGTGCTGGACGGGTCCGGTCCCGCGGGGCGGGCGGCGCTGCCCGGGATGGCGTCGGTGCGCGGGTTCCTGCGCACGGTCACCACCCCGGAGTTCGCGGGTGTCCGCTTCCACGAGGTCGCCTCGAAGACCGTCCTCAACAGGGTTCCGGCCGACTCGGCGATGCCGTTCCGCTGGACCGTGAACCCCTACCGCGGCTGCACCCACGCGTGCGTCTACTGCTACGCCCGCAACACCCACTCCTACCTCGACCTCGACACCGGCGAGGGTTTCGACCGCGACGTCGTCGTGAAGGTCAACGCCGGGGAGGCGTTGCGGCGCGACCTGTCCCGACCCTCCTGGCGCGGTGAGCACGTCGCCCTCGGCACGAACACCGACCCGTACCAGCGGGCGGAGGGCCGGTACCGGTTGATGCCGGGGATCGTCGACGCCCTCACCAGCACGCGCACCGAGTTCAGCGTCCTGACGAAGGGGACGCTGCTGCGGCGGGACCTGCCGCTGTTCGTCGAGGCGGCCCGGCGGGTGCGCCTGGGGCTCGGCGTCTCCCTCGCGGTGTACGACGACGACCTGCAGCAGGCCCTGGAACCCGGGACGCCCACCGCGGCGGCCCGGCTCGCGCTCGTGCGGGCCGTGCGGGACGCGGACCTGCCGTGCGGGGTCATGCTCGCGCCCGTCCTGCCCTGGCTCACCGACTCCGTGCCCGCGCTCGACGACGCGCTGGCCCGGCTCTCGGCCGCCGGGGCGACGGGGGTGACCGTGCTGCCGCTGCACCTGCGCCCGGGGGCGAAGGAGTGGTTCGCGCAGTGGCTGCGTCGGGAACGCCCCGACCTCGTGGGCCGGTACGCCGAGCTGTACGGCCGCGGGGCCTACGTGCCGGCCGCCTACCGGGAGTTCCTGGCCGACCGGGTGGAGCCGCTGCTGCGCCGGCACGGGTTCGCTCCGGCGGGCAGCGGCACCGTCGTGCGCGGGCAGGAGGGGGAGTTCCCCCTGGGGTCGATGCCGACCCCCGTCGCCGCGCCGCCCCCGGTGGAGCAACCCGCCCTCTTCGACTCTTGACTTCCGCGAAACGCTGTGGTGCAGGCGGTTCGGTGTGGACGCCGGCCCCGGAATCACCCGTCTGGACGACCCTGCGGACGTTCAGACCGGCGCCGTCGGGGCCGATCCAGTAGAGGACAGCACCGGGCGGCGGAACGACCGCGGTCCGCGCCCTCACAACCGGAAGGAAAGACGTGACCAACGTCGACGCCACCCTCAAGGCCTGCCTCGAGATCGACGGCGCCACCGCCGCCGCCCTGGTCGACTACGAGTCGGGCATGTCGCTCGGCCAGGCCGGTGGCGGGGCCCTCGACCTCGACGTCGCCGCCGCCGGCAACACCGACGTCGTCCGCGCCAAGCTCCGCACGATGCAGCGCCTCGGCCTGAACGAGCAGATCGAGGACATCCTCATCACCCTCGGCAGCCAGATCCACCTGATCCGCCTCATCCAGTCCCAGTCCGGCCAGGGCCTGTTCCTCTACCTGGTCCTCAAGAAGGAGTCCTCCAACCTCGCCATGGCGCGTCGCCAGCTGACGATCCTCGAGCGCGACCTGGCCATCTGAGCCGTTCCGCCAGCACCATCCGGTACCACCTGCACCGCACCGTCGGCGGCCGGGCGGACGCACCCGCGTCCGTCCGGCCGCCGCCGTGCGCCGGGCCGCGCCGGCCCCACCCGTCCCCGCCGCCAGGAGCCCCGTGAGCACGCCAGTCCGCAAAGTCGTCGTCACCGGGCCCTTCGGGGCCGGCAAGACCACCTTCGCCGCCACCGTCACGCAGGGGCTGGGCGGCGGGACCCTCACGACCACCGAGACGGGCGTCAGCGACGAGACCGCGGCGCTCAAGGCCTCCACGACGGTCGCCCTCGACCACACGAGCTTCCTCGTCCCGCCGGGACCGGGCAGCGTGTGGGCGGCCACGCGCGTCAACCTCTTCGGCACCCCCGGTCAGGACCGCTTCGCCTTCATGTGGGAGATGCTGGCCCAGAACATGCACGGCTACCTCGTGCTCGTGGACGCCAGCCGGTCCGTGAGCATCGCCCAGGCCGCCGGCATCGTCGCCGCGTTCGCGCGGATCGCCCCGCGCAGCCCGCGGCTCGTCGCGGTCAGCCGCTGGGCCGACCCCGCAGGCACCCGCGACCAGCTCGCCTACCTGCTGGGCACCTCGCCCTCGGCCCTCGTCCCGTGCGACCCCCGCGACCTGGACCAGGCCACCACCGTCCTGCGCCTCCTGCTCGACGGAGTCCACACGCTCGAGAACCTGGGCGTACCGGTCGTTCCCGCTGGAGCAGACGCATGATCGTGAAGCAGCACGCCCTGCGCGTGAGTGGCGCCCTCAAGCGCGACATCGAGGGCCTTCGCCGGATCCTCATCGCCCGCACCGACGGGCTGGCCTTCCACGACGACGGCCCCGAACGCGACCACGAGTCGGCGGCCGCCATCGTCGCGACCGTCCTCGGCATCGCCCAGCGCGCCTCGGCCGCCAACGCGCTCGGCGCGTTCAAGCAGACCACCGTCAAGGGCACCGACGGTTGCCTCGTCGTCTACGGGATCAACGACGGGCACGTGCTGGCCGTGGTGACCGACCCCTCGGTCAACCTCGTGCTCCTCGACCGGCTGGCCCTGCGGCTCGTGGCCGACCTCGCCGGCACCGAGGCGGGTGCGCCGGCCCGCGCCCGCTGAACCCCCGGGACGGAGCCCGGGGGAGTCCCGGCGCGGAGTCCGTAGGATCGTCCGTGCGCACCACCGCGCACTGACGATCGAGAGGACAACCCCGTGCTCCGCACCCACGAGGCCGGCAGCCTGCGCGCCGGTCACGCCGGACAGACCGTGTCGCTCACCGGATGGGTGGCACGTCGTCGGGACCACGGGGGAGTGGCCTTCCTCGACCTGCGCGACGCCTCGGGCGTCGTGCAGGTCGTCGCCCGCGACGAGATCCTCGACGCCGGCGGCGCGCACGACCTGCGCAACGAGTACTGCGTCCGCATCACCGGCGACGTCCGGCTGCGCCCGGAGGGCAACGAGAACACGGCCATCCCCACGGGCGCCGTCGAGGTCGACACCACGACCCTCGAGGTCCTGTCCGAGGCCGCCCCGCTGCCGTTCCAGATCGACGACCACCTCACCGTCGGCGAAGAGGCGCGGTTGAAGTACCGCTACCTCGACCTGCGCCGGACCGGCCCGGCCCTGGCGATCCGGCTGCGCTCGGCCGCGAACCGGGCCGCCCGCGAGGTGCTGGAGCAGAACGCGTTCACCGAGGTCGAGACGCCGACCCTCACGCGGTCCACGCCCGAGGGGGCCCGCGACTTCCTCGTCCCCGCCCGCCTCGCGCCGGGGTCCTGGTACGCGCTGCCGCAGAGCCCGCAGCTGTTCAAGCAGCTCCTCATGGTCGGCGGTGTCGAGCGGTACTACCAGATCGCCCGCTGCTACCGCGACGAGGACTTCCGCGCCGACCGGCAGCCGGAGTTCACCCAGCTCGACATCGAGATGAGCTTCGTCGAGCAGGACGACGTCATCGCGCTCGGCGAGCAGATCGTCGCCGCGCTGTGGAAGCTCGTCGGGTACGACGTGCCGCTGCCGCTGCCGCGCATGACGTACGAGGAGGCCATGCGCCGGTACGGCTCCGACAAGCCCGACCTGCGCTTCGGCATCGAGCTCGTCGAGTGCGCCGAGTTCTTCGCGGACACGAGCTTCCGCGTGTTCCAGTCGCCCTACGTCGGCGCCGTCGTCATGCCCGGCGGGGCCTCCCAGCCGCGCAAGGTCCTCGACGCCTGGCAGGACTGGGCCAAGCAGCGCGGCGCCCGCGGGCTCGCCTACATCCTCGTCGGCGAGGACGGGGAACTGTCCGGGCCCGTCGCGAAGAACCTGTCCGACACCGAGAAGGCCGGCATCGCGGC
Source organism: Kineococcus sp. NPDC059986 (assembly GCF_040702905.1). Lineage (NCBI taxonomy): Bacteria > Bacillati > Actinomycetota > Actinomycetes > Kineosporiales > Kineosporiaceae > Kineococcus > Kineococcus sp. NPDC059986. The sequence goes on along the minus strand of NZ_JBFBND010000008.1, from coordinate 84,727 downwards.
GCACGTCGGGGCGAACCCCGGCGACTGCATCTTCTTCGCCGCCGGCGCCGTGAACCCCTCGCGGGCGCTGCTGGGCGCGGCGCGCAGCGAGATCGCCCGCCGCACCGGCGCCGTCGACGAGGGCGCCTGGTCGTTCCTGTGGGTCGTCGACGCCCCGATGTTCAAGTCCGCGGCCGAGGACGACGACGTGTCGATCGGCGGTGGCGCCTGGAACGCCGTGCACCACGCGTTCACGGCCCCCAAGCCCGAGGTCGTCGACACGTTCGACACCGACCCCGGTTCCGCGCTGTCCAACGCGTACGACATCGTCTGCAACGGCAACGAGATCGGCGGGGGTTCCCTCCGCATCCACCGCCGCGACGTGCAGGAGCGCGTCTTCGCGGTCATGGGGATCTCCCCCGAGGACGCCCGCGAGAAGTTCGGGTTCCTCCTCGACGCGTTCTCCTTCGGCGCCCCGCCGCACGGCGGGATCGCGTTCGGCTGGGACCGCGTGGTCGCCCTGCTCGCCGGGGCGGAGTCCATCCGCGAGGTCATCGCCTTCCCCAAGTCCGGCGGCGGTTACGACCCGCTGACGGCGGCGCCCGCGCCCATCACGGCGCAGCAGCGCAAGGAGGCCGGCGTCGACGCGAAGCCCGACGCCAAGCCCGACGCTGACGAGGGCCCCGCTCAGGGGTGAGCCGCAGTCTGGGGGCCGCCCTTGCGTGCGCCGTGGCGTTCGTCGCCCTCGCCGTCGTGGTGACGGCGGGGGCGGTGCCCGGCGACGCGGCCGTCTCGGCGGCCGCGGTCGACGCCGCCCGCGCGAGCGCCGGTGCGACCCGGGTCGCCCAGGTGGTCGAGGCCGTCACGCAGCCCGCGTGGGTGTACCTCGCGGGGCTCGTCGGGGTGGTGCTCGCCCACCGGGCGGGTCGACGTCGGCAGGCCGTGGCCGCCCTCGCGGCGGGTGCGCTCGCCTCGGTCGCCTCACCGGCGTTCAAGGCGCTCACCGACCGCGGACGTCCCGCGCTGGAGGCCGGGCTCACGACGGCCCACGGCGGCTCGTTCCCCTCCGGCCACGCCCTGGCCTCCACCACCGTGGTGCTCGCCGCCGTCCTGCTGCTGGCGCCCCCGGGCCGTCGGCGGCTGGTGGCCGTCGTCGGGGCGGTCGAGCTCGCCGTCGTCTCCGTCGACCGCGTCTGGCTGGGGGCGCACTTCCCGAGCGACGTGCTCGGGGCCTGGCTCCTGGCCGGAGCTCTCGTGGGGACGGCCGTGTGGTGGGCCGGGCGTTCAGAGCAGCAGGCTCACCGTCGTCGTGCGCCGGGTGCCACCGGTCTGCCACACCGCCGGTAGGGCTGCGGGGGAGACCGCCACGCTCTCGACCACGGTCCGCGCACCGGTGGGCACGTCACCGCGTGACGTCCCGGGAGGGGCGTCGGCGGCGACGGCCCCGCCCGCGGGGTGCGCGGCGAGCGCCCCCGCCGTCCCCGCGGTGCCGAGGCCAGCGAGCAGGCCGAGCGCCAGGAGGCGGCGGTGCCGTCGGGCCCCGCTCGGAGGGTTCGCCGGGGTCGGGTTGGAGAGGTCTCGCGTCGTCACGGGACGAAGCCTGGACGCCGACGCTGTCCGCGGTCGGTGGGCTCCCTGTGCGTCCACGACGCGACCGGCCCCCGACGTCAGGACGTCGGGGGCCGGTCGCACCGGAGCGTGGGGTCAGGTCGTCGCCGATCCGGCGCCCTGCGTCAGGTCGTACACGGTGGTGCCGTCGACCGTCTGCGCCGTGAAGTTCTCCTCCACCCACGCGGCGATCTGCGCGGCCGTGTCGCTGCCGCCCGTGCGGGTGGAGGCCATCGACCGGCTGACGACGTAGTAGTGGACGTCCCCGGCCGCGACGTACGACTGGAACTGCGCCAGGGTGGGGGCCGGGTCGGTGCCGTTGAACCCGCCGACCGCCATCACCGGGTCCTGGGTCGCGAGCTGGTACCCGGCGGCGTTGTTGGACCCGGTCGTCGCGGCGACCCAGCGGTACTGCGACGCGTCGGCCTCCAGGAGGGCGACCAGCGCGCTGCCGGGTGTCGTCGCCCCCAGCAGTCCGCCGCCGCCACCACGGCCACCGGCGAGACCACCGGCCCTACCGGACCGGGAACGGCCCGTCGTGCCCCAGGGACTCTGCCCCGCCCCCGGGAAACCCGTCCCCGGCTGACCGCCGAACGTCGACCCGGGGGTCCGGCCCTGCGTGAACATCCCGGCGAACGCACCGCCGCCGGGCCCGCCGCGCCCGCCGCCCATCGCGAAGGACCCCGTGGAACTCGGTCCGGCGGCGACGATGGCGCCCGTGTGGGCCGTGGCGGCCGTCTGCCCGGCGTACGACAACGGACCGGCCAGGACGGCGACGGCCGCGGTCACCGCACCCGCCCGGCGCAGCGCCTGCGCGGTCCGCGGGGTCCGAACCACGGCCGCGGCGACGAGCCCGGCGGTCCCGAGCACCCCCGTCACGAGGACGACCCACCGCAGCCACGGCAGGAAGTCGGTGCTGCGCCCCAGCAGGACGAACGCCCAGCCGGCGGTCCCGGCGACGAGCACCGCCAGGAACGGCAGCGCCCAGCGGGAGTTCCGGCGGCGCCAGACGTCGACGGTCCCCAGGGCCGCGAGCGCCGCGACCGCGGGGGCCAGCGCGACGGTGTAGTAGGGGTGGATGATCCCGGACATGAAGCTGAACGCCAGGAACGTGACGACGAGCCAGCCGCTCCAGGCCACGTAGGCGGCCCGGCGGGCGTCGCTGCGCGCTGCGCGCCGCGTGAGGACCAGACCGGTCGCGGCGAGCGCGAACGCCGCCGGCAGCAACCAGGCGATGTTCCCGCCGAACTCGCTGTCGAACATCCGGGCGATGCCCGTCTCGCCCCACCCGTGGCCGGCGCCGACGCTCCCGGTCTCGTCGCCGGTGAGCCGGCCGAACCCGTTGTAGCCGAACGTCAGGGACAGGAACGAGTCGTCCTGCGACCCGCCGACCCAGGGCCGCCAGGAGGCCGGCAGGAGTTCCACGAGGGCCACCCACCAGCCCGCGGAGACGAGGACCGCGGCCGCGGCGAGGAGCAGGTGGCGCACCCGTCGGCCCAGCGGGTGCGGTGCCGACCAGAGGTAGGTCAGACCCAGCCCGGGCAGCACGAGGAACACCTGCAACTGCTTGGTGAGGAACCCGAACCCGATGAACACCCCGGCCCCGACGAGGAACCGCGCGCGGCCGGTGTCGACGGCCTTCAGGGTCGCCCAGGTGGCCGCCACCATGAGCAGCACGAGCAGGGCGTCCGGGTTGTTGAACCGGAACATCAGCACCGCGACGGGCGTGGTGGCCAGCAGGAACCCGGCGATCAACCCGGTCAAGGGGCTCGTGCGGCGACGGACGGTCGCGTACAGCAGCGCCACCGTCGCCACGCCTTCGAGGGCCTGCGGGACGAGGACCGACCACGACGACAACCCGAAGAGGCGCACCGACAACCCGGTGACCCACAGGGCCGCGGGGGGTTTGTCGACGGTGATGGCGTTCGAGGCGTCGGAGGACCCGAAGAACCACGCCTCCCAGGACCGCGAACCGGCCTGGGCGGCGGCCGCGTAGAACGGGTTCGCCCACCCCGAGGCCGACAACCCGACGAGGTAGAGGACGGCCGTGGCCGCCAGCAGCCCGAGCAGGGCGGGCCGGACCCAGCGCGGGTCCTGCGCGCGGCCCCGCCACGCGGTCCTCGTCCAGTGCCGCAACCGGTCCGGCGTGCCGGTACCCGCGCTGCGGGCCCAGCCGAGGGCGTCGGACGTCGAACTCACGCCGCCACCTCCCCGCTGGTGTTCCCTGTCGTCGTGTTCCCCGTCGTCGTGTTCCCCGGCTGGTGGTGCCGGCGGTTGCGGAACACCCACGAGCGCAGCAGGAGGAACCGGACCACCGTCGCGGCGAGGTTCGCCGCGGTCAGGACGGCGAGCTCCACGCCCTGGTGCGCGTCGGGCCGGACGCTGTGCAGCGCGACGAGGCTTCCCGAGGTGATGCCCCAGCCGAGCAGGAAGACGGCGAAACCCTGGGCCTGGTGGCGCGCGGCCCCCTCGCTGCCGCGGACCCCGAACGTCAGCCGCCGGTTGAGGGCGGTGTTTCCCACGGCCGTCACCAGCAGGGCGAGGAAGTTCGCGACCTGGGCGCCGGTGACCTCCTGGAACCCCAGGTAGAGCAGGGCGTACGCGAGCGTGCTCGCGACCCCGACGCCGACGAACCGGGTCAGCTGTCCCGCGAGGGAGGTCGGGACCCCGGCGACCTGCGCGGGTTGCGGCCCGCGGCCCAGACTCGCCCGGACCTCCTTGAGCGGCAGCCGTCCCGAGGCCATCGCCCCCGCGAGCCGCCGGATGCCGCGCAGGTCGGCCAGCGCGGTCGCGACGATGTCGACGGTGCTGTCGGGGTCGTCGACCCAGTCGACGGGGATCTCCTGGATGCGCAGACCGGCTCGTTCGGCCAGGACGAGCACCTCGGTGTCGAAGAACCAGCCGGTGTCCTCGACGAGCGGCAGGAGCTGCGCGGCCACGTCGGCGCGGATCGCCTTGAAACCGCACTGGGCGTCGGTGAAGCGGACGCGCAACGTGCCGTGCAGCAGGAGGTTGTAGCAGCGGGAGATGACCTCGCGCTTGGCGCCGCGGACGACGTGCGCGCCGCGGGCGAGCCGGGAGCCGATCGCCACGTCGGAGTGCCCGGACAGCAACCCCGCCACGAGCGGCAGCAGCGCGGCGAGGTCGGTCGACAGGTCGACGTCCATGTAGGCCAGCACCCGGGCGTCGGAGGCCGACCAGACCTGCTTGAGCGCGCGGCCGCGACCCTTCTCCTCGAGCCGGACGTGCACGACGTCACCGAGTTCGTCCGCCAGGGCGGCCGCGACCTGGGGGGTCGCGTCGGTGCTGGCGTTGTCGGCGACGGTGATGCGGGTGCGGAAGGGGAAGGTCGCCAGGTGCGCGTGCAACCGGCGAACGCAGGGCTCGAGGTCGACCTCCTCGTTGAAGACCGGGACCACGACGTCCAGGACGGGGGCGGTGCTGGAGGACGTCCAGACGTCGGCGGCCGGGCGCGGGGCCGGCGGCCGCAGCGGGGTGAGCTCCGTGGGTCCGGAGGTGGTCGCTGTCATGTCCCCACCGTCGGCCGGGGACCTCCGCCCCGGGTGAGGTGGCGCTGTGGTCGCCCTGTGAGGGTGGGCGTTCACGCCGTCGGCAGCGTGACGCGGAACGCCGTGCGGCCCGGACGGCTGTCGACGCTCACGGCGCCGTGGTGGGAGGTGACGACGGCCTGGACGATCGCCAGGCCCAGCCCCGTGCTGCCCGCGGCGCGGGACCGGGAGGAGTCGCCGCGGGCGAAGCGCTCGAAGACGTTCGGCAGCAGGTCCGCCGGGATCCCGGGACCGTCGTCGACGACGTCGACGTGGGCCCGCGCGCCGTCGGTCACGATCCCGACCGTCACGGTCGTCCCGGGCGGGGTGTGGGTGCGGGCGTTGGCGAGCAGGTTCGTCAGCACCTGGTGCAACCGGCCGGGGTCGCCGACGACCTCGACGGCCTCCTCGGGCAGGTCCAGGCGCCAGGTGTGGTCGCGGCCCGCGACCTGGGCGTCGCTCACGGCGTCCAGGACGGTCATCGTGAGGTCGACGTGTTCGCGGTCCAGGGGGCGCCCGGAGTCCAGTCGCGCGAGCAGCAGCAGGTCCTCGACCAGGCCCGTCATGCGCACGGCCTCCGACTCCACGCGACCGAGGGCGTGCCGGAGGTCCTCGGGCACCTCCCCACCGCTGCGGCGGGTCAGCTCGGCGTAGCCGCGGATGGCGGCCAGCGGCGTGCGCAGCTCGTGGGAGGCGTCCGCCACGAACTGCCGGACGCGCTGCTCGGAGGCGTGCCGCGCCTCCAGCGCCGACCCGACGTTGTCGAGCATCCGGTTGAGCGCCGCGCCGACCTTGCCGACCTCGGTCGTCTCGTCGGTGTCCGGGACGCGCAGCGTCAGGTCCACCTCGCCGCGGTCGAGCTCGAGTTCGGAGACGCGGGCCGCGGTCGTCGCGACCCGTTGCAGCGGAGCGAGGTCGCGGCGCACGAGGAGCGAGCCGGCCACCGCGGCGAGGGCGACCCCGCCGAGCACGGCCGCGGCCTCCACGCCGACGACCGTGAGCAGGGTGCGGTTGACGTCCGCGAGGGGGACACCGGAGACCCGCACGACCCCGTCGCCGACGACCGTGGCCTCCAGGAGGTACCGGCCGAGCCCCGGGAGGTCACGGCGGTGGGTCCCGCCCGGGGTGATCGTCGACAGGTCCGCCGTCTGCGCCGTCGTCAGGGACCGGATGCAGGAGAAGTCTGGGTTGGACCGGCTGACGTCCAGGACGCCGGAGGGTCCGGTGAGCTGGCCCGACACGAAGACGGCGTTGAGCGAGCCGTCGATCTGACCGGGACCACCGAAACCGGAGCCGTCACCGCAGACGTCCGGCACCGACTCCGGAGGCCGACGCTGCTGGGAGCCCTCGTCCCCGTCCCGGTTGGAGAACCGTGACGTCAGGTGCGCCGTCTGCTGCAACCTGTCCTCGGCCTGGTGCATGAGCGACAGGTACAACGCCACCGTGGTCACGACCCCGATGACGAGGGCGACGGCGACGAGGAGTGCGCTGGTCGTCAGGACCAGGCGGCTGCGCAGCGACCGGCTGCGCAGCCGGGAGGAGGGGACCACCGGTGGTTCAGCTCCTCCGAGGTGTCGTGCGGGTGGGTCAGCTGGCCGCGGCGACGACGCCGTCGGCGGGCTTGAGGACGTACCCCGCACCGCGGACGGTGTGGATCATCGGGTTGCGGCCGGCGTCCAGCTTGCGGCGCAGGTAGGAGATGTAGAGCTCGACGATGTTCGCCTGGCCCCCGAAGTCGTAGTTCCAGACGCGGTCGAGGATCTGCGCCTTGGACAGCACGCGGCGCGGGTTGCGCATGAGGTAACGGAGCAGCTCGAACTCGGTGGCCGTGAGGCGGATCTCCTCACCGGCGCGGGTCACCTCGTGGCTGTCCTCGTCGAGGACGAGGTCGCCGACCGAGAGGACGGGCTCCTGCTTGGCGGCCGCGAGGCCGGAGCGGCGCAGGAGGCTGCGCAGCCGGGCCACGACCTCCTCGAGGCTGAACGGCTTGGTGACGTAGTCGTCGCCGCCCGCGGTCAGGCCGTTGACGCGGTCCTCGACGGCGTCCTTGGCCGTGAGGAACAGGACGGGGACGTCGGTCGCGTCGGCGCGCAGGCGGCGCAGGACCTCGAGGCCGTCGATGTCCGGCAGCATGATGTCGAGGATCACGGCGTCGGGACGGAAGGTGCGGGCGGCGCGGACCGCCTCCAGACCGTTGGCGGCCGTCTGCACCTCCCACCCCTCGTAGCGCAGGGTCATGCTGAGCAGTTCGGACAGGGTCGACTCGTCGTCGACGACGAGGACCCGCAGCGCGGTCCCGTCGGGGCGGGTGAGGTCCGAACGCCGGGAGGTGGTGGTCGCGGTCATGGATCCATCGTGGGACTCGTCCCTGCCAGATGTCCTGGGAAACCCTGAGTTCAACCTGTGTGTGCTCACTGGACATGGCCACCGGTGGCCCAGCGTCACCTGGTACCTCAGCAGGAGTGATAGGCGCCGGTGATGGCCCCGGGTCCCGGAATCACGACGCGGCCAGCTCGCCGTCGGGCAGCGCGCGCACCAGGTCGAGGACGCGCTGGACGGCGGGGCGGGCCGGTGACGTCGAGCACGCCACGGCGGCCTGCGCGCAGGCGCCGCGCAGGTCCTCGACCCAGCGCAGGGCGGTGGTGTCCAGGGCCGTGACCGCGGCGACGTCGAGGTGGACGCGCCGGACGCGCTGGGGTCCGCCGTCGCGCACCGTGCTGCGCACGAACGCGAGCGCCAGCCCGAGGTCGGAGGCCAGCGCCGGGTCCACGTCCCCGGCCAGCACGACGTCCAGCCGGTCGCCCTCGCGGCGCGTCGTCACGTGCGCAGGGGTCGGGGGGTGCTCGGCCGCCGCGCCCGCGTCGGCCAGGAGCGGGAGCTCGGCGCCGTGCAGGGTGCCCGCCCCGGCGACATGCACGACGCGGACGTGCGGGGACGCAGTGGTGGGGACCGGAGGAGTGTCGGTGGTCTGGTGCATGTCGTCACTCTCGGTGCCGTTCGTGGGTGCGAGCGCGGACGGAGCTGTGGTTGAGCTGCGTGGTCGGGCGCCGGGGGACCCCGGTGTCGTCGGGAGCACGTACGGTGCCCCGGTGGCCGACCTGTTCACCTCCGACGACGACACCGGCACCGGCGACCGCCGCCCCCGCGTGCTGGCCGGCGCGCCGCTCGCGGTCCGCATGCGCCCGCGCTCGATCGACGAGGTCGTCGGGCAGCAGCACCTGCTCGGCCCGGGGTCCCCGCTGCGCCGGCTCGCCACCGACGGCGACCTCGGCCGGGCCGGGCCCGCCTCGGTCATCCTCTGGGGCCCGCCCGGGACGGGGAAGACGACGCTGGCGACCGTCATCGCCTCCTCCGGCGGCCGGAAGTTCGCCGAGCTCTCGGCCGTCACGGCGGGCGTGAAGGACGTGCGGACGGTCGTCGAGGGCGCCCGCACCGACCGCGACCTCTACGGCCGCCAGACCGTCCTCTTCCTCGACGAGATCCACCGCTTCACCAAGGCCCAGCAGGACGCGCTGCTGCCCGGGGTGGAGAACCGCTGGGTCGTGCTCGTCGCGGCGACCACGGAGAACCCGAACTTCTCGGTCGTCACACCGCTGCTGTCCCGGTCGCTGCTGCTGACGTTGCAGCCGCTGACGGCCGACGACGTGCGCGGGCTGGTGCGCCGCGCCATCGAGGACCCGCGCGGGCTCGCGGGGGAGGTGCGCGTCGAGGACGACGCCCTCGAGCACCTCGTCCGGGTGGCCGACGGTGACGCCCGGCGTGCGCTGACGGCGCTGGAGGCGGCTGCCGGCGCAGCCCTCGACGGCGACGGGGACGCGGTCATCACCCTCGCCGACGCCGAGCGGGCGCTGGACCGGGCCGCGGTCCGCTACGACCGGCAGGGCGACCAGCACTACGACGTGGCCAGCGCGTTCATCAAGTCGATGCGCGGTTCCGACGTCGACGCCGCGCTGCACTACCTCGCCCGCATGATCGAGGCGGGGGAGGACCCCCGGTTCATCGCCCGGCGCATCGTCATCGCCGCCAGCGAGGACGTCGGCATGGCCGACCCGTCGGCCTTGCAGACCGCGGTCGCAGCCCTGCACGCCGTCGCCCAGATCGGGATGCCGGAGGCGCGGATCATCCTGGCGCAGGCGGTGGTCCACAACGCGACCGCACCGAAGTCCAACGCGGCCTACAACGGCATCAACGCCGCCATCGCCGACGTCCGGGCCGGTCTCGGCGGGTCCGTCCCGCCCCACCTGCGGGACGCGCACTACTCCGGGGCGGGCAAGCTCGGCCACGGCAAGGGGTACGTCTACACGCACGACGTGCCCGCGGGTGTGGCCGAGCAGCAGTACGCCCCGGACGCCCTCGTCGGCAAGGACTACTACGTCCCGACCGACCGCGGCTACGAGGCCAACGTGCGGGAACGGCTCGCCCGGCTGCGCCGGATCATCAGGGGGCGTTGATGTTCGAGAGGCTCCTGCGGGCCGGGGTCCGCGCGCTCACCCGCGAGCTGCAACGGCAGCTCGCCGCTCCGCGGACCGTCCCGCCCACCCCCGAGCACGCCCCCGACCGGCCACGCCCCCGCCGGGGGCGCGGCGCCCGCGACGCCGGCACCGGGCGCGTCCGGCTCGAGTACGTCCCGCGCGCCGACGGCCGCCCCGACCCCGGCGAGGTCGTCTGGGCGTGGGTCCCCTACGAGGAGCACGACGGCCGCGGCAAGGACCGCCCCGTCCTGGTCGTCGGCCGCGACGGCGCCGAGCTCGTCGCCTTCATGATGACGAGCAAGGACCACGTCGGGCCGGACCGGTCCGCCGGTGACCGCGGTGCCGACGGGAGGGTCTGGGTCGACGTCGGCACCGGCGCCTGGGACCGGCAGGGCCGCCCCAGCGAGGTCCGCCTCGACCGGGTCCTGCGGGTCTCCCCCCGGGACGTCCGCCGCGAGGGCGCCGCCCTGGACCGCGCCCGGTTCGAGGAGGTCGCCGAGCGGGCCTGCCAGCTGCACGGCTGGTGAGGGGGGCCTGGACCCCGGACGGGTAGGGTCGACGGTCGTACGTCCCGTTGCACGCGCGACGTGGGCACGGCAGGTCCGGCAGCAACCACAGCAGGAGGCACGTCCGATGCAGACGGCAGAGATCCGTCGCCGGTGGCTCGACTTCTTCGAGCGCAAGGGTCACACCGTCGTGCCGAGCGCCTCGCTCGTCTCGACCGACCCCAGCCTCATGTTCACCGTCGCCGGGATGGTGCCCTTCATCCCGTACCTCACCGCGCAGGTGCCGGCCCCGTACAAGCGGGCCACCAGCGTGCAGAAGTGCCTGCGGACCCTCGACATCGAGGAGGTCGGCAAGACCACGCGGCACGGCACGTTCTTCCAGATGAACGGCAACTTCTCCTTCGGCGACTACTTCAAGCGCGACGCCGTGGCGTTCGCCTGGGAGCTGCTGACGACGCCCGAGGCCGACGGCGGCCTCGGCTTCGACCCCGAGCGCCTCTGGACGACCGTCTACCTCGACGACGACGAGGCCTTCCAGCTGTGGCGCGAGCAGGGCGTGCCCGCCGAGCGCATCCAGCGCCGCGGCAAGAAGGACAACTACTGGAACACGGGTCAGCCGGGCCCCGGCGGCCCCTGCTCGGAGATCTACTACGACCGCGGACCGGAGTTCGGCGCCGAGGGCGGCCCGGAGGCCGACGAGGACCGGTACATCGAGATCTGGAACCTCGTCTTCATGCAGTACCAGCTCTCCGCGGTGCGCTCGAAGACGGACTTCGACGTCGCCGGTGAGCTGCCCGCCAAGAACATCGACACCGGCATGGGCCTGGAACGCGTCGCCTTCCTCAAGCAGGGCGTCGACAACATGTACGAGATCGACGAGGTCCGGCCCGTCCTGGACTACGCGGCGCTCGCGGCCGAGAAGGAGTACGGCGCCAACCGGGACGACGACGTCCGCATGCGCGTCGTCGCCGACCACGTCCGCAGCGCGCTCATGCTCATCGGCGACGGCGTCACCCCCGGCAACGAGGGCGCGGGCTACGTCCTGCGCCGTCTCATCCGCCGTGCGGTGCGCGCCATGCGCCTGCTCGGGTTCGAGGACGAGGCGCTGCCGATCCTGCTGCCCGCCTCGATGGAGGTCATGAGCGCCTCCTACCCCGAGCTGCGCACCGACTTCGACCGCATCGCGAGGGTCGCCTACGCCGAGGAGGAGGCGTTCCGCCGCACCCTCGTCTCGGGGACGGCGATCTTCGAGACGGCTGTCGCGCAGACGAAGTCGGCGGGCGGCTCGACCCTGTCGGGGGAGCGCGCGTTCGCGCTGCACGACACCTACGGGTTCCCCATCGACCTGACCCTGGAGATGGCCTCCGAGGCCGGGGTCAGCGTCGACGAGGCGGGTTTCCGCACCCTCATGGCCGAGCAGGTCGGCCGCGCGAAGGCCGACGCCAAGGCGAAGAAGACGGGCGGGGTGGACCTCACCGTCTACCGCTCGACGCTGGAGAGCCTGCCCGCACCGGTCACCTTCACCGGCTACGAGGTCGCCTCCGGTGAGGCGCGGGTGGCCGTCGTCCTGCAGGGCGGCGTCAGCACGCCGTCCGCACCCGTCGGCACCGACGTCGAGGTCGTCCTGGACCGCACGCCGTTCTACGCCGAGGGCGGCGGGCAGCTCGCCGACCACGGCACGCTGACGACCTCCGGCGGCGCCGTCGTCACGGTCAGCGACGTCCAGCAGCCCGTCCGCGGCCTGTACGTGCACAAGGGCTCCGTCACGAGCGGGGAGCTCGTCGCCGGCGACACCGTGCACGCCGTCGTCGACGCCGCGCGCCGCCGCTCGATCAGCCGCGCGCACACCGCCACCCACCTCGTGCACCAGGTCCTGCGCGAGCACCTCGGCGACACCGCGACCCAGGCCGGGTCGCAGAACGCGCCGGGCCGGCTGCGCTTCGACTACTCCTCCACCACGCAGGTGGCGAACCAGGTCGTCCGCGACATCGAGGGCGTCGTCAACGAGCGCATCCACGACGACCTGCCCGTCTCGGCCGAGGTCATGGACCGCGAGTCGGCCCTGAACTCCGGCGCGATGGCCCTGTTCGGGGAGAAGTACGGCGACCGCGTGCGCGTCGTCTCCATCGGCGAGGACTGGTCCAAGGAGCTGTGCGGGGGCACGCACACGCTGACGTCCCAGCAGGTCGGGCTCGTCTCGATCCTGTCCGAGAGCTCCATCGGGTCCGGCGCCCGCCGCATCGAGGCCCTCGTCGGCGCCGACGCGTTCGACTTCCTCACGCGTGAGCACCTCCTCGTCAACCAGCTCACCGACGTCGTCAAGGCGCGCCCCGAGGAGCTGCCCGACCGCATCGGCTCGCTGCTGACGCGCCTGTCCGACGCCGAGAAGGAGATCGCCAAGTTGCGCGCCGGGCAGGTCCTCGCCCTCGCGCCGACGATCGCCGCGAACCCGACCGACAAGTTCGGCGTCCAGGTCGTCACCCACGACGCCGGCGCGGCCGCGGCCGACGACGTGCGCACGCTCGTCCTCGACGTCCGCTCCCGCCTCGGCGACGAGCGGCCCGTCGTGGTCGCGATCACCGGGGTGGCCAAGGACCGTCCCGTCGTCGTCGTGGCCACCAACGCCGAGGCGCGCCGCTGGGGCGTCAAGGCCGGTGAGCTCGTCCGCACCGCCGCCCAGACCCTCGGCGGCGGCGGCGGCGGCAAGGACGACCTCGCCCAGGGCGGCGGCCAGGACGCGTCCAAGGTCGGCGCGGCGCTCGCGGCCATCAGCGACTTCGTCGGTGCGCGGGTCACGGGATCGTTGTGAGGCACCCTCGGTCCGTCGGGTGTGACGAGCCGGTGGTGACCTCGCGGTGAGAGCGGGCGTACGACTCGCCGTGGACGTCGGGAGCGTCCGGGTGGGTCTGGCGGCGTGCGACCCTGCTGGCGTGATCGCCTCACCGCTGCGAACGCTCGTCCGCGACGCCGCGCACGAAACCGACGTGGCCGACGTGGCCGCCGAGGCGCGCGAGCGCGGGGCCGTCGAGGTCGTCGTCGGGTGGCCGTTGTCGCTGGACGGATCCGAGGGCCCGGCAGCCTTGCGCGCCGTCGAGTACGCCGACAAGATCAGGCGGGCCGTCCCCGGGGTGTCCGTCCGGCTCGTCGACGAGCGCCTCAGCACGGTCGACGCCCACCGGGCGCTGCACGCGGCGGGCAAGACGGAGAAGCAGTTCCGGGCGGTCGTCGACCAAGCGGCCGCCGTGGTCCTGCTGCAGGCAGCGCTCGACGCAGAGCGTGCAGGACACACCCCCGGACGGGTGGTGGAGGAACCGAAGGCACGCCGCAAACCGCGGCACCGCGGGCAGGGTGGGGCACGGACGTCGGAACCCGGCGCCACGGAGGGCAGGGGCTGATGATGGACCTGATGGATCTTCCCGGCACGCACAGCGGGGACTCACGCCGTCGGCGCGGCCTGCGCCGTCGTCGCGCGCTCGTCGCCATCGTCGCCGCCCTCGCCGTCATCGGCGGCGGCACCTGGGCGGCCTGGGGGACCCTCGGGCCCGTCGTGGCCCGCTTCACCGAGAGCGACGACTGGGACGGGGCCGGGACCGGATCCGTCGACGTCCGCATCGCCGCGGGCGACAGCGGCCGCACCATCGGTCAGAGCCTCGCCAAGGCCGGCGTCGTCAAGACCAGCAGCGCCTTCGTCGCCGCCTCCAGGACGCAGCCGAAGATGGCCGGCATCCAGCCCGGCACCTACCGCCTCAAGGAGCACATGTCGGCCGCCGCGGCCGTCGCGCTCCTCCTCGACCCGGCCGCGAAGGTCACCACCCGGCTCACGGTGCCGGAGGGGCTCACGGTCAAGCAGGTCCTCGCGCTCGTGGAGAAGACCGTCGGGCTGCCGGCTGCCGACCTCGAGAAGGCGCTCGCCGACCCCGCCGCGCTGGGACTCCCGGCCGCCGCGAACGGCAACGCCGAGGGCTACCTCTTCCCGGCGACGTACTCGGTGAACCCGGGGGAGAGCGCCGCGGACGTCCTGAAGGCCATGGTCACGCAGACCAACACCGTCATGGCGAACCTCGGGGTGCCGCCCGAGCGCATGCACGACGTCGTCGTCGAGGCGAGCATCGCCCAGAAGGAGGCGCGCAGCCCCGAGGACATGGCGAAGGTGGCGCGCGTCCTGGACAACCGGATCGCGATCGGGATGCCGCTGCAGCTCGACTCGACCGTCAGCTACGCCGTCGGAGCGACGGGCAAGGTGACGACGACGGCCGAGCAGCGGGCGACGGACTCGCCGTACAACACCTACCTGCACCCCGGGCTGCCCGCCGGGCCCATCAGCAACCCCGGCCAGGACGCGCTGAACGCCGCCCTCAACCCCGCCGACGGGCCGTGGCTCTTCTTCGTCACGGTCAACCCGGAGACGGGCGAGACGCGCTTCGCGACGACGATCGCCGAGCACAACGCGAACGTCGCCCTGTTCCAGGCCTGGCTCAAGGACCACCCGGGGCAGTGAGGGCAGCGGTCTGCGGGTCGCCCATCGCGCACTCGCTCTCACCGGCGCTGCACCGCGCCGCGTACTCGGCGCTCGGCCTGACCGGCTGGAGCTACGACCTCCTCGAGGTCGACGAGGAACGGTTGCCGGCCGTCGTCGGCGCGCTCGACGCCGACTGGGCCGGGTTGAGCCTGACGATGCCGCTCAAGCAGGCCGTCGTCCCTCTCGTCGACGAGGTCAGCGACTTCGCGCGCGCCGTCGGCTCGGTCAACACCGTCGTCGTCACCCCGCGCCTGGACCGGCGCAACACCCCGGGACGGCGGGGTGTCCGGCTGCGTGCCGAGAACACCGACGTCATCGGCCTCGTCACGGCCCTGGCGGAGGCGGGGGCCGAGCGCGTCTCCCGCGGGGTCGTCCTCGGGGGCGGCGCCACGGCCCGCTCGGCCGTCGTCGCGCTGCTGCAGGCCGGCTGCCCCCGACCCGTCGCCGTCGTCCGGTCCCCGGACCGCGCGGCCGAGCTGCGCGGCGTCGCGGCCCGGCTCGGCGGGGAGGTCGAGATCCGCGACTGGTCCGAGCTCGCGGTCGCCCTGAGCGCCGAGGTCGTCGTCTCCACCGTCCCCATCGGGGCCTCGGAGGCCATGGCCGACGCGCTCCTCGGGGCGTTCCGGCCCGTGTGGTGGCCCCTGCTGCTGGACGTCGTCTACGCCCCGTGGCCGACGCCGCTCGCGCAACGGTGGGGCGGACCCGTCGTCGGCGGGTTCGAGATGCTGCTGCACCAGGCCGTCGCCCAGGTCGAGCTCATGACCGGCCGCGAGGGTCCGGTGGAGGCCATGCGCGCCGCCGGACTCGCGGCGCTCGCCGACCGCGCCCGGGCCTGAGGCCCGCGGCGCCCGCCGTCGTCAGCCGGCGGTGAAGGAGGCCTTCGCCAGGTCGAGGACGAAGGTGACGTCCGGGGTGTCGTCCGTCGTGCCGTAGTCGCTGTCGTCCGAGGGCCGGACGATCTGGGCGGTGATCTTCGCCGGTCCGGCCCCGAACGCGCTGTCGCGGGGGAAGGCCTCCCAGTCCTGGACGCTGCCGCCCGGCGCGACGTCCTGCGCGGCCGGCTGGTCCCGGGTGCAGTGCGCGCTGCTGGCCCCGGCGCCGGCACCCGACAGCTTCACCGACGTGCTCTGCCACTTGGAGAGGTCGACGGGCCCCGGGCACGCCCAGGTGACGGCCTGCTTCGACAGGTTCGTCCACGTGAGGTGCACGCGGACCTCCTGCTCGCCGACCTCGGCCTGCGTCGCGGTGAGGGACCACTGCTCCGACGGCTGCTGGGTGAGGTCCTGGGCCGGGACGGAGCCGGCGAGCCCGTAGGTGCCCACGGCGGGCAGGTGCTTCTCGGCGACGTCGATGGCGCGGGCGTCCTTGGCCGAGCCGACGAGGAGAGTGGCGATGTAGACGAGCACGGCCACGGCGCCGAGCCCGACGACCGCCGCCACCCAGCCCAGCCAGCTGCCGGGAGCCTTGGAGGGGGTCGTGGGGGTGAGCAGGTGCTGGTCGGTCACGGCCCCACTGTCGCAACTCTTCCTGGGAGCGCGCCTCCGGGGGGTGCCGATGGTGCTTGCTCGGGGTAACGTCCTCGGTCGTCAACGGTGACCCCCTCGTGGAAGGCGGTTCGACGTGTCCTCGACCCCGGCTGTGCGAGAACGCCTCACCCCCGACCAGCGGAACGCGTTCACGGGCGCGTTCCTGGGCTGGACGATGGACGCGTTCGACTACTTCATCGTCGTCCTCGTCTACGCCGAGGTCGGCAAGGACCTCGGCGTCTCCCTCACGACGATGGCGTTGCTGACGACGGCGACGCTCGTCATGCGCCCGGTCGGGGCGCTCGTGTTCGGGCTGTGGGCCGACCGCGTCGGCCGGCGCACCCCGCTCGTCGTGGACGTGCTCTTCTACTCCGTCGTCGGCTTCCTCTGCGCGTTCGCGCCGAACTTCACGGTCCTGTTCGTCCTGCGGCTGCTCTACGGGATCGGCATGGGCGGGGAGTGGGGGCTGGGGGCGGCCCTGGCCATGGAGAAGGTGCCCGCGTCCCGGCGCGGCTTCTTCTCCGGTGTGCTGCAGCAGGGGTACTCCACCGGGTACCTGCTGGCCGCGGTGGCCTACTACCTCATCGACCCGCACCTGGGCTGGCGCGGCATGTTCGCCGTCTCCATCGTCCCGGGACTGCTGGCGCTCTTCGTCCGGACCCGGGTGCGGGAGTCCGCCGCCTGGGAGCAGACGCGGGAGCGGGTCGCCCTGACGAGGACGACCCCGGGGCAGGTCTTCCGCAACCCGCTCGTGCTGCGCCGCTTCGTCTACCTCGTGCTGCTCATGACGGCCTTCAACTGGATGAGCCACGGCACCCAGGACGTCTACCCGACCTTCCTCAAGGAGGGGCTCGGCTTCAGCGCCGACTCCGCCATCGGCATCGCCGTCATCTACAACGTCGGGGCGATCATCGGCGGCACCCTGCTGGGCGCCGCGTCCCAGCGGATCGGCCGGCGGTGGACGATCGTCGGCTGCTCGCTGCTCGGCCTGCCCGTGCTCTACCTGTTCACCCAGTCCACGACGTTCGGGATGATCGCCCTCGGCTCGTTCCTCATGCAGTTCCTCGTCCAGGGGGCCTGGGGCGTGATCCCCGCGCACCTCACCGAGCTGAGCCCGGACGAGATCCGCGGCTTCTACCCGGGGGTCACCTACCAGCTGGGCAACCTCTTCGCCTCGCTCAACCTGTACCTGCAGGAGGACATCGCCGCCGGCCACGGCTACCCCGCGGCCCTCGTCTGGACGCTGGTGCCCGTGCTGCTGTGCGTCGCGGGGCTCGCCGCCGTCGGGACCGAGCGGCGGGGGGCCGTGTTCGGTGCCGGGGCGGGGGCCGCCGCGGTCGACGTCCGGGGGAGCGGGGCCTCCTCGCCCGACCGCGGCTGAGGAGGCGCCACCCGAACGGGCGAAGCGGTGATCGCCCGCCTCAAGCGGCCCCTGAGCCCGACCGATGAGCACAACAGAGCGCCGGCAGACGGCCGTGCGTTCCGTGGTGCTCGGGGTCGGGCTGTGGGGAGCGAGATGGACAACGCTGGTCAGGGCGGTCAGCCCGTGGAGCCGTACGTCCCGACGAACATGCGCTCGGTCGGGGACGGCGTCCCGTCGGCCCGGCCGAACATCAGCGCGCTGCTCAAGCAGCTGGAGAGCGACCAGGCCGTCATCGCCCAGGCCGAGTCCGCCGCGCCCGAGGGGTTCGCGCTGGCCCCCGTCGCCGAGGAGCGGCCGCGGCACTCGTCCCCGCCCCCCGCCCCGCCCGCCGCCCCGCCCGCCGCCCCGCACGTGCCGGTGCAGGCGGCTCCGGTGGAGCCCGTGGTGACCCAGCTCGCCCCGCCGGTCGAGGAGTACGCCGTCCAGGGGCTCGTGACGAGCGGCGGTGACGACGTCGACCTCCCCATCCGCGTGAACGACGTCCTCGTCCGGGCCCTGGAGCTGGGGGCCTCCGACGTCCACCTGACCTCCGGCGCCCACCCGACGGTGCGCCTGTCCGGTGAGATGACGGCGATGGACGAGTTCCCGAAGATGGTGTCCAAGACGCTGCAGGAGGCGATCTACGCCATCCTCACGCAGAAGCAGCGCGAGGTCTTCGAGGCCAACCTCGAACTCGACTTCGCCTACCAGGTGCCGGGGCACTCGCGCTTCCGCGTGAACGTCTACCGCCAGCGCGAGTCCGTCGGTGTCGCGTTCCGCCGCATCCCGTTCGAGATCAAACCCCTCGAGGACCTCGGCGTCCCGCCCGTCGTCGGGTCGTTCGCCGGCCTGCAGCGCGGTTTCGTCCTCGTGACCGGGCCGACCGGTTCCGGGAAGTCGACGACGCTCGCCTCGATCGTCGACCTCGCGAACCGGACCCGCAAGGACCACATCATGACGGTCGAGGACCCCATCGAGTTCCTCCACCGCCACAAGAGCTGCATCGTCAACCAGCGCGAGGTGGGGGAGGACACCAAGTCCTTCGCCAACGCGCTCAAGCACGTGCTGCGCCAGGACCCCGACATCATCCTCGTCGGCGAGATGCGCGACCTCGAGACGATCTCCGTCGCCCTCACCGCCGCCGAGACCGGCCACCTCGTCTTCGGCACCCTGCACACTTCGAGCGCCGCCTCGACCATCGACCGCGTCATCGACGTCTTCCCGCCGCACCAGCAGACCCAGATCCGCACCCAGCTCGCCGGCGCCATCCAGGGCGTCGTCTGTCAGACGTTGTGCAAGCGCGCCGACGGCCGCGGGCGCGTCGTCGCCACCGAGGTCATGGTCGCCACCCCCGCCATCCGGAACCTCATCCGCGAGGGCAAGACCCACCAGATCGGCACGGCCATGCAGGCCGGTGCGCAGTTCGGCATGCACACGCTCGACCAGCACCTGGCCGAACTCGTGCGCACCCGCCAGATCACGTTCGAACACGGCCTGGAGAAGTGCTCCGCCGCTGACGAGTTCCGTCGCCTGACCGGGCGCTGAGGAAGGACGATCCATGGCCACGATGACCAAGGCGCCGGCGAAGCCGGCCGGCCGTGCGCAGCACGCGACGTTCGAGTACTCCGCGCGCGACCGGACGGGCAAGCTCGTCAAGGGGACGCTGGAGGCCAACGACGCGTCCCAGGTCGCCCAGCGACTGCTGTCGCAGGGAATGGCTCCGATCTCGGTGACCGCGTCCAAGGCCGGCCGGGGCATGCAGATGGAGATCAGCCTGCCCGGCGGCAACCGCGTCAAGCTGAAGGACCTCGCCCTGATGTCGCGGCAGTTCGCCACGATGGTCTCTTCGGGTCTGTCCCTCCTGAAGGCCCTGTCCATCCTGGCCGAGCAGACCGAGAGCAAGAAGCTCGCCGAGGTCCTCGGGGTGGTCCGCTCCGAGGTGGAGACGGGCATCTCGCTCTCGAGCGCGATGGCGAAGCACCACGACGTCTTCCCGCCCCTGATGGTCAACATGATCCGGGCCGGTGAGGTCGGAGGTTTCCTCGACCAGGTGCTCGTGCAGCTCGCCGAGAACTTCGAGGCCGAGGTGAAGCTCAAGGCCAAGGTCAAGTCGGCGATGACCTACCCCGTCGTGGTCTTCATCATCGCCATCCTCGCGGTGGCGGGGATGCTGCTCTTCATCGTCCCGATCTTCGCCGGCATGTTCTCCTCCCTCGGCGGCGAACTGCCCCTGCCCACCAAGATCCTCGTGGCGCTGTCGCACGCCCTCCGCTACGCGGCCCCCGTGATGGTGGTCGCCGCCGTCGTCTTCCCCGTCGTGTGGCGCAAGGTGAAGAACAAGCCGCAGGTGCGCAACGTGGTCGACCCCCTCAAGCTCAAGATGCCCATCTTCGGTCTCCTGACGCAGAAGATCGCCCTCAGCCGGTTCACGCGCAACCTCGGGACCATGCTCCGGTCGGGGGTTCCGATCCTGCAGAGCCTCGAGATCGTAGGCGACGCGTCGGGGAACGTGGTCATCGAACGAGCGTCGAAGGACGTCATCGAGAGCGTCCGTGGGGGCAAGGCCCTCGCCGCCCCGCTGGCCGAGCACGCCATCTTCCCCGCCATGGTGGTGCAGATGATGAGCGTCGGTGAGGACACCGGCGCGCTGGACGCCATGCTGCACAAGATCTCCGACTTCTACGACCAGGAGGTCGAAGCCACGACCGAGGCGCTCACCAGCCTCATCGAACCGCTGATGATCGCGGTGCTCGGCGGCATCATCGGCGCGATGATCGTCGCCATGTACATGCCGATCTTCGGCGTCTTCAACCTCATCAACTGATGCCGGGCGTCCGGTCGCGGGCCGACGACGGGTTCACCCTCGTCGAGCTCCTCGTGGTGATGATCGTCGTCGGGATCCTCGCGGCCATCGCCGTGCCCGTCTTCATCGCCCAGAAGAGCAAGGCAGCCGACGCCGCGGTCAAGACCGATCTGCGGACCATCGCGCAGTCGGAGGAGACCTACTTCACCGACT
The DNA here is from genome assembly GCF_040702905.1 of Kineococcus sp. NPDC059986. Lineage (NCBI taxonomy): Bacteria > Bacillati > Actinomycetota > Actinomycetes > Kineosporiales > Kineosporiaceae > Kineococcus > Kineococcus sp. NPDC059986. Next base: position 64,151 of record NZ_JBFBND010000008.1, on the reverse strand, counting down.
ACGAGCGCTACCTGGCGGTCTCGACGACGAGCTCCCCGACGATCATCGACCCGATCCGCCTCTCGCCGGACGTCTCCGTGCAGGTCAAGCTCAACGCGGCCGGCTCGAGCTACTGCATCATCGGCAGCAGCACCCGGACGTCCAACGTCTGGGTCCACGTCAGCGACGCCGGCGGCCAGCAGTCCAAGGGTGTCACCGCCTGTCCCAGCGGGTTCTGAGTCCCAGAACGGCCCGGGAGTGCTTCGGCGCTCACGGGCCGTTCTGCGTCCCGGGGATGGGCGGTCACGGGATTGGTCTGTGCGAGTGATGCGCGGACGGAGTGTTCAAGGTCGCGGTGTGCGGGGTCGATGTTCTGGTCAACGGAGCCGCAGCACCGAAGTCGGTGCGCGACAACAGCGGGCGGCTCTGAACACCCAACCCGAAGGGGAGCAGCATGCTCGCTCGCATCCGCAAGTCGATCGAGGAGAAGGACCAGGGCTTCACCCTGATCGAGCTCCTCGTGGTCATGATCATCATCGGCATCCTCGCCGCGATCGCGATCCCGGTGTTCCTGAACCAGCGCAAGAAGGCCGTGGACTCCAGCCTGAAGTCCGACCTGCGGACCGTTGCCCAGGCGGAGGAGACCTACTTCACCGACTCGCAGACCTACACGGCCGGCGCGCAGACCGCTGCCGGGCAGGACTTCACCGGCGCCGGCGACCCGGTCAAGGTCAGCAAGGACAACGCCATCACGGTCACGCTGAACCCGGCGGCCACCGGTCTGGCGGCTGGTTCGGCCTACTGCATCAAGGGCACCAACGCCAAGGCCTCCGGTGACTGGTACTACATCAGCAACAAGGGTGGCCTGCAGCCCTCCGGAACCAGCGCCTGCAGCTTCTGAGGTCCTCGTCTGCTGACCTGAACGGCCCGTGAGTGCTTCGGCGCTCACGGGCCGTTCTGCGTTCGTGGGGACGGCTCTTGTGGGGCTGCTCCGGGCGGGTGATGTGGCGACGGGGTGTTCAAGGTCGCGGTGTGCGGGGTCGATGTTCTGGTCAACGGAGCCGCAGCACCGAAGTCGGTGCGCGACAACAGCGGGCGGCTCTGAACACCCAACCCGAAGGGGAGCAGCATGCTCGCTCGCATCCGCAAGTCGATCGAGGAGAAGGACCAGGGCTTCACCCTGATCGAGCTCCTCGTGGTCATGATCATCATCGGCATCCTCGCCGCGATCGCGATCCCGGTGTTCCTGAACCAGCGCAAGAAGGCCGTGGACTCCAGCCTGAAGTCCGACCTGCGCACCATCGCCCAGGCCGAGGAGACCGCGTACACCGACACCCAGACGTACGTGCAGGCGACCACCGCGGCCAACGCGCCCGTCCCGGTGCCCAGCGCCTCGGACACCGTGAAGATCTCCAAGGACAACAGCTTCACCATCACGCTGAACAGCGACGGCACGGCGTACTGCATCGTCGGCAAGAACGCCAAGGCTTCGGACACGGTGAACGGCCTGGTCTACGTCTCCAACAAGGGCGGTCTCCAGCCGGCCAACACGGCTGGGTGCGGGACGTTCTGATCCTTCCGCCCTGCCGCGTCTGACGTGGTGACGGCCCGTGAGTGCTTCGGCGCTCACGGGCCGTTCGTCGTTCCGGGACGGCGACGCCGCCGTTGGGCCGGGGGGGTGAGCGCGTGACCGACCCGCTCAAGGGCGCGCCCGCCACCGCCGATCACCACCAGAGGCGTGCCGACCGGCCGCCGCTGCGCCGACCGCCGAGGAGAACGCGTGCGCAACCGCTGCTGGACCCGCCGCGACGATGAGGGGTTCACGCTCATCGAGGTGATCGTCGCCCTCACGCTGCTGGCCATCGTGGCGAGCGGTGCCCTCGTCTTCTTCCTCCGTGGCGTCAACGGTGCGAGTCAGATGCAGCGCAAGCAGGCGGCCGTCGAGCTGGCCTCGGCCGCGATGGACGCGGCCCAGGCCGTGGACCCGGCCCGGTTGGCCATCGGCCGGTCGAAGTCGGAGGTCGACGCGCAGTGGGCGGCCTGGACTGGCCCCGACAAGAGCATCACGCTGCCGACGTACGACCCCGCCTACCCCGGTCCGGCACCGGTGATCGCCGCGAACGTCGACCCGACCACGGTGCGGCCGCTGCCCTTCTCCCAGACCGTGCGGGTGTCGGGATCGACCTACACCGTCACCACCGTGGTCGGCCAGTGCTACCGCTCGACCACCGTGCTGGCGAACGGACCGTGCAACCGCGGACCGCTCGGCGGGCTCGCGTACAACGTCGGCCCTGTCGTCGGGTACGTGCCGCTGTACCGCGTGGCGGTGGAGGTGGCCTGGAGCGGCGTGGGCCAGGGGAGCGGCTGCGCCAACGGCGCGTGCCGGTACCGCACCACCGCACTCATCGACCCGACGGACGACCAGCAGTGGAGCGTCACGCCAGCCCCCGTCACGTCCCCGAGCCGTCAGCCCCTCAACGCCCAGGTCACGTCCCCTTCCACCGGGACGGCGCTGCGGATCCTCGAGGACGCAGGCAACACGGACACCTTCTCCCGGGTGGTGGTGACCTCGGTGGTCACCGGCACCGGACGCTTCCTCGTCGACGGGGTGCCCTACTCCTCGACGAACACGACCGGCCGCACGCTCGGCTTCGCGGTCCCCGCCAACACGGTCGGCACCTTCAGCGCCCGGTACTTCATCCGCAACGCCGACGGCCAGGCGTCGCGCACGGTGACGCTCTCGGTGCCGGTCCTCCCCGTGGCGTCCGCCGACACCTGGAGCGGGACCCCCAACCGCTCCGGCCAGACGCGCAACCTCCTCCAGAATGACGTCCCGAACGCTCCCGGCCCGAGCATCCAGGTCACCGATCTCAACCTCACCACGGGGAGCTGCTCGGGGACCCTCGACGCCTCCAGCGGTGTGTTGACCTACACCACACCTTCGCGCCCCAGCGGTGGCGGCGGGGGCAGCTGCACCTGGTCCTACGTCCTGCGCGGGGTCGGCGACGACTCGACCCTCGCTTCCTCCGGCACAGCGACGGTGAACTTCTGATGCGACGGTTCCTCCGCCAGCGCCGCGACGCCGGCGACCGCGATGCCGGCTTCTCCCTCATTGAGCTCATCGTGGCCATGGGCATCCTCGCGACCTGCTTCGCCATCGTGGGCAGCGGTCTCATGCTCATGTTCCGCAGTGCGAACCGCGCCCAGGCCGTCGCGGACGCCTCGGACGAGTCCCGGCGCGCCGCGTCCCAGCTCGAACTGCAGGCCACGTACGCCGACGCCGTGAACTTCCCCGGGGTAGTGAACCGGGACTGGTTCATCGAGCTCCGGACGCCCGGCACCGAGGACCAACCGCCGATGTGCCACCAGTGGCGGTACGACGTGGACGGCGGTCGCGTGGACGTCCGCGAGTGGATCGCCACCGGCGCCCCCGGCGGCACCTGGCAGCGGCTCGCGACCGACCTGTCGTCCGATGCCGCCCTGTTGACGGACGCCACCCGTCGACCCTTTTCGATGTCGCCGGCCACCTACGACGCGACGGTCCTCGCGAACGGCAACCTGGCCAACCCCAACGGTACGCAGCGTCAGGCGATCTCCGTCCTGCTGCAGGGCGCGACCTCCGCCGCGACCGGCGCCGCGGACGGTGGTGCCTCCAACCTGCAGCTGTCCGCGCGCTGGACCGCGATGAACTCCGGCCCCACGTCCTACGGGAACCGGGGCTCCCAAGCTGCGGGCAGTTCCAGCCCCGTCTGCTCTCCTGCCCAATCCCGGAACTGAGGACCCGATGATCAAGCTCGTGGCCCGTGCCCTTCCGTCCGGCCGTCGCAATCCCTCCTCCGACGAGGGCATCGCGATGCTGCTGGTCATCATGACCATCCTCGTCACGGGAGCCCTGGGGCTGCTGCTCCTGGGGGTGGTCGTGAGCCAGGTGGCTCCGACGCAGCAGCTGCAGAAGCGGACCACCACGCTCGCGGCGGCGCAGGCCGGCATGGACTCCGCGCTCTCGCAGTTGCGCAGCGCCCGCTACACCGCGGCCACCGGGCTCGTGTGGGGGGACAAGTCCAAGCTGCCGTGCACGCTGACCGGTTCGGTGGACGCCGGCGGCGGGCTGTCCCGCGGCGTCCGCTACGAGGTCACGGTCACCTACTACAACACCGATCCGACGGGGATGAGCGCCGCGGAGCGCCGGACCCGCGAGGTCCCGTGCCCGTCGACGGTGCCGCTCGCGACGGCCGTCGTCCCCTCGAACGCCATCATCACGTCGCAGGGGATCGCGGCCAGCGCCCCCGGCCGGTCGGCGACCTCCGGCAACCGCACGCTGCAGTCGATCTACACGTTCCAGCTCAACAACGGGAACATCCCGGGCGGGCTCATGAGTTCGTACTCCGGTGCCTACTGCCTGCAGGCGGCCAGCGCGACCGCCGGCGCCGGCGTGCGCTACGTCGCCAACGCCAACTGCCCGACCAGCAACCGCAACCCGCTGCAGATGTGGATCTACGACAAGGACTACGCGATCAAGCTGTCCACGTCCATCACGACCGATCCCACGACCTCGCTCTGCCTCACCGGCAACCAGGCCTCGAAGGGCACTCCGATCACGCTGCAGCAGTGCGTCGGCAGCAACACCAACCAGAAGTGGAGCTACGAGGGGGGCGCGCAGTTCCGGGGCCAGAACTCCGCGAACACGAACTACGGCTCCTACTGCTTCGGTTCGGGACTGGGCAGCACCAGCTCGCTGCCGAACGCTCCCTTGAAGACCTGGGACTGCCAGGGGAACAGCGACCTCGGCGGCTTCAACCCGGAGCCGGCCGTGGGCGCCGGGGCCGCGAGATACGAGACGAACCAGATCGTCAACTACCTCCAGTTCGGCCGGTGCATGGACGTCACCCACGGCAACGTCAACGAGCCGCAGATGATCACCTACACCTGCAAGCAGGACCCCAGCGGTGGTTCCCTGCTGAACTGGAACCACAAGTGGTACTACACGGAGGAGATGTCGACTCCCCAGACGATCACGGTCCGTCCGGGAGCCACCTACTGCCTGCAGGCACCGGCCGCCACGGCCTCCCCGGCCTTCGTGACCTTCGCTTCGTGCACCGGCGCGGCGAACCAGAAGTTCGTCCGCACGTACGACGACCCGGACTACGCGAAGAGCTACACCTTCAAGGACACCTACGGCCGCTGCATCGGGATCGGCCCGAACTACATGGCCGGGCAGGGGAACGAGGAGCCCTTCACGACCATCGTCATGCAGACCTGCAACGGCGGTTCCTCGCAGAAGTGGAACGCGCCCCCGGAGAAGCGGGTGGCGGCCGTGACGGGCATCCGTGAGTCGACCTACGACACCACGACGCCGTGACGGGCCTCGACACGGTCCCCTGGGGACCGTTCGTCAGCGTCCTGTCCGGCGTGGTGGGGCTGCTCATCGGGTCGTTCCTGAACGTCGTCGCCCACCGGGTCCCCCGGCGGGAATCCGTCGTGCGGCCCGCATCGGCGTGTCCCCGCTGCGGGCACCCGATCCGGTGGCACGACAACGTCCCCGTGCTCTCGTGGGTCGTCCTGCGGGCCCGGTGTCGCGACTGCTCGGCCCCCATCTCCTGGCGCTACCCCGCCGTCGAAGCGGCGACCGGTCTGCTCTTCGCTGCGGTCACCTGGGTCGTGGGGCCGACGTGGGCCCTGCCGGCCTACCTCTACCTCGCGGCCATCTCCGTGGCCCTGAGCCTCATCGACCTCGACGTCCACCGCCTCCCCGACGCCATCGTGCTGCCGTCCTACCCCGTCGCGGTGGTGCTGCTCGCCGTCGCGAGCGCCGGCGACGGCGACTGGTCGCGCCTCCTCAGGGCGGCCGTCGGCGGTGCGGCCCTCTACCTGCTGTACCGGGTCCTGGCCTTCCTCTACCCCACGGGGATGGGGCTGGGCGACGTGAAGCTCGCCGGTGTCCTCGGCCTGTACCTGGGGTGGTGGGGCTGGGACGCCCTGGTCGTCGGGGCGTTCGCCGCCTTCGTCCTGGGCGGTGTGGTCACCCTGCCGTTCCTCCTCGTCGGCCGCGCCGGCCGCAAGACGAGGATCCCGTTCGGCCCGTTCATGCTCGCGGCGGCGCTCCTGGCGCTCGCCGTCGCCACCCCGGTGGCCCAGTGGTACCTCGGAGTGGTCGGGCTCTCTGCGGCTGTCTGAGTGACAGCCCCAGGACCCGCTCTCCAACGGCTCAAGGCGGATCACCGAGGGTCCGATCCACACACCAGGGACTTCGACGCAAGTCGACCACACCACCATCCGGCGGACGCCGGACAGACCAGAAGGAGGCGACGTGCCCGGACGTACCGCCATCGGCCTCGACATCGGGACGTCGGGCGTTCGCGCCGCCGAGCTGTCCTACGACAAGACCGGCGTCACGCTCGAGAAGTTCGGGCAGGTCGCCCTCCCCGAAGGTGCGGTCCGCGACGGCGAGGTCGTCGACCGCGCGGCCGTGGCCGACGCCATCAAGGCCCTGTGGCGCGGCAGCGGCTTCCGGGGCAAGAAGGTCGCCCTGGGTGTCGCCAACCAGCGGGTCGTGGTCCGGCAGATCGACCTGCCCTGGATGCCTGCGGCGGAGCTCAAGCAGTCGCTCCCCCTGCAGGTGCAGGACTTCCTGCCGATGCCGGTGGAGGACAGCGTCCTGGACTTCCACGTCACCGAGGAGCTCAACGACGGGGGAACGCGCGGTCTGCGCGGTCTGCTCGTCGCTGCGTCCCGGGACATGGTCATGTCGAACATCGAGGCCGTCCAGGCCGCGGGGATGCGCGTCACCTCCGTCGACCTCACGTCGTTCGCGGTCCTGCGTTCCGTGGGGCGCCCCGCCGGTGAGGTCGCCACCGAGGCGCTCATCGACATCGGGTCGCGCATCTCGAACCTGGTGGTGCACTCCGGCGGAGTTCCCCGCTTCGTCCGCGTCCTGCTCACGGGTGGGCAGGACATCACGGACGCCATCGCCGAACGCCTGGGAGTTCCCACGGCGCTGGCGGAGGCTGTCAAGCGCGGCACCGACACCGAGGTCACGGACGAGGAACTGCGTCTGGCCGGGTCCGCCGTCGACCTCATGCTCGAGGTCTTCGTCGACGAAATCCGCTCGTCCATCGACTACTACGCGGCCTCGAACCCGCAGTTCCGACCCGAGCGCCTCGTCGTCTCGGGTGGGGGATCGCTCGTGCGGGGCCTCACGGACCGGCTCAGTTCCGCCGTCCGTTTGCCGGTGGTGTTCGCGAACCCGATCTCGCCGCTGCACGTGGGCCGCACGGGTCTCGACGAGCAGCAGCTGGAACTCGTCCAGCCCTTGGCGGCTGTCCCCGTCGGTCTCGCCCTCGGAGTCATCTCATGAGCATGAACACGCTGCAGGACCTGACGACACACACCACCGTCGCCCGCGTCAACCTCCTGCCCCCGGGTCTGGACGACGCCCGCAAGCTGCGCCAGCTGCAGATGGGTCTCGGAGCCGGTGTCCTCGTGACGGTGGCCCTGGTCGGCCTCGGGTACGTCATCGGCGCAGGTCACGTGTCGACGGCCCAGGACGCCCTCGCGAGCGAGCAGGCGCGCACCGTCCAACTGCAGACCGAGCAGCGCCAGTACGCGGAGGTGCCCAAGGTCGAGGCGCAGGTGGTGGCGGCCGAGAAGGCCCAGGCCGCCGTCAACGCCCCCAACGTGAGCTGGGCCGGGATGCTCGACGCCATCGCCACGAGCGGGCCGGCGAACAACTCCTTCCAGAGCCTCGCGCTGGCGCTCGACCCCGCGGCGACCGGTGCGACCGGGGTCGGGACGACCGCTCCGACCGATCCGCTCGGGGTTCCCGGCATCGGGACCCTCACCATCACCGGCGCGACCCGGAGCCAGAACGACGTCGCCTCGGTGCTCGAGGGGCTGACCCGCGTCCAGGGCCTGGCGCACCCCCTGCTCAGCACGTCGACGTTCGCGCCGGACACGGGCGTGGTCGACTACACGACCACCGCCACCATCACCCCCGACGCGCTGCTGAACAAGCAGTGACCCGCCGACGACTCGGAGCTTGAAGATGACCAGGCAGAAGACCACCGTCTGGGTGGCCGGGGCCGCGGCGATCGCCCTTCTCGTCCTCGCGGCGGGTTGGCTGCTCGTTCTCGGGCCGCAGCGCGCGTCCGCCGCCGACGCGATGACCCAGCGGAACGCGGTGAAGGCGCAGAACGCCACCCTCGCCCTCCAGAACCAGACCCTCAAGGCGCAGTTCGCCAACCTCGACACCCGGCGAGCGCGGTTGGCCGAGATCCGGGCCACCATGCCGGACGACAGCCAGCTGCCGGCACTGCTGCGCCAGCTGCAGGCCTCGGCGACGTCGGCCGGTACGACCCTCACCGAGTTCACGTCCGGAGCGCCGACCCTCTGGGGATCCGACGGTGCAGTCGCCGCCGCACCCGCCGCCGCGTCGAAGGCCCCCGCGGTCGTCCAGGTTCCGGTCACCCTGTCGACGACGGCCTCCTTCGCGTCCACCGAGCTGTACGTCAAGCAGCTGCAGTCCGACTCGACGCGGTTCTTCCTCATCGACTCCGTGAAGCTGTCGCAGGCCGACGCCGGCAGTGTGCTGGCGACCATCGAGGGCAAGGTCTTCGTCTTCGCCGACGACGCGGCACGCCTCACCGGCACGACCTCCGGTGCCTCGGCGCCCAGCGCCACGGCCGGGACCGCACCGACGGCCGCCGCCACCGCCCAGCCCACCGCCACCCCGACCGCCACGTCCTGAGGGAGGACATCGTGAACTACTCCACCTCCCCGAACGCGGGCGGGCCCGCGGACGAGGCTCCCGTCGACTCCGCCCCCGCGGCGGCCGTCCGGGAACCCGCCGACCCCCGGGTCGTGAAGTCCCTCATCGGCGGCGCAGCCGCCGTGGCCGTGCTCGCGGCGGGAACCGCGGGTCTGCTCTGGTTGTCCAGCATGCCGTCCGGTGCCAGCGCGCAGGCGCTGCCCGGGTCGCCGGCCGCGTCCCAGGGTGCGTCGGTGTCCGTCGCGGACGTACCTCCCGTGCCCCTCGCGTCCATCGACCCCTTCGCCAACAACGGGGTCCAGCCGTTGAGCACCGTGGCCACCACCGGGGGTTCGGCGAGCGGTCCCGGGACAAACGGCGGTTCCGGAGGCGCTGCGCCGGGGACGTCGGGCTCCTCCACGCCGTCCACCGGCACCCGGGTCTCCACCGCACCGGGCGGCGCGTCGTCGAATACCACTCCGCCCCCGCCGGCCAAACCCGTCGTCACCCCCAAGCCCGGTCCCTCGACGGCCGCCCCGTGGCAGCGGGGCCAGGTGCGGTTCGAGCAGATCCCCGAGGGCAGCGCGGCCGGTGCCGCGGTGTTCACGTTGGACTCCGAGAGCCTCCAGCCCGTCTCGATCTCGCTCGCCGCGGGGGCACTCATCCCGTCGACCTCGACGGTGTACCAACCCCACGGGACCAACTCCCGACGTCCCATGACGGACGTCGAGAAGACGTCGTGCGAGGCGGCGGTCCGTGCCGCCACGACGGTCGAAGCGGCCGAGGCCATCAAGCGCACCACGGACGGGTGCACCGCCACGGACGCGTTCGTGTGGAAGGCCGTCTTCGTGCCCTCGAGCCAGGCCGCCGACGCGGCGAAGGGCCAGGAGCGCTTCGGGTGGCTCGTCGCCGACGAGACGGCCCTGCCGGACGCCGTCATGGGCAAGGTGACGGGGACCGTGCGACTGCTGGCGCAGCGCGACAAGTCCTACCTCGTCCAGGTCAACCGGGACCAGCCCGTCTGGGTCAAGGAAGGCGCGGCCGTGCCCGGAACCCCGCTGACCATCTCGGGTACGGGGCTGGCGGAGATCGGCCGTGACGACGTGGCGGTCTTCAGCAACGCCGGAACGAAGTACTTCACCGTCCCCGGCGGCGGCGAAGACGTCGGCGTCACCTACTGACACTCGTCCCCTCCCCACGCCCCCCCGGAGTTCACCATGATTCGCAAGCCCCGCGCCGCCGTGATGCGCGCAGCGGCCGTGATCGCCCTCGCCGGCCTGGTCGGCGGCGCGGTGGCGACCTCGGCCGGAGCATCGCCCATCAGCTTCACCGCCACCTACGGTGTGGACCGCTACATGACGTCCGCCTTCGCGGACGGCGATCCCACGCACACCGCCTACCTCGTGTCGGGGGAGGCGTTCCCCGACGGTCTCGCGGCCGGGGCGGTCGCCGGGCAGAGCTCGGGCAACGTCTACCTGACCGAGCGGAACGTCATCCCGCAGTCCGTGCGGGAACGGCTCATCTACGCGCGCAAGATCGTCGTCGTCGGCGGCGAGAACGCCGTGGGTCCGGACGTCATGACCTGGCTGCAGCAGAACACCCGGGCGGCCCTGTCCCGGGTCAGCGGGCCGGACCGCTACGACACCGCCGCTGCCGTGTCGGCCAGCTACTTCGCCACTCCGGTCGCCGGGAAGAGCGGTGCCCCGAACGTCGTCGTGGCGACGGGCGCCGACTGGCCGGACGCCCTCGCTGGTAGCGCGGCGGCGGCGGAGGCCACGTCGCCGCTGCTGCTCGTCCCGGGCACGTCGATCCCCGCCTCGGTGGCCGCGGAGCTCACCCGCCTCAAGCCCGCGGCGATCACGGTCGTGGGTGGCGCCGGTCGCGTCTCCGACGGTGTGCTCGACCAGTTGCGCTCGTTCACCGCCGGGCCCGTGGTCCGCGTCGCCGGCGCCGACCGCTACGACACCGCGGTGCGGCTGAGTTCGACCTTCTTCAGCTCCGCCGACCACATCGTGGTCGCGTCGGGGGACACGTTCGCCGACGCCCTCGCCGCCGGCGCCCGGGCCGGGCGCAACGGCGGACCCCTCCTGCTCGTCGGGCGCACCTGCGTCACCGAGGGGACCAACCTGGAGATCGAGCGCCTGCAGCGCAGCTTCTCCGGGGACGAGGCCGCCCTGGAGTCCTACGGTGGCCTCGACCGCATCAACGGCGAAGCCCAGAAGCGCACGAACTGCCAGCCCGCCGGGACCGCCCCCAAGACATACCTGGAGAACCTGCCGTACGTCGAGGGCAGCGCTCGCTACCGCGTCGACCACGCCACCATCGGGGGTCACTTCTACCCCCGCTCCACGGCGTTCGACACCGACCCGCGGAACTCCGACTACGCCAGCTGGACCCTCGGCGGGAAGTACGGCCGCTTCACGGCCACGGTGGGAGTCGCGGACGGGAACACGAGCGGTCTGTCCTCCACCGTCCAGGTGTTCGGGGACGAGAAGCTGCTCGCGACTGCACCCGTCACGGTGGGGCAGCCGGTGAACCTCTCGGTGGACGTCCGCGGCATCAGCCGTCTGAAGATCGTGACGACCTCGCCCAACGCGGCGGCGACCCCCGCAGACCCCGAGGCGAACTACGTCTACATCGGGGACGGCGCGGTCAGCTGACCGCGCGGTGACGTGACGCAGGCCCGCACCCCCACGAGGGGGTGCGGGCCTGCGTCGTCCCCGCCCCTAGGATCGGGTGGCCCACCGCACCCGTCCTCCAGGAGCCCGACCGTGATCGTCCTCGTCGGCTTCATGGGCGCGGGCAAGACGACCGTCGGCCGCCTCCTCGCCGACCGCCTCGGGCTCCCGTTCGTCGACACCGACCTCGTCGTCGAGGACCGGGAACGGCGGACGATCCCGCAGATCTTCGAGAACGACGGAGAGAGCGCCTTCCGCGACGTCGAGGAGGGCGTCGTCGCCGACGTCCTGTCCGGGCCGGAGGCCGTCGTCTCCCTCGGTGGCGGGGCGTGCGGGCGCGCGGGGACGCGGGAGGTCCTGGCCGCGCACACCGTCGTCCACCTCGACGTCTCGTTCGAGCAGGCCAAGCGCCGCACGGCGGGGGACACCTACCGGCCGATGCTGCGCCGACCGGACCTCGCCGACCTGCACGCCGCCCGCCGGGAGGTGTTCCGGGCGCTCGCGGACGTCGACGTCCTCACCGACGGACGCCGCGCGGAGGTCATCGCGCTCGAGGTCCTCGACGGCGTCACGGGGCAGGAGGGGGTCCTCGTCGCGCCGCCCGGGGGCACCTACCGCGTGCAGGTCCGACGGGGTCTGCTGGCCGAGGCGGGTGCGCACCTGCCGCCCGCGCGGTCGACGTTCGTCGTCGTCCGGTCGGGGGACCCCGCACTGGAGGCCCTGCGGCGCAGCCTGTCCGGTGCCGTCACCGTCGTGGAACTGCCCGCCGGCCCCGTCAAGACGCTCGCCACCTACGAGGAGCTCGCCCTGCGCGCGGCGGACGCCGCCCTGCACCCCGACGACCTCGTCCTCGCCGTCGGGGACGAGGCGGTCGTCGACGTCGCGGGGTTCCTGGCCGCCACCTACAACCGCGGGACGCGCTGGGCCGTCGTGCCCCGCTCCCTCGAGGCGCTCGTCGACTCCTCGGTGGGTGGCAAGGTCGCCCTCGACCTGCCGCAGGCGCGGAACCTGCTGGGCGCCGTGCACCAGCCGGTCGCCGTCCTCAGCGACCCCGACGGGGTGACCCCGGCGAGCGACCCGCGGTTCGGGGCCGGGGTGGCCGAGGCCGTGAAGACGGCGCTCGTCGCCGACCCCGCGGACCTCGACCTGCTGCTGGCGCAGGCGCCCGCCGTCCGGGCCGGGGACGTGGAGGCCGTCGCGGCCCTGGTGCGCCGGGCGGTCGCCACCAAGGCGCGGATCGTCACGGCGGACGAGCGCGAGGCGGCCGGGCGGTTGCACCTGAACTACGGCCACACGTTCTCGCACGCCTTCGAGCAGCTGGGGGTGGACCGCGACGCCCTGCCCCTGGGGTTGATGGCGGCCGCCCACCTGGCGCGGCGCACCGGGTTCCTCGACGACGCGGGGGTCGAGCTGCACCGCACGGCGCTGCGGGCGTTCGGCCTGCCCACCGCGCACCGGTTCGACCTGGCCGACCTGCAGCCGTTGTGGTTGCGGGACAAGAAGTTCAAGGACGGCGTCCGGTTCGTGCTGCTGCACGCCCCCGGCCGCCCCGAGGCGGGAGTTCCCGCCACCGACGACGCGCTCACCGGCGCGCTCGACGACCTCGCGGAGGACAGATGACCACGACCGACACCGTCCGGATCACCGTCGAGGGGGACGCGCCCTACGACGTCGTCATCGGCCGCGGACTGCTCGGCGAACTGCGCAGTCTGCTCGGGCCGAAGGTGGCCAAGGTCCTCGTCGTGCACCCGCGGGCGCTGCGTTCGACCGGTGAGGCCGTCCGCGACGACCTCGTCGCGCAGGGTCTGGAGGCCGTCCTGGCCGAGGTGCCCGACGGGGAGGAGGCGAAGTCGGCCGAGGTCGCCGCGTTCTGCTGGACCGTCCTGGGGCAGTCCGACTTCACCCGCAGCGACGCCGTCGTCGGTGTCGGCGGGGGAGCGGTGACCGATCTCGCGGGGTTCGTCGCCGCGACGTGGCTGCGCGGTGTGCGCGTCGTGCAGGTGCCGACGACGCTGCTGGCGATGGTCGACGCCGCCGTCGGGGGCAAGACGGGCATCAACACGGCCGAGGGCAAGAACCTCGTCGGCTCCTTCCACCCGCCGGCGGGCGTCCTGTGCGACCTCGACGCGCTCGACACCCTGCCGGCGCACGACCTGCGCGCGGGTCTGGCCGAGGTCGTGAAGTGCGGCTTCATCGCCGACGAACGCATCCTCGAGCTCGTCGAGCAGGACGTCGCCGCCGCGACCGACCCGCACTCGCCCGTGCTGGCCGAACTCGTCGAGCGCGCCGTGCGCGTCAAGGCGCGGGTCGTGGGGGAGGACCTCAAGGAGTCGGACCTGCGGGAGATCCTCAACTACGGGCACACGTTCGCCCACGCCGTCGAACTCGTCGAGCGCTACCAGTGGCGGCACGGGGCCGCCGTCAGCGTGGGCCTGGTCTACGTGGCCGAGCTGGCGCGGATGGCCGGCCGGTTGTCCGACGCGGACGCCGACCGGCACCGCAGCGTCCTGCAGTCCCTCGGCCTGCCGACGACCTACCGCGGCGACCGCTGGCCGCAGCTGCTCGACGCCATGAAGCGGGACAAGAAGTCGCGCGGTGCGATGCTCCGCTTCGTCGTGCTCGACGGGATCGGGCGCCCCTCCCGGCTGGAGGGGCCCGACCCGGCGATGCTGCAGGCCGCCTACGCGGAGGTCAGCGCGGACTGACGCTCACACGCAGGGGGTGGAGGTCTGCCCCGTGGCGGGTGTGAACCACACCTGCGGGCCGACGACGGGTGAACCGCGCAGGCAGAAGCTGCCGGCCTCGGCGCTGACGACCTGCACGTCGTCGACGCCGGAGGCCAGCGTCAGCGCCGTCAGGTCCTGCGTGTAGCGGCCGTAGAGCCCGTGGTACTGCGTCTGCGCCGCCGCGACGTCGGTCAGGTCGTCCGTGACCTGCTCGTGGGCCCAGTCGACCGCCTTGGCGTGCACGGTCGGGTAGGCCTGCCAGCCGGCGAGTCCGAGGGCGACGAGCACCCCCAGCGCCACGAGCCGACCGGCGCCGGACCGTCGGCGCCGGCGGGTGACGACCTGCTGGCTCGACCCGGAACGGCGCGAGCTGGAGGCGTAGTCGGCGGCCGTGCGGCCCCCCGGGTTGTAGATCGGGGCGCGGAACCGCCCGCCGGTGAAGGAGTCCGTGCTGGCCGCAGGCTGCGGCGGGGTCTCCGGACGGGGGGCCGGAGGGCGGGGAGCAGCCGGGCGGGTGGGCGCCACGGGGAGCGGTGCCGCGAGCGGGGGCGACGGCGCGAGCGAGGGCGGAGGCGCGAGTTGGGGCGGAGGCGCAGGGGTCGACGCGGGCGTTTGCTTCCCGGCCTCGACCTCGTCGACGTGGTGCGGGACGGCCTCGCGGACGTAGTCGAGCTGCTCACCGCCGGTCCGCTTGTAGCGGCGGCGTTCCAGGTGTCGCGGGGCCTGCGTGGGGGCCTCGACGTCCTGCGGCTCAGCGGTCATGGTGCCCTCCTTCCTCGTCTGCATCGGTCGTGGGTCGAACCCCCTGCAGTGGAGGGGCCCAGGCCTCACCCGTTCGGCCGTGGGCGGCGCGTCAGGTGCAGGGGCGGGAGCTGAAGGACGTGCCGGTGGAGTAGAAGAGCGTCGTCCGGGTGTCGTCGTCGTACGCCCCGGCGCAGAACGCGTCGGGCCCGGCGCTGACGATCGCGACGTCGGTCCGGGCCGTCGGCACGCGCAGGTCGTGCAGCGACGTGGAGTAGCTGCCGTGGGCGTCCCGCCACGCGGTCTGCGCGGTCGCCACCTGCTGCAGGTCCGTGTGCAGGTCCTGCGCGACGCTCGACCGGCGGTCGTCGATGACGATGGGGAGGGCGACGGCGACGGCCAGGCCGAGCGCCGTGACACCTCCCACGGCGGCGACGACGGCGCGGCGGGGGCCCCGAGGGGTCGGCTCGGACGCGTCCGGCGTGCTGTGCCGAGTCACGCGCGCCCCCCTTCCCTGGTCGTCGGGCGTGTCCAGGTTGGATCGGGTGCGCGGGGCCCCGCGCTGAGCGCTCCCACGGCCCTCCACCCGTGTGCGCCGCAGGCTCCACCGTCCGGCGCAACGCGGCCCGTTCCGAGGTGCGCGGACGGTGACGACCTGCCCGTCCGGTCGGCACGCCGGTGCGCGGGGACGGTCCCCGGGCCTCGGTAGGATGTGCCAGGCCCACCCGCGCCCGGCCCCGGGCAGCGGGAGTGAAGACCGAGAGACGGACTGAGAGACGACGTGGCATCGACGAACGACCTGAAGAACGGCACCGTGCTGAACCTCGACGGCAACCTCTGGTCGGTGGTCGAGTTCCAGCACGTGAAGCCCGGCAAGGGCGGTGCCTTCGTCCGGACGAAGCTCAAGAACGTCCTGTCCGGCAAGGTCGTCGACCGCACGTTCAACGCCGGCAGCAAGGTCGAGACCGCGACGGTCGACAAGCGCGACATGCAGTACCTGTACAAGGACGGCGAGGACTTCGTCTTCATGGACTCCGCCACCTACGACCAGCTGCACGTCGGTGCCGCGACCGTCGGTGACGCGGCCAACTACATGCTCGAGAGCACCGAGGCGATCGTCGCGACGCACGAGGGCACCCCCCTCTACGTCGAGCTCCCGACCTCCGTCGTCCTGGAGATCACGTACACCGAGCCCGGCCTGCAGGGCGACCGCTCCACCGGCGGCACCAAGCCCGCCACCGTCGAGACCGGTTACGAGATCCAGGTCCCCCTGTTCCTCGAGACCGGCACGAAGGTCAAGGTCGACACCCGCACGGGCGACTACCTCGGCCGCGTCAACGACTGATGGCCGCTCGCCGCAAGGCGCGCAAGCGCGCGCTGGAGGTCCTCTTCGAGGCCGACCAGCGCCGTCTCGCCCCCCTCGACGTCCTGCGCGACAAGATCCAGCGGGCCGACCCGCCCGTCGGTGAGTACGCCGTCACCATCGTCGAGGGGGTCGTGGCGCAGCAGGCGCGCATCGACGAGGTGCTCTCGACGTACTCGATGGGCTGGACTCTCGACCGGATGCCGGCCGTCGACCGCGCCCTCCTGCGTCTGGGCACCTGGGAGATCCTGCACGCCCCCGACGTCCCCGACCACGTCGCCGTGAGCGAGGCCGTCGAGATCGCCCAGGAACTGTCGACCGACGAGTCGCCGAAGTTCGTGAACGGGCTGTTGGCCCGGATCGCGGAGCTCAAGGAGACCCTCTCCGCCTGAGTTGCGGGCTCCGTGCCCCTCGGCGGTTCCCTGGCCCCGCGCTGTCGGATCGTTGGCCCCTCGCTTTCATTCATCGAAAGCGAGGGGCCAACGATGCGACCGCGCGGAGGTGCTTCCCGTGCTCTGTCGCCTCAGCGGCGTCGCGTGGCCGCCGACAGGGTTGCAGCCAGCTGACGGAGGAAGCCGGCGGGATCGTCGAGCACGTCCTGCGGAGCGACGGAGAGCAGCAGGAGGCCCGCCGCGGCGTAGCGGCGCTGCTTCGCCTGCGTCCGCCGGAGGTCCTCGGGAGTGGAGTGCCAGCGGATGCTGTCGATCTCCAGCACCACGCCCAGCTCCGGCCACCACGCGTCGGCATGCCCGATGCGGATGCCGTCGACGACGACGTCCTCGTTCCACAACGGTTGCGGCAGAGCTGACGTCGACACCAGGCGGTAGATCTTCCCCTCCGCCGCACTGCGGGTCCCGGCCGACACCTCCTCCAGCACGCGTCGGGCGGTCGCGGTGCGCTGCGTCGGGCCGTCGTAGACCTCGTCGCGCAGGGCCTCGACGGTGGTCCGGCGCTGCTGCAGCACCGCCCCGAACACCTCGCGCACGCGGTCGACCTCGTCGTCGTGGCGCGCGGCGTCCGCCGCCGCCCGCGCGGGGCCGGCGACGAGCAGTCCCTGTCGGACGAGGGGGCTCGGCGGGCGTTGCGTCCGCTCGATCGTGACGAAACCGGTGGACAACCTCCGTCCAACCCAGGGGATGAGGACGAGGACGCGTTCGCCCACGGGCAGCCGGTCACCCGCGATCCCGAGGAGGTCGAGCGCGTGGTCACCACTGATGACGGACTTCTCGCCGGCGTAGCTGAGCGCGGCCCGTCGGCGCTGACGCAGGCTCAGGGGACCACGGTGCCCGGCGATGACGCCCGGCAGCGCCCTCTGCCACGGACCCTTGTTGGCCCACCGGGCGATCGTGGCCACGGACATGCCGACCTGGACCAGTTGCCGGTGCGAGGCCACCCCGTCGTTGCGGCGCAGGAGGGCGTCGACGTCGGCACTGTCGAAGGTTCGTCGTCGAGGCACCCGGGGATCGTGGCTCGGGGAGCGTCGTCGGCGACGCCGCGCGCGGGTGACCTGTGGACAGCGAGGGCTGTGGAGCCCACGACGACCCGCTGCCTGCCGCATCGTGGGCACCTGGCTTTCATTCATCGAAAGTGAGGTGCCAACGATCCGAACCCCCGACCCCGCGGCGGGGTGGGCGGGGTGGGCGGGGTGGGCGGGGTGGGCGGGGTGGGCGGGGTGGGCGGGGTGGGCGAGGGGGAGGTGGGACGCAGAACGGCCCGGTCCCCTGGTGGGGCCGGGCCGGTCGGGCGTCCGGTGGGTCAGCCGTGCTCGACGGCGCGACGGGCGTCGGCGTTGAGGACGCCCCAAGCGATGAACTCGTCGCACAACGTCGTCGCGGGGACGTCGTAGATGACGGCGAGGGTGCGCAGGTCGTCGGCGCGGATCGAGAGGACCCGGCCGTTGTAGTCGCCACGCTGGGACTGGATGGTCTTCGCGTAGCGGTCCAGGGGGCCGGCCTTCTCGGCGGGGACCTCCTGGAGGCGCTCGAGGTCGAGCACGAGCCGCGGGGGCGGCTCGGAGCTGCCCTGCGGGGCGCCTTCGGGGAGCAGGGCGGAGACGGGGACTCCGTAGAAGTCCGCGAGTTCAGCCAGTCGCTGGACGGTCACCGCACGGTCGCCGCGTTCGTAGGAGCCCACGACGACGGCCTTCCACCGTCCCTCGGACTTCTCTTCGACGCCGTGCAGGGACAGCCCCTGTTGGGTACGGATGGCGCGAAGACGCGATCCGAGTGCGCGGGAGTAGTCCGATGCCATACGAGAATCGTCACGGAGCGTGAACGCCTTCGTCAAGCTGACCTGCCGTTTCGCACCCTGTTTCCTGGGAATCACCACCCTCTCGGCACCTGCGCCGTTACTCCGTGTGAGCGTTTGATCTCACAACGACAGCGTTGTGTGGCAGGTCGGAGGCGGCGACGCCCCTGAGGGTGACGACCAGCGTGCTCCTGTAGGGTCGCCAGTGACCACCGCGCCGCGCACACGCTGCGTGCAGGGCCGGTGAAGACGTCCTTTAAGGATCCGTCCCGTGAGGCGGGGAAGGAGGTCAGCAGTGAACGCTGTCCCCGATCGGTCGGACGCCCGGGTGCTCCTCGAAGCTCCCGACATCGCCCGCGCCGTGACGCGCATCGCGCACGAGCTGCTCGAGACCAACAAGGGCCCGGACGACCTCGTCCTGCTCGGCATCCCGACGAGGGGAGTGCCGCTGGCCCGCCGGCTCGCGGCCCGTCTCGCCGAGGTCGAGGGCACGACCGTCCCGACGGGTTCTCTCGACGTGACCATGTACCGCGACGACCTGCGCCGGCACCCCACCCGCGCCCTGCTCCCCACGGAGCTGCCCGCCGGGGGCATCGACGACAAGGTCGTGGTCCTCGTCGACGACGTCCTGTACTCCGGGCGCACCATCCGGTCCGCGCTCGACGCCCTCAACGACCTCGGCCGGCCCCGCGCGGTGCGCCTCGCCGTCCTCGTCGACCGCGGCCACCGCGAGCTGCCCATCCGCGCCGACCACGTCGGGAAGAACCTGCCGACGTCCTCGGCGGAGCGGGTCAGCGTCCTGCTCACCGAGCTCGACGGCCGCGACGCCGTCCTCATCACGGGCGGGGGGAACTGATGCGCCACCTGCTGTCCGCGGCCGACCTCGACCGCGACGCCGCCGTGCACGTCCTGGACGTCGCCGAGGAGATGGCCGCGACCCAGCGGCGCGTCGTCAAGAAGCTGCCGACCCTGCGCGGGCGCACGGTCGTCAACCTCTTCTTCGAGGACTCCACGCGCACCCGGACGTCCTTCGAGGCCGCCGCGAAGCGCCTGAGCGCCGACGTCATCAACTTCTCGGCCAAGGGCTCCAGCGTCTCCAAGGGCGAGAGCCTGAAGGACACCGCGCTGACCCTGGAGGCCATGGGCGCCGACGCCGTCGTCGTCCGGCACGGGTCCTCCGGTGCACCGCACCGCTTCGCCCACGCCGGCTGGACGCGCGGGGCCGTCGTCAACGCCGGTGACGGCACGCACGAGCACCCCACCCAGGCCCTGCTCGACGCGTACACGATGCGCCGGCACCTGCGCGGCGGCACCGGCGACCTCGCGGGCGCCAAGGTCGTCGTCGTGGGCGACGTCCTGCACTCCCGCGTCGCCCGCTCCAACGTCCTGCTGCTGCACACCCTGGGCGCGCACGTGACGCTCGTGGCGCCGCCGACGCTGCTGCCCGTGGGCGTCGAGGCGTGGCCCTGCGCGACGTCGCACGACCTGGACGCGACGCTGCTGCAGGGCGAACCCGACGCCGTCATGATGCTGCGCGTGCAGGCCGAGCGGATGGACGCCTCCAAGGGGTCCTACTTCCCGTCGGCGCGCGAGTACAGCCGCCGCTACGGCCTCGGGCGCGAACGGCTGCGCGCCCTGCCGGACCACACGATCGTCATGCACCCCGGCCCGATGAACCGCGGTCTGGAGATCTCCGCCGAGGCGGCCGACTCCGTGCGGTCCACGATCGTCGAGCAGGTCGGCAACGGCGTCGCCGTCCGCATGGCCGTCCTGTACCTGTTGCTGGCCGGCGAGATCCCGGGAGGGGACGCGTGAAGACCCTGATCCAGAACGTCACCGTCGGGAGCGGGCAGACCGACCTGCTGCTCGCCGACGGCGTCGTGGCCGCCGCCGGACCGGGCCTGTCCGCGCAGGACGCGACCGTGCTCGACGCCACCGGCCTGCGCGCCCTGCCCGGGCTCGTCGACCTGCACACCCACCTGCGCGAACCGGGCCGCGAGGACGCCGAGACCGTCGAGTCCGGCACCCGCAGCGCCGCGCGCGGCGGCTACACGTCCGTCTTCGCGATGGCCAACACCCTCCCCGTCGCCGACACCGCCGGCGTCGTCGAGCAGGTGCAGCGCCTCGGGGAGGAGGCCGGCTGGGTCGACGTCCGCCCCGTCGGCGCCGTCACCGTGGGCCTGGCCGGGCAGCAGCTCGCCGAGCTCGGCGCGATGGCCGACTCCCGCGCCGCCGTCCGCGTCTTCTCCGACGACGGGCACTGCGTCTCCGACGCCGTCCTCATGCGCCGCGCGCTCGAGTACGTCAAGGCGTTCGACGGCGTCATCGCCCAGCACGCCCAGGAACCGCGCCTCACCGAGGGCGCGCAGATGAACGAGGGCACGGTCAGCGCCGTCCTCGGTCTGCGCGGCTGGCCGAGCGTGGCGGAGGAGGCGGTCATCGCCCGCGACGTGCTCCTCGCCGACCACGTCGGTTCGCGGCTGCACGTCTGCCACCTGTCCACCCGCGGCTCGGTCGAGATCGTCCGCTGGGCCAAGGCGCGCGGGGTCCAGGTCACGGCCGAGGTGACCCCGCACCACCTCCTGCTCACCGACGAGCTCGTGCGCGGCTACGACCCCGTCTACAAGGTGAACCCGCCGCTGCGGACGCAGGCCGACGTCGAGGCCGTCCGCGAGGGACTGGCCGACGGGACGATCGACATCGTCGCCACCGACCACGCCCCGCACCCGGTCGAGGCCAAGGACTGCGAGTGGTCGGCCGCCGCGATGGGCATGACCGGGCTGGAGACGGCGCTGAGCGTCGTCCAGCACACGATGGTCGACACCGGCCTCATGGGCTGGGACACGCTGGTGGACCGCATGTCCACCGCCCCGGCGCGCATCGGACGCCTCGCCGGGCACGGCCTGCCGCTGGAGGTCGGGAACCCGGCCAACCTCGTCCTCGTCGACACCGGCGCGCGCTGGACGGTCGACCCGGCCGCGATGGCCACGGCGGGGCGCAACTCCCCGTTCCGCGGCATGGAACTGCCCGGGAAGGTCGTCGCGACGTTCCTGCGCGGCCGCCCCACCGTCCTCGACTCCGAGCTGGTGACGCCGTGAAGTGGATCGCGACGATCGTCCTCGTCCTGGCCCTGCTCCTTTTGTGGCGCATGATGTTCATGGGGTACCGGGGCCGGGCGCTGCGGCAGAAGAAGGAGTTCCCGCGGCCCCTGGGCAGCCGGGACTGGAAGGGTCTGCGCGACGCCGTCGACGGCGTCTACGTCTCCACGACGGACGCCGAGAACGCCCTCGACCGCATCGCGGCGCACGGGCTCGGCACGCGCAGCGCGGTCTCGATGGGTTTCGTCGCCGAGGGCGTGGGCCTGCTGCGGCAGGGCGCCCGGTCGTTCGTGATCCCCACCGCCGACATCGTCGGCGTCGGTCACGGGCCGGGCATGGTCGGCAAGTGGATGGGACGGGAGAAGGGTCTCGTCGTGCTGCGCTGGAAGCTGGGCGAGCGCGTCGTGGACACAGGGATCAAACCGCGGCACCCCGCCGAGGGCGCCAGGTTCGCGGAGCAGGTGGAGGAACTCGTGCGCACGAAGGACCAGCAGAAGCCCACGGACGGTTCGGGAGGTACCCGGTGACGACCACGACCCGCACCCCCGCGGTCCTCGTCCTGGAGGACGGGCGCACCTTCACCGGCGAGGCCTACGGCCACGTCGGCACCACGGTCGGCGAGGCCGTCTTCTCCACCGGCATGACCGGGTACCAGGAGACGCTCACCGACCCGAGCTACCACCGCCAGGTCGTCGTCATGACGGCCCCGCACGTCGGGAACACCGGCTACAACGACGAGGACCAGGAGTCCTCGCGCATCTGGGTCGCCGGGTACGTCGTGCGCGACCCCGCGCGCGTCCCGTCGAACTGGCGGTCCCGGCGCAGCCTGGCCCAGGAACTGGACGCCCAGGGCGTCGTCGGCATCTCCGGGGTCGACACCCGCGCCCTGACCCGGCACCTGCGCGAACGCGGCGCCATGAAGGTCGGCGTGTTCTCCGGTGACGCCGCCGCCCGCCCGGCCGCCGAGCTGCTCGAGGAGGTCCGCAAGGCGCCCGACATGGTCGGTACCGACCTCGCCTCCCTCGTCAGCACCGACGAGCGCTACGTCGTGCCGGCTGTGGGGGAGCGGCGGTTCTCCGTCACGGCGGTCGACCTCGGCATCAAGTCGATGACCCCGCAGCGGTTCGCCGAGCGCGGCGTCGAGGTCACCGTCGTGCCCTCCGACGTCACCCTCGAGGAGGTCCTCACCTCCGGCCCCGACGGCGGTGCGCCCGACGGCGTGTTCTTCTCCAACGGCCCGGGCGACCCGGCCGCGGCGACCCACGAGATCGAGGTCCTGCAGGGCGTGCTGGAGCGCAGGATCCCGTTCTTCGGGATCTGCTACGGCAACCAGCTGCTCGGCCGCGCGCTCGGCTACGGCACGTACAAGCTCAAGTACGGCCACCGCGGGATCAACCAGCCCGTCATGGACCTGACGACCCGCAAGGTCGAGGTGACCGCGCACAACCACGGGTTCGCCGTCGACGGCACCGCCGGGGAGGTCCGCGACACCCCCTACGGTCGCGCGGAGGTCAGCCACGTCGGCCTCAACGACGGTGTCGTGGAGGGCCTGCGCTGCCTCGACGTCCCCGCGTTCTCCGTCCAGTACCACCCCGAGGCGGCGGCCGGTCCGCACGACGCCTCGTACCTCTTCGACCGGTTCGTCGACCTCATGGACGGCACACCCGCCGAACAGCTCGTCGACGACCAGGGCGCCACCGACACCACCGAGCCGACCGAGCCGACCGTAGAGAAGGACGCCTGATGCCCCGTCGCTCCGACCTGTCGTCGGTCCTCGTCATCGGGTCCGGCCCGATCGTCATCGGCCAGGCCGCCGAGTTCGACTACTCCGGCACCCAGGCCTGCCGCGTGCTGAAGGCCGAGGGCCTGCGCGTCATCCTCGTGAACTCCAACCCGGCGACGATCATGACCGACCCGGAGATGGCCGACGCGACCTACGTCGAACCCATCACCCCCGCCACGGTCGAGGCCATCATCGCCAAGGAGCGCCCGGACGCGGTCCTGGCGACCCTCGGCGGCCAGACCGCGCTCAACACCGCGATCGCGCTGTTCGAGAACGGCGTCCTGGAGAAGTACGGCACCGAGCTCATCGGGGCCGACGTCGACGCCATCAAGCTCGGCGAGGACCGGTTGCTGTTCAAGGGCGTCGTCGAGCGCTGCGGCGCGGAGTCGGCCCGTTCGCACCTGTGCCACACGATGGACGAGGTCCTCGCGGCGGCCGGTGACCTCGGCTACCCCGTCGTCGTGCGGCCCAGCTTCACCATGGGCGGCCTGGGGTCCGGGTTCGCCTACGACGAGAACGACCTGCGCCGCATCGCCGGCCAGGGCCTGCACCATTCCCCGGTCACCGAGGTGCTCCTCGAGGAGTCGATCCTCGGCTGGAAGGAGTACGAGCTCGAGCTCATGCGCGACCGCGCCGACAACGTCGTGGTCGTCTGCTCGATCGAGAACTTCGACCCGGTCGGCGTCCACACCGGCGATTCGATCACCGTCGCGCCCGCCATGACGCTCACCGACCGCGAGTACCAGCGCATGCGGGACATCGGCATCGCGGTCATCCGCGAGGTCGGCGTCGACACCGGCGGCTGCAACATCCAGTTCGCGGTGAACCCTGTCGACGGCCGCATCATCGTCATCGAGATGAACCCGCGCGTCTCGCGGTCCTCGGCCCTGGCCTCGAAGGCGACGGGGTTCCCCATCGCCAAGATCGCTGCGCGCCTCGCCGTGGGGTACACCCTCGACGAGATCCCGAACGACATCACCTCGGTGACGCCCGCCAGCTTCGAGCCGACGCTGGACTACGTCGTCGTCAAGGTGCCGCGGTTCGCCTTCGAGAAGTTCCCGGCGGCCGACCCGACGCTCACCACGACGATGAAGAGCGTCGGGGAGGCCATGGCCCTGGGCCGCAACTTCACCGAGGCGCTGCAGAAGGCGCTGCGCAGCACCGAGAAGCGGGGTGCGGCGTTCAGCTGGGCCGGTACCGTGGGCGACCGCGGGGACCTGCTGCGCCGCGTCCAGCAGCCGACCGACGAACGCATCGGCCTGCTCATGCAGGCCATCCGCGCGGGCGCCACGCCCGAGGAGCTGTTCGAGGCCACCAAGATCGACCCCTGGTACCTCGACCAGCTGTTCCTCATCGACGAGATCGCCGTCGAGGTGCGCGAGAGCGAGGAGCTCACGCCCGAACTGCTGCGGTACGCCAAGCGGCACGGGTTCTCCGACGCCCAGATCGGTGAACTGCGGCACCTGCCCGAGGACGTCGTGCGCGGGGTCCGGCACGCCCTCGGCATCCGGCCCGTCTTCAAGACGGTGGACACGTGCGCGGCGGAGTTCGCGGCCAGCACGCCGTACCACTACTCCTCCTACGACACCGAGGACGAGACGCGGCCGCGCGAGAAGCCGGCCATCGTCATCCTCGGGTCCGGGCCCAACCGCATCGGGCAGGGCGTCGAGTTCGACTACTCCTGCGTGCACGCCAGCTTCGCGCTCTCGGACGCCGGCTACGAGACCGTCATGGTCAACTGCAACCCCGAGACGGTCTCGACCGACTACGACACCTCCGACCGGTTGTACTTCGAGCCCCTCACGCTCGAGGACGTCCTGGAGGTCGTGCACGCCGAGATGCGCTGCGGCCCCGTCGCCGGCGTCGTCGTCCAGCTCGGCGGTCAGACCCCGCTCGGGTTGGCCGCCAAGCTCGAGCAGGCCGGGGTGCCGATCATCGGCACCTCGCCCGCCGCGATCGACCTGGCCGAGGAGCGCGGCGCGTTCGGCCGGGTGCTGGAGAAGGCCGGGCTGGTGGCGCCCAAGCACGGCACCGCCTCCAGCTTCCCGCAGGCCAAGGCCATCGCGGCCGAGATCGGCTACCCCGTCCTCGTCCGCCCCAGCTACGTGCTCGGCGGCCGCGGCATGCAGATCGTCTACGACGAGGCCACCCTCGAGCACTACATGGCGACGGCCACCGAGGTCTCGACCGAGCGGCCGGTGCTGGTGGACCGCTTCCTGGACAACGGCATCGAGATCGACGTCGACGCCCTGTTCGACGGCGAGGAGATGTACCTCGGCGGGATCATGGAGCACATCGAGGAGGCCGGGATCCACTCCGGCGACTCCGCGTGCGTCATCCCGCCGGTGACCCTCGGCGTCTCCGAGCTCGAGCGCGTCCGCGCGGCGACCGAGGCCATCGCCCGCGGGGTGGGGGTGCGCGGTCTGCTGAACGTCCAGTTCGCCCTGGCCGCCGACATCCTCTACGTCCTGGAGGCGAACCCGCGGGCCTCGCGCACCGTGCCGTTCGTCTCCAAGGCGACCGGGGTCCCCCTCGCCAAGGCGGCGGCCCGGCTCATGGCCGGCACGCCCATCCGCGAGCTGCGCGCCGAGGGGTTGCTGCCCGCGCACGGCGACGGCGGTCTGCTGCCGGCGGACTCGCCCGTCTCCGTCAAGGAGGCCGTGCTGCCCTTCGCCCGGTTCCGGACGGCTGAGGGTGTGGTCGTCGACTCCCTCCTCGGGCCGGAGATGCGCTCCACCGGCGAGGTCATGGGCATCGACGTCGACTTCCCGACGGCGTTCGGCAAGTCCCAGACGGCGGCGTACGGCGGGCTGCCCACCGGCGGCACGGCGTTCATCTCCGTCGCCGACCGCGACAAGCGCGCGATGATCTTCCCGATCAAGCGCCTCGCCGACCTCGGGTTCACCCTGCTGGCCACCGAGGGCACCGCCCAGGTGCTGCGGCGCAACGGGATCGCGTCGACGGTGGTGCGCAAGCACTCCGAGGGCACGAGCCACGAGGGTGAGCTGACGATCGTCGGGCGCATCGCCGCCGGCGAGGTCGCGATCGTCGTCAACACCCCCTCGGGCAACCAGGCCCGCGCCGACGGGTACGAGATCCGCGCCGCGGCGACGTCCGTCGGCTCCCCGATCATCACGACGATCCAGGAGCTCTCGGCGGCCGTGCAGGCCATCGAGGCGGCCCTCGACGCCGAACGCGGTGGCCAGGGCCTGCGGGTGGCGTCGCTGCAGGAGCACACCGCACGCCTCGAGGCGGCCTGGGAGGGTTTCCGGGCATGAGCGGGGACGCGCCCCGGTTCGGGGTCCGGCTGGCCGAGGCGGTCGCCGCGCACGGTCCGCTGTGCGCGGGGATCGACCCGCACACGCCGCTGCTCGCGGCGTGGGGCCTGCCCGACGACGCCGACGGGGTCGAGCGGTTCGGGCGCACCGTCGTCGAGGCCCTCGCCGGGCACGTCGCGGCCGTCAAACCCCAGGCCGCGTTCTTCGAACGGCACGGCTCGCGCGGGGTCGCCGCCCTCGAGCGGGTCGTCGCCGACGCCCGCGCCGCCGGCCTGCTCACCGTGGTCGACGCCAAGCGCGGTGACATCGGCTCGACGATGGCGGGGTACGCCGACGCGTTCGTCGGCGACTCCCCGCTGGCCGGGGACGCCGTGACGGTCTCGCCGTACCTGGGGTTCGGCTCGCTGCGGCCCCTGCTGGACCTCGCGGCCCGGCACGGGCGGGGCGTCTTCGTCCTCGCGCTGACGTCCAACCCCGAGGGGGCTGCGGTGCAGCACGCCGTGGGGGCCGACGGCCGGTCCGTCGCGCGGGCCGTCGCCGAGGCCGCAGCCGCCGAGAACGCGGGCGCGGCACCGTTCGGGGACGTCGGGCTCGTCGTGGGCGCGACCGTGGGGTCGGCCGTCGCCGACCTCGGCATCGACCTCGCGGCCGTCAACGGGCCGCTGCTCGCCCCCGGGGTGGGTGCGCAGGGAGCGACGGCCGACGACCTGCGCCAGGTGTTCGGGGACGCCCGCCGGCTCGTGCTCGCCGCCAGTTCCCGGGAGGTGCTGGCCGCCGGCCCGTCGGCGACCGCCCTGCGGGACGCGGCCCGCCGCTCGGCCGACGCGGTCACCGCAGCGCTGGCCGGGTGACCTGCGGCTCACCCGCCGGGTGGGCCGCCCCGTCGGTGCCTACGATGGCCGACGTGCTGCCGTGCCCCGTCCCGACACCGGCCCGTCCCACCGGACCGGTCCGCTGATGCCTTCGCGCATGATCGCCCGCGGCCTCGCCGCGCTGACCGTGACGGCCGTCGAGGTCGGGCACGACGAGCTCGAGGCGCGCCGGCAGGTCGGGGCGTTCCTGC
This sequence comes from Kineococcus sp. NPDC059986, assembly GCF_040702905.1. Classification (NCBI taxonomy): domain Bacteria; kingdom Bacillati; phylum Actinomycetota; class Actinomycetes; order Kineosporiales; family Kineosporiaceae; genus Kineococcus; species Kineococcus sp. NPDC059986. Next base: position 36,452 of record NZ_JBFBND010000008.1, on the reverse strand, counting down.
AGAACATCGCGATCGACCCCGTCGTCGTCCTGCAGGAGGCCGTCGCCGCCGTCGTCGAGCTGGCCCCCGCCGAGATGCGTGAGGCCAGCGGCGAGCGGCAGCTGCTCGCCGCCCTCGAAGCGCGCTCCTGGCTGGAGCGCATGAGCGTCGACAGCGCTCGCGGCGTCCCCCTCTGACGGCACCCCGCGGCGCATCGTTGGCCCCTCACTTCCGGTGAACGAGAGCGAGGGTTCAACGATCCGTCCCCCGGGGGACGGGCGGCGGCCAGGTGTTCACCCTGAGGTCCCCCAGTGGTTGCTGAGAGTGGTTACCTTGCCCCGGTCCGCGTGATCGACCGGAAGGCACCCCCGTGAACCACCCGACGACCCGCCCGACCCGCCGGCTCCTGACCGGGGGAGTACTGACGCTCCTGCTGGCCGGCCCCCTCACGGCGCTGCCGGCGTCCGCGGCCACGTGCGCCGCCCCCACCCGCACCATCGGCGCCGTCCAGGGGACGGGCGACACCACCCCGCTCGCCGGCCGGCAGGTCACCGTGGCCGGCACTGTCGTCGGCGACACGCCCGGCCTCGACGGCTTCTACCTCCAAGACGGTGGCGACCGCGACCCCCGCACCTCCGACGGCGTCTTCGTGTACGCCCCCGGCGCCCAGGTCGACCTCGGGGACACCGTCGCGGTGACCGGCACCGCCGGGGAGTTCGGCGGCCAGACCCAGGTCTCGGCCGGATCGGCCGTCACGGTCTGCCACGACGGGTCCGCGAAGGACCTCCCGCGCGCCGCCCGGCTCGGCCTGCCCGCCGACGACGCCGCCCGCGAACGCCTCGAGGGCATGCTCGTCGCGCCCGCCGACCGCCTCACCGTCAGCGAGGTCCACGCCCTCACCAGCTACGGCGAACTGACGTTGTCCCAGGGCGGGCTCCTCGTGCAGCCCACCGAGCTCGCCCGCCCCGGAACCCCGGCCGCGCAGCGGATCGCCACGCGCAACGCCGAGCGCAGCGTCGTCCTCGACGACGCCCGCTCGGCGCGCACCAGCACGACGGCCCGGCCCTACCTCTCCCCGACGACCCCGGTCCGCGTCGGCGACGCCGCGCGCCTGCGCGAACCCGTCGTCCTCGGGTACGGGTTCGACGCTTGGCGGCTGCAGCCCGCCGACGGGACCGCCGACGGTCTGCTCGCCCCCCAGGACACCCGCCGCGACCGCCCCGACCGCGTCGGCGGCGACGTGCGCGTCGGCGCGTTCAACGTCCTGAACTACTTCCTCACCTTCACCGGGCCGGACGCCCGCGGCGCCGACGACCAGGCCGGGTTGGACCGGCAGGCCGGCAAGATCGTCCCCGCGATCCAGGCGCTCGGCGCCGACGTCGTCACGCTCATGGAGATCGAGGACACCGACTCCACGGGCCTGACCCCCGGCAACGCCGACACGGCGCTCGCGGACCTCGTCCGGCGGCTCAACGCGGCGGGGACGGGGCACTGGTCCTACGTCCCGATGCCGAAGGAGCTGTACGGGACCGACCGCGACGTCATCCGCAACGCGATCGTCTACCGCGACGACGTCGTGGCGCCCGTGGGGGCACCCGTCGGGCTCGTCGACGAGACGGTGTGGGACAACGCCCGCGAACCCCAGGCGCAGACGTTCCAGCGCACCGGTCGACCCGCGGCGGCCGACCGGTTCACGGTGGTGGCCAACCACTTCAAGTCCAAGGGCTCCGGCGACGCCGCGACGGGTGACAACGCCGACACCGGTGACGGGCAGGGGGCCTGGAACGGCGACCGCGTCCGGCAGGCCGCCTCGCTGGCCGGGTTCGTCGACAGCCTGCGCCGCAGGACGGGGGACCCCGACGTCCTCGTCCTCGGCGACCTCAACTCCTACACCCGCGAGGACCCCGTCGAGGAGCTGCGGCGCGACGGGTTGACCGACCTCGGGAGCCGGTTCGACGCGGGCCGGTACAGCTACGTGTTCGACGCCCTGTCCGGGTCGCTCGACCACGCCCTGGCCACCCGGGAACTGACCCGCAAGGTCACCGGCGCGGTGCACTGGAACGTCAACTCCGTCGAGTCCGGCGCCTACCAGTACGACGGCGACCCGGCGCTGTACGCGGCGGACCCGTTCCGCTCCAGCGACCACGACCCGCTCGTCGTGGGGCTCGACCTGCGCGACTGAGCGGCCGCGGGTCCCTCAGCGCGAGCTCTGCCAGGCGGCGAACTGCACCCCGGCGGCGGTCACCGCCGCCGGAAGGCCGAGCACCATCGCCACCGCGAACCCCCGGTGGGCACCGGTCACCGCTCCGGCGGCCTCGCCGGCCCACCGGGGGGCCGCCCCGACGAGACCGGCGAGCGCGCAGACGGCCAGCGCGGCGGCGAGTCCCCACGGGTCGGCCCACGTCGCCACGGCCAGCGCGGACGCCGCGGCCGCGCCGGGGACGAGGCGCCCGGACCGCAGGAACAGGACCGTCGCGAGCAGCCCCGCGGCCAGCGCGACGGCGGCGGCCGTGGTCATCGGCAGGGTCACGCCGTGACCTCCCGGACCTCGACGACCGGAGCCGGGGCGTCGGCGTGGTTCGTCAGCCCGTGCGTCGTCTTCTCCCAGTAGAACGGCCGGGTCACCAGCTGCCACAGCGCCTTGTACGCCGCGACGGAGTGCAGCACCCAGTAGGCGGGCGCGAGCACCGCGAAGGGGGCCAGGCGGTAGGCCCGGCGGCGGAACGTGGCGAGCAGGTTCAGGTACACGACGCCGGCGTTGCCCACGAGCAGACTCAGGAGGTTCACGAGCTGCAGCGCCGGTGTCAGTGCGGGCAGCAGGTGCGGTTCGGCCAGGCTGAGCCCGAAGACGGCCCACAGGACGGGCGCGCTGAGGAACGCCGCGGGGGTCCCCCCGATGAGCAGGACGAACGCGGCCGCCTGCTTCAGACCCACGGTCCGGACGAAGCGCAGCGGGTAGCGGCTGTGGACGAGGAACGTCTGCAGGTACCCCTTGATCCAGCGGCTGCGCTGCCGGATCCAGTTGCCGACGGCCTTGTTCGCCTCCTCGAAGGTCGTCGAGTCGATGACCGCGACCCGCCACCCGCGCGCGCTCGCCCGGATCCCGAGGTCGGCGTCCTCGGTGACGTTGTAGGGGTCCCACCCGCCGAGGGCGCGCAACCGGTCGGTCCGGAAGTGGTTGCTGGTGCCGCCCAACGGGATCGGCAACCCCAGCCGGTCCAGCCCCGGGAGCGTGTTGTCGAACCAGCTCGAGTACTCCAGCGTGAACATCCTCGTGAGGAGGTTCTCGTCCGGGTTGAAGTAGTTCAGCGCCGCCTGCACGCAGACGAGGTCCTGCCCGCCCTCCTCGAACGCGGCCACGGCGCGGCGCAGCTGCTGCGGTTCGGGGCGGTCCTCCGCGTCGTAGATGACGACGTACTCGCCGCGGGCGAACGCCAGCCCGATGTTGCAGGCCCGGGGTTTCGTGCGGGGCTGGGAGTCGGGCAGCACCAGGATGCGGACGGCCTCCGGCGGGGCGGCGGCCAGGGCGGCCTCGAGGGTCTCGGGGTCGTCCTCCTCCAGCAGCAGCAGGATCTCCAGCTTCTCGACCGGGTAGTCCAGGTGCGTCAGGTTGCGCATGAGGGACCCCACGACCTGCGCCTCCCGGTAGGCCGGGACGAGGACCGTCACGTGCGGCAGGTCCGCGTCGGCCGGTTGAGGCCCGTCCACACCGAGCCGGCTGGGCGGGGCGGCCGCCCCGACGAGGGAGACGACGAGCTTGCCCAGGACGCTGACGCCGAAGCCGATCGAGACGGCCACCACGAGCACCGCCACCAGCTGGTGCGGGACGAGGACCGCGGCGACGACGAGCAGTCCCAGCGCGACGACGAGCCCGGCCACCTGCCGCGGGGTGGCGACGCGGCTCGCGGACACCTCCGGGGCGTCCTCGGCGAGCGACCGGACCGCGAGGTGGACCAGCTGGTCGCGCCAGCCCGTCCGCAGCGCCCGGTGCACGTCCCAGTCGGTCGTCACGACCTGGTGGACGTCCTCGATCCCGGTCCGGGCGCGGACGGTCTCGGCGACCTCCTCCCGGGGGCGCCCCGCGACGGCCACCACGACGGTGCGGCGGCCGTCGTCGCCGGTCTGCACGCGCAGCGGAACCCACCCCTCCTGGGCCAGGTCGCGGGCGTCGAAGGCGGTCGCGAGGACCGGGTCGAGGTCGGTGGGTTCGACGAAGGCGAGCTCGGCGCCCCACACCGTGGCCAGCGCGCCGTAGAGGTCGCGCCGGGACACCAGCCCGGCGGCCAGCAGCACCGTGCCGAGCGGTTCGCCGACCTCCTCGCGGTGCTGCAGCGCCCACGCCAGGTCGCCGGGGGAGAGCAGCCTGCGCTCCACGAGGAGCGCGCCCAGCCGTCGACGCTGGGCGGCGGGCAGTCGGGTCGGGTCGGGTCGGTGACCGGGGGCGGGCGCCGGCACCGGCCGGGTGAGGTGTCCGGTCACCCCCAGGTCATCGGTGCCCCCGGGGGCCGCGGGGAGTCGCGGGACCGAGGACCACCCACTCGGCCCAGCGGCCGCCTCGGGGCAGATTGTCCAGCGCCCCCGCGCTCTGGCGGGGTCTGCGTCCACCGCCGGCCGTTCGTAACAACTGTGTGACGAGGGTGGGGCGGATTTGGTGAGCACTCAGGCATGTCCTAGCGTCTGCCCTCGCACGCCCGAGCAGGACCTTCCAGGACCGTACGCCGGAACGAGGACGTAGATGTCGCCGAAGACGCAGCCCGCAGTGCCCGAGCGAGACCCCGAACAGCACAGCCCCGCGCAGCGCTCGACCGTCACCCCCACGCGGCGGGCGTTCACGATCGCCTCCGTCGCGACGGCGGGGCTGGCCACGTTGTCCGCGTGCGCGAAGAGCGAGCGCGACGAGGGGGGCTCGGGCGGTTCCAGCGGTGGCAGCGCTCGGGACACCTTCGTCTTCGGCGGCTCGGCCGACCCGGACTCCCTGGACCCCGCCTTCGCCTCCGACGGTGAGACCTTCCGCGTCACGCGGCAGATCTTCGAGGGGCTCGTCTCCACGAAACCCGGCACGACCGACCTGGCCCCGTCGCTGGCCACGAAGTGGGAGACGTCCGCGGACGGCAAGTCCTACACGTTCACCCTGCAGGAGGGCGTGAAGTTCTCCAACGGCAAACCCTTCGACGCCGCGGCCGTCGTCGCCAACTTCGAGCGCTGGTACAACTTCCGCGGGGTCGCCCAGGGCGAGGACCTCGCGTACTACTACCGCTCGATCTTCCGCGGGTTCAAGACGAACGACGACCCCGCGCTGGGGACCTCCCTGTACGCCGGGGCGACGGCGAACTCCGACGGCACCGTGACCGTGAACCTCACGAACCCGTTCGCCGGGTTCCTCGCCTCACTCACGCTGCCCGCGTTCGCGATGCAGGAGACGTCGGCGGTCGAGGCCGGCGGCGGCAACGGCGCCGACGGCAAGGATCCCCGGCAGAGCACGTACGCGACCAGCGGTCCGGTGGGCACCGGTCCGTTCACGTTCAGCGCGTGGGAGCGTGGCCAGCAGGTCACCCTCAAGCGCAACGAGGAGTACTGGGGCGACAAGGCCAAGGTCGCCACCGCCGTCATCCGGGTCATCGGCGACGGCACGGCCCGCAAGCAGGCCCTGCAGAACGGCGACATCGACGGGTACGACCTCGTCGCCCCCGCCGACGTCGAGGCGCTGAAGTCGGCCGACTTCCAGATCCAGAACCGGCCGGCGTTCAACATCCTCTACCTCGGCATCAACCAGGCCTACGCCCCCCTCGGCGACCTCAAGGTGCGGCAGGCGATCGCGCACGCGATCGACAAGGAGGCCGTCATCAAGAACGCCCTCCCGTCGGGCACGAAGCCGGCCACGCAGTTCATGCCGGAGAACGTCATCGGCTGGAACGAGGGCGTCACGACGTACGACTACGACGTCGCCAAGGCCAAGCAGCTCCTCGCCGAGGCCGGCCAGACCGCGATCAACGTTCCGTTCAACTACCCGACGGGCGTCTCCCGGCCGTACATGCCGAACCCCGAGACGATCTACAACGCCATCAACCAGCAGCTCACCGCGGCCGGGATCACGACCACGCCGGTGGCCGAGCAGTGGACGCCGAACTACCTCGGCACCGTGCAGGGCGGGACGCAGCACGGGTTGCACCTGCTGGGGTGGACGGGCGACTACAACGACCCGGACAACTTCATCGGCGTGTTCTTCGGGGCGCAGACGAACGAGTGGGGCTTCAACGACCCCGGTCTGTTCGAGGCCCTCGCCAAGGCCCGGACCGTCACGACGGAGTCCGAGCAGGAGACGACGTACCAGGACATCAACGAGCAGATCATGACGCTGCTGCCGGGCATCCCGATCGCCAGCCCCGTCCCCTCGCTCGCCTTCGCCCCCGGGGTCGAGGGCTACACGGCGAGCCCCGTGCAGGACGAGGTCTGGAACACCGTCTCGGTCTCCGCCTCCTGATGGGCGCGACCGCACGGGAGGGGGCGGCGTGCTGACGCTCGTCGTGCGCCGTCTCGGCCTCCTCGTGGTCGTGCTGTTCGGGTTGTCGCTGCTGCTGTTCGCCTGGGTCCGGGCCCTTCCGGGGGACCCGGCCCGGGCGCTGCTGGGGGAGAAGGCGACCCCGGCCGGCATCGCGGAGGTCACCCGGCGGTACGGGTTCGACCAGCCGATCTGGCAGCAGTACCTCACCTACCTCGGGCGGTTGCTGCACGGCGACTTCGGCTCGTCCATCAACACGGGCGAACCCGTGGTGAAGACGTTCACCGAGCGGTTCCCCGCGACGATCGAACTGTCGGTCGCGGCGCTGCTGCTGGCGATCGTCGTGGGCATCCCGCTGGGGTACCTCGCGGCGCGCCGCCGCGGCGGCTGGCTCGACAACCTCGTCGTCGGCGGGTCGCTGCTCGGCGTCGTCGTGCCCGTGTTCTTCCTGGCCGTCATCCTCAAGTACGTCCTGGCCATCGAACTCGGGTGGTTCCCGACCTCGGGCCGGCAGAACGCGCGCATCGACGCCACCCACATCACGAACTTCTACGTCCTCGACGGGTTGCTCACCCGGGAGTGGGACGCGAGCTGGGACGCCGTCCTGCACCTCGTGCTGCCGGCGCTGGCCCTGGGGTCGATCCCGCTGGCCATCATCGTGCGCATCACCCGGGCCTCGGTCCTCGACGTCCTCGGCGACGACCACGTCCGCACGGCCCAGGCCAAGGGGTTGCCGCGGTCGGTCATCAGCCGCCGCCACGTCCTGCGCAACGCGCTCCTGCCCGTCTCGACGACGCTCGGCCTGCAGGCCGGGGCGCTGCTGTCCGGGGCGGTCCTCACCGAGACGGTGTTCTCCATCAACGGCATCGGCAGCTACCTGTTCGACGCCGTGACCCAGCTCGACTACCCGGTGCTGCAGGGGTTCATCCTCTTCATCGCCGTCGTGTACGCGCTCGTGAACCTCGTGGTGGACGTCAGCTACGGGTTCATCGACCCGAGGGTGAGGGTGTCGTGACCGCACTGGACGCGCTGACGCCGGCCGGCCCCGACGGGGCCGCGGGCGCGGCGACCGGCGAGGACGGCGTCGGCCCCTGGCAGTCGGCGTGGCGGCGGTTGCGCCGCAACCCCGCCGGGATCGTGGGCGCCGTCATCGTCCTGCTCTTCGTGCTCGTCGCCGCGGCGGCGCCGTTGCTGGCGCCGTACAAGCCTGCGACGTCGGAGTGGTTCGGGCAGGTCACGCCGACCTCGGTGCCCGGGCCCAGTGCCGAGCACGTGCTGGGGCTGGACTCCTTCGGCTCGGACCTGCTGACCCAGCTGCTCTACGGCGCCCGGTCCTCCCTCGTCATCGGCGTCGTCTCCACGGCGGTCGGCCTCGCGGCCGGCGCGTTCCTGGGGATCCTCGCGGGCGGCATCGGCGGCAAGGTCGACACGGTCGTCATGCGGGTCGTCGACGTCCTGCTGTCGATCCCGAGCCTGCTGCTCGCCGTGTCCGTCGCGGCCGTGCTCGGGCGCAACTCCTGGTCGATCATGCTGGCGATCTCGGCCGCCCAGGTCCCGATCTTCGCCCGGCTGCTGCGCGCCTCGTTGCTCGCCCAGCGCGGTCAGGACTACGTCGTCGCGCTGCGTTCGCTCGGCCTTCGCCGGCGCAGCATCGTCGTGGGCCACATGCTGCCGAACTCCCTGGGCCCCGTCCTCGTGCAGGCCACGCTGACGCTGGCCACGGCCGTCATCGAGGTGGCCGCGCTGAGCTTCCTGGGCCTCGGCGACCCGAACCCCGCCGTCGCCGAGTGGGGACGCATGCTCGTCACCGCCCAGGCCCGGCTCGACCAGGCGCCGCACCTGGCGCTGTACCCCGGTCTCGCAATCGCCGTCACCGCGCTGGGGTTCACCCTGCTCGGCGAGGCGCTGCGCGAAGCCCTGGACCCGAGGAGTTCGCGATGACGTTGCTCGAGGTCGACGACCTGCGGGTGACGTTCTCCCGCAAGGGCGCCCCCGACTTCACCGCCGTCGACGGCGTGTCCTTCGACGTGGACGCCGGCGAGGTCGTGGGGCTGGTCGGGGAGTCCGGCTGCGGCAAGTCCGTCACCTCGCTCGCGGTCATGGGGCTGCTGCCGCAGCGCTCGGCCCGGGTGAGCGGGGCCGTGCGCTTCGACGGCACCGACCTGCTGCGGGCCTCGGCCGGGCAGCTGGCCCGCCGGCGCGGCAAGGACCTGGCGATGGTGTTCCAGGACCCCATGACGTCGCTCAACCCCGTCCTGACGCTGGGCCGGCAGCTGACGGAGGTGCTGCGCACGCACACCGACCTGGACCGGACCGCGGCGAAGAAGGAGGCCGTCGAGCTGCTCGGGCGCGTCGGCATCCCCGACCCGCGCCGGCGGGTGGGGGAGTACCCCCACCAGCTGTCGGGCGGGATGCGCCAGCGCGTCCTCATCGCCATCGCGCTGGCCTGCTCGCCGCGGCTCATCATCGCCGACGAACCGACCACGGCCCTCGACGTGACGATCCAGGCGCAGGTCCTGGACCTGCTGACGGGGCTGGTGCGGGAGTCGGGGACCGCGATGGTCCTCATCACCCACGACCTCGGCGTCGTGGCGGGCACGTGCGACCGCGTCAACGTCCTGTACGCCGGCAAGGTCGTCGAGCAGGCCACCCGCGGGGAGCTGTTCGCCCGGCCCCGGCACCGGTACACGACGGGTCTGCTGGCCGCCGTCCCCCGCGTCGACGCCCCCGAGGGGACGGCCCTGCAGCCCGTGCCCGGCACGGTCCGGGACCGGTTGCCGTGGACGCAGGGGTGCGCGTTCGCCCCGCGGTGCGGCGCCGCCGACGACGCCTGCCGCGCCGGGGAGATCGCGCTGGAGGCCGCCGGTGGCATCGAGGGCGGCCCGTCCGGGCACCCCGCCCGGTGCGTGCACCCCGCCGACCTGGAGGTCTCCCGATGACCGTCCCGCCCACCACGCCGCCGGCCGACCCGCCGGAGGACGTCCTGCTGTCCGTGCGCGACCTGCAGGTCCACTACCCGATCCGGTCGGGGATCCTGCAGCGCCGCGTGGGGGCCGTGAAGGCCGTCGACGGCGTCTCCCTCGACGTCGTCCGCGGCACGACCTACGGCCTCGTGGGGGAGTCCGGCTGCGGGAAGTCCACCCTCGGGCGGGCCGTGCTGCGCCTGGAGGAACCCACCGCGGGCTCGGTGCACCTCGACGGCCGGGACGTCCTGGCCCTGGGCGCGGAGGAGCTGCGTCGCGAGCGCAGGCGCATGCAGATGGTCTTCCAGGACCCTCTGGCCAGCCTCGACCCGCGGCAGACCGTCGAGAGCGCGCTCGTCGAACCCCTGGCCGTGCACAAGGCGCCGGGGGGACCGACCGCGTGGCGGGCCCGCGTGCGGGGGCTGCTCGATCGGGTCGGGTTGCCGTCCGGGGCCGGGGCGAAGTACCCGCACGAGTTCTCCGGCGGTCAGCGCCAGCGCGTCGGGATCGCCCGCGCGCTCGTCCTGGACCCGGCGCTGCTGGTCGCCGACGAACCCGTCTCGGCCCTCGACGTGTCCGTCCAGGCGCAGGTCCTCGTCCTGCTCGAGGAGCTGCAGCGGGACCTGGGGCTGACGTACCTCGTCATCGCGCACGACCTGGCCGTGGTCAAGCACGTCTCGACGACCGTGGGCGTCATGTACCTCGGCGGGCTCGTCGAGGAGGGGCCGAGCGGTGAGCTGTACGAGCGCCCGCTGCACCCCTACACGCGGGCCCTGCTGTCCGCGGCCCCCGTGCCCGACCCCGTCGCGGAGGCCCGGCGCGAGCGCATCCGCCTCGTGGGGGACCTGCCCAGCCCGGCCGACCCGCCGACGGGCTGCCGCTTCCGGACCCGGTGCCCGTGGGTGCAGGAGACGCGCTGCCACGAGGAGCGGCCGCAGCTGCGCGTGCTCCCGGGACACCCCCCGCAGCACCGCGTCGCGTGCCACTTCGCGGAGGACATCGAGGCCGGCCGGCTGCTGCCGCACCGCGGTGCGGACCCCGCCGCGCTCGCCCGACCGTGAACGCGGACCCGCCGTTGCAGGCCCGTGACCTGGCTGGATAGGTTCACCCGGACCGCCGGCACCCGTCCTGCGAGCGCAACGACCTGAGGTGATGAAGTGGCTCTGCCTCCCTTGACCGCTGAACAGCGCGCCGCCGCCCTCGAGAAGGCGGCGGCGGCCCGTCGCGAGCGGGCCGAGGTCAAGCACCGCCTGAAGTACACCGGCGGCAGCCTGGAGGACGTCATCAAGGAGGGCCAGGAGAACGAGGTCCTCGGCAAGATGAAGGTCTCCGCGCTGCTGGAGTCGCTGCCGAACGTGGGCAAGGTCCGCGCGAAGCAGATCATGGAGGAGATCGGGATCTCGGAGTCCCGGCGGGTGCGCGGGCTGGGGGCCCACCAGATCGCCGCCCTCGTCGAACGCTTCGGCACCGCGGCCGGGAGCACGTCCTGAACGCTGTGCCGTCCCACGCGCAGCCCCACCGCCTCACCGTGCTGGCCGGCCCGACGGCCGTCGGCAAGGGGACCGTCTCGGCGGACCTGCGCGCGCGCTACCCCGACATCTGGATCTCCGTCTCGGCCACGACGCGGGCACAGCGGCCCGGCGAGGTCGACGGCGTGCACTACCACTTCGTCTCCGAGGAGACCTTCGACGGCTACGTGCGCGACGGCGAGCTGCTGGAGTGGGCCCGCGTCCACGGCCGGCACCGCTACGGCACACCCCGCGGGCCCGTCGAGGAGGTCCTCGCCTCGGGCCGTCCGGCGCTGCTGGAGATCGACCTCGCCGGTGCGCGCCAGGTCCGCCAGGCCACGCAGGGCACCGAGCTGGAGGCCGGTTTCGTCTTCCTCGCCCCGCCCAGCTGGGACGAGCTGGTGCGCCGGCTCGTCGGCCGCGGCACCGAGACGGAGGAGGAGCGGGAGCGCCGGTTGGCCACCGCGCGCGTCGAGCTGGCCGCCGAACCGGAGTTCGACGTGACCATCTACAACGACGACGTGCAGCGCGCCACCGACGAGCTCGTAAGATGGATGGGTCTGCCGGTCAGCTGACGGCAGCCCCCAACGCTAGGAGACACCATCGTGGCCGGAACCGTCGCGGCTCCCGAGGGCATCACCAACCCGCCGATCGACGACCTGCTGACGGTCGCCGACTCCAAGTACGCCCTGGTGATCTACGCGGCCAAGCGCGCCCGCCAGATCAACGCGTACTACTCCCAGCTCGGCGAGGGCCTGCTGGAGTACGTCGGCCCGCTCGTGGAGACCCACGTGCAGGAGAAGTCCCTGTCGGTCGCCATGCGCGAGATCAACGAGGGTCTGCTGACCTCGGAGCCCATCGAACAGTGAGCGACCAGCCCGTTCCCGCCCCCCGGGCACCCCGCGTGGTCCTGGGGGTCGCGGGCGGGATCGCCGCCTACAAGGCGGCCCTGCTCCTGCGGGAGCTCAGCGAGACCGGGCACGACGTCACCGTCGTGCCCACCGCCGCCTCCGAACGCTTCGTGGGGCGCGCGACGTGGGAGGCCCTGTCCGGCAAGCCCGTCGCGACCGACGTCTGGACCCACGCCGACGAGGTGCCGCACGTCCGGCTCGGCCGGCACGCGGACCTCGTCGTCGTCGCCCCCGCGACCGCGGACCTGCTGGCCCGCGCCGCGCACGGCCTGGCCGACGACCTCCTGACGAACGTCCTGCTGACGGCGACGTGCCCCGTCCTGCTGGCCCCGGCCATGCACACGGAGATGTGGCTGAACCCGGCGGTGCAGGCCAACGTCGCGCTGCTGCGCTCGCGCGGCGTCACCGTCCTGGACCCGGCCTCGGGTCGCCTCACCGGTGCCGACTCCGGTCCCGGCCGGCTCCCCGAACCCGCCGACATCGCCGCGGCCTGCCGCCGGCTGCTCGGCTCGGGGTCCCGCGGCCGTGACCTCGCGGGGCGCCGCGTCGTCGTCTCCGCCGGCGGCACCCGCGAGCCGCTCGACCCCGTCCGCTTCCTCGGCAACCGCTCCTCGGGGCGGCAGGGGATCGCGCTGGCCGCCGCCGCGGCCGCCCGCGGCGCGCACGTGACGCTCGTCGCGGCGCACGTGGAGGTGCCCGCCCCCGCGAGCGTCGACGTCGTCGGCGTCCAGACCGCCGCGGAACTCGCCGAGGCCGTGCAGTCCCGCGCCGCCGGCGCGGACGTCGTCGTCATGGCCGCGGCCGTGGCGGACTTCCGTCCCTCGGCGCGCGCGACGTCGAAGATCAAGAAGTCCGACGACCCGGCCCGCGACCCCGTTGTCGTGCTCGAACGCAACCCCGACGTGCTCGCCGGTCTCGTGGCCGACCGCGCCGGGCGGAGCCCGGTGCTCGTGGGGTTCGCCGCCGAGACGGGCGACGAGACCGGGTCCGTCCTCGACCACGGCCGCGCCAAGCTCGTCCGCAAGGGCTGCGACCTGCTCGTGCTCAACGAGGTCGGGGAGACGAAGGGGTTCGCGACACCGACGAACGCCGTGACGATCCTGGGTCGCGACGGGAGCGAGCGCGAGGTCGCCGAGACGAGCAAGGACGTGGTGGCCGATGCGGTGTGGGACGCCGTCGTGCCTATGCTTCCTCCCGTCGTCCCGACACCCCTCCCGCCGTCTGACCTCTCCCCTGGAGCCTGAGTGACCACCCCGTTGCGCCTGTTCACCTCCGAATCGGTCACCGAGGGGCACCCGGACAAGATCTGCGACCAGATCTCCGACGGCGTCCTCGACGCGCTGCTGGAGCAGGACCCGCGCAGCCGCGTCGCGGTCGAGACGATGGTGACGACCGGGCTCGTCCACGTGGCCGGCGAGGTCACGACCGAGGCCTACGCCGACATCCCGACGATCGTGCGCCGCACGCTGCTGGAGATCGGGTACGACTCCTCCGCCAAGGGCTTCGACGGCCGCACCTGCGGTGTCGAGGTGTCCATCGGCTCGCAGTCCCCGGACATCGCCCAGGGCGTCGACGAGGCGTACGAGAACCGCGTCGGCGGCGGCGTCGACCCCCTCGACCTGCAGGGGGCCGGCGACCAGGGCCTCATGTTCGGCTACGCGTGCGACGACACCCCCGAGCTCATGCCGCTGCCGATCCACCTGGCGCACCGGCTGTCCCAGCGCCTGTCCGAGGTGCGCAAGAAGGGGGAGATCCCCTACCTGCGCCCCGACGGCAAGACTCAGGTGACCATCGGCTACGACGGCGACCGCGCGGTCCGCCTCGACACCGTCGTGCTGTCGACGCAGCACGAACCCGACGTCGACCTCGTCAAGACGCTGACGCCCGACGTGCGCCGCTTCGTCATCGAACCCGTGCTCGAGGGCCTCGACCTCGACACCTCCGACATCCGGCTGCTCGTGAACCCGACGGGCCGCTTCGAGATCGGCGGGCCCATGGGCGACGCGGGCCTGACGGGCCGCAAGATCATCGTCGACACCTACGGCGGGATGGCCCGCCACGGTGGCGGCGCGTTCTCCGGCAAGGACCCCTCGAAGGTCGACCGGTCGGCCGCCTACGCCATGCGCTGGGTCGCCAAGAACGTCGTCGCGGCGGGGCTGGCCACGCGCTGCGAGGTCCAGGTCGCCTACGCCATCGGCAAGGCGCAGCCCGTCGGGCTGTACGTCGAGACGTTCGGCACCGAGACGGTCCCCAGCGGCCGGATCGAGGCCGCCATCCGCGAGGTGTTCGACCTGCGCCCCGCGGCGATCGTGCGCGACCTGCAGCTCCTGCAGCCGATCTACGCCCCGACCGCCGCGTACGGCCACTTCGGCCGTGAGCTGCCCGGCTTCAGCTGGGAGCGCACCGACCGCGTCGACGCGCTGCGCGCCGCGACGGGGAGCTGAGCACCGAGGGGGAGGCCCAGCCCGCGCTCGACGGGCTGGGTCCGCAGGCCTCGACGACGCGTCCGAAGAAGGCGCGTCCCACGGCGCGCCGCGCGAAGGCGCCCGAGGACGTCACGACGACCGACCCGGTCGCCCGCGTCCTCGTCAGCTCCGCCCTGCCCCACCTGGACCGGCCCTTCGACTACCTCGTCCCGGCGTCGATGGAGCACACCGCCGAACCGGGTCGCCTCGTGCGCGTGCCGTTCGCGGGCACCGACGCCGAGGGCTACGTCCTGGAACGGCTGGCGAGCACCGAGCACACGGGCCGGATGGCGCGGCTTCGGCGCGTCGTGTCGGGCCTGCCCGTCCTGTCACCGGCGACGCTGGAGCTGTGCCGGCGGGTCGCGGCCGAGTACGGCGGCACGCTGTCCGACGTCGTGCGCCTCGCGGTGCCCGGTCGGCACGCGGGAGCCGAGGAGAAGGTGCTGGGCGCCGACCCCGTCCGCCACGACCCGGTCGCGTTGGGTCCGGACCTCCTCGGCTGGGAACGGCACCAGGCGGGTCCGGCGTTCCTCGCCCACGTCCGCGACGGGCACTCCCCGCGGGCCGTGGCGACCTTCGCCCCGGGCAGCGACCCGTTCGCGCTCCTCGCCCTCGCCGCCCGTGCGGCGCTGGCCTCGGGACGCACGGCGCTGCTCGTCGTCCCCGACCACCGCGACCTCGACCGGCTCGGGGTGGCGCTGGACCGCGTGGTGCCCGAGGGGCACGTCCGGCTGGAGGCCGACCTCGGCCCGGCGGTCCGCTACCGCTCCTTCCTCGAGGCCCTGACGGGCCGGGCCCGCGTCGTGGCCGGCACCCGCGCGGCCGTCTTCGCGCCCCTGCCGAACCTCGGTCTCGTCGCGGTCCTGGAGGACGGCGACGACTCGCACGCCGAGCAGCGCGCGCCCTACCCGCACGTGCGCGAGGTCGCGGTCCTGCGCGCCGAGCAGGCCGGTGCGGCGGCCCTGTTCGCGGGCTGGACGCGGACGGCCGAGACGCAGCTGCTCCTGGAGTCCGGGTGGGCCCGGCCCGTCCTCGCCGGCCGGGACTCCGTCCGCGCGACGTCGCCGCGCATCGCCATCGCCGGCACGTCCGGCCCGGACGCGCAGGACCCGCTGGCCGCAGCGGCCCGCCTGCCCAGCGACGGCTGGCGCGTCCTGCGGGACGCCGTCCGGCGCGGACCCGTCCTCGTCCAGGTGCCCCGGACCGGGTACGTGCCGACCCTGGCCTGCCAGACCTGCCGGGAACCGGCCCGCTGCACGTCGTGCCACGGTCCACTCGCGGTGCCGGACGCGGGGGAGCGCGCGACGTGCCGCTGGTGCGGTCGGCCCGCCACGGACTGGACCTGCGGGCACTGCGGCGACAACCGCTTCCGGGCCGTCGTCACGGGGGCGCGCCGCACGGCCGAGGAGCTCGGCCGCGCCTTCCCCGGGGTCGACGTCCGGACCTCCGGGGGGTCGCACGTCCTGGACGTCGTCCCCGACGGCCCGTCGCTCGTCATCGCCACGCCCGGGGCCGAACCCGTTGCGCCGCAGGGTTACGCCGCGGCGCTCCTGCTCGACGGCTGGGCGCTGCTGGCGCGGCCGGACCTGCGGGCCGCCGAAGAGGCGTACCGCCGGTGGACGGCAGCGGCCGCGCTCGTGCAGCCCGCCTCGACCGGTGGCGCCGTCGTGCTCGTGGCCGACCCGCAGGCCCCGCCGGCCCAAGCGCTCGTGCGGTGGGACCCCGCCGGGTTCGCCGAGCGCGAGCTGACCCAGCGCCGCGAGCTGGACCTGCCGCCGGCGGCACGGTTCGCCGGGCTCATCGGGCCCGCCGCCGACGTCGAGGAGTTCGTCGCCGCGCTGCCGCCGCTGCCGGGGGTGCGGGTCCTGGGGCCGCTGCCCGTGCCGGACCGCCCCGGCCAGGCCCCCGCGGTGCGCAGCGTCGTGCGCGTCCCGCGGGAGCACTCCGCCGAGCTCGCGACCGCCGTCAAGACGGTCACGGCCGGGCGCAGCGTCCGCAAGCTCCCCCTCGTGCGGGTGCGGGTGGACCCGCTCCAGATCGGTTGAGGAAGCGCGGGCAGACCGGTTGGGGGCGCGCGCGCCCGGGCCCGGGTGGAGGGTGGCGGTGTGGAGTTCCGACACCTCGGCCGTTCCGGCCTCAAGATCAGCGAGATCACCTACGGCAACTGGCTGACCCACGGGTCCCAGGTGGAGAACGAGGCGGCGGTCGCGTGCGTGCACGCGGCGCTCGACGCCGGCATCTCGACCTTCGACACCGCGGACGTCTACGCCAACACCGCCGCCGAGACCGTCCTGGGGGAGGCGCTCAAGGGACAGCGGCGGGAGTCCCTGGAGATCCTCACCAAGGTCTTCGGCCCCATCGGCCCCAAGGGCAAGAACGACACCGGCCTGTCGCGCAAGCACGTCCTGGAGGCGTGCGAGGGGTCGCTGCGCCGGCTCGGCACCGACCACATCGACCTCTACCAGGCGCACCGCTACGACTACGCGACGCCGCTGGAGGAGACGATGCAGGCCTTCGCCGACCTCGTGCGGCAGGGCAAGGTCCTCTACGTCGGCGTCAGCGAGTGGACCGCGGAGCAGCTGCGCGCCGGCGCCGAGCTGGCCAAGGACCTCGGCATCTCGCTCGTCTCGAACCAGCCGCAGTACTCGATGCTGTGGCGCGTCATCGAGGGCGAGGTCGTGCCGACCTCGAAGGAGCTGGGCATCAGCCAGGTCGTGTGGTCGCCCATCGCGCAGGGCGTCCTGACCGGCAAGTACACGCCGGGCGGTGAACTGCCCGCGGGGTCCCGCGCCACCGACGACAAGGGTGGCGCGAACATGATCAAGCGGTGGATGCGGGACGACGTCCTGTCCCGGGTCCAGGAGCTGAAGCCGATCGCCTCGGACCTGAACCTGTCGATGGCCCAGCTCGCCGTCGCCTGGGTGCTGCAGAACGAGAACGTCGCCACCGCGATCATCGGGGCCTCCCGCCCCGAGCAGGTGCACGACAACGCTGCCGCCGCCGGGGTGACGATCCCCGCCGACGTCCTCGAGCGCATCGACGCCGTCCTCGGCGAGGTCGTCGAACGCGACCCGGCCAAGACCCACGAGTCCTCGCCCAAGCAGCGCGAGGTCTGAGCCAAGCCCGTCCGCGAACGCGCAGAGCCACCACCCGTGTCGGGTGGTGGCTCTGCGCGCGTCGGCCTCGGCTCAGGACCGCGGGTACCAGTCCCCGCTGCCCAGCCACGCCTCGACCGTCACGGCCGCGGCGGCGTCGGCGCTCAGCTGCGGCCGGGTGGCCGTCGCTGCCGGCACCGACCCGGCACCGGTGTTCGCGAACTCCGAGAACCGGGCGTCGGTCCACAGGGTGGCACCGTTGTTCTGCCACGGGCTGGACTTGATGCCCGCGTTCAGGACGGTGTCGCGGACCACCATCTCGGAGTTGTTGCGCCCGTTGAACGGCGACTGCGCGTACGGCCGGGCGAACCGGACGTCCGAGACACCCGCGGCCGGGGCCACCGTCGAGCCGGTGACGAGGAACCCGTGGCCGTCGTCGGCGGTCGTGGCCGGCGTGGCCAGGAACGCCGAGACCGCCGTCGGCACCAGGGTCGACCCGCGCACCACGAGCGCGGCCCGCCCGAACAGCAGGTCCGAGGCCGCCGTGATCCGGGAGGAGTCCACGAGCTGGTGGGCCGTCGCCCCCGCCGTCGGGACGTCCGCCCACAGGGCCCGGACGCCGTTGGTGGAGATGACCGTGCCCTGCAGGACGATCCGGTCACCGGTGGTCCACACCGCCGGCGCCTGCAGCGACGTCGGCGCCGTGCCCGCGGGGACGGGCGCCGAGTTGGTCACCGACACCCCGCGCAGCGTCACCGAGGAACCGTCCACCCGCAGGGTCGCGGCGTTGCCGGTGACGGTGCTCGTGAGCACGACGTCGGCCGGGTTCCCCGTCGAGCCCAGGACGGTGATCCCGTTGCCGGAGATGCTCGTCGTCCCGGTGTAGGTGCCCGGGCGGACCGAGATCGTCCACGGCCGGCCGGCGGCCGCGTCGACCGCGGCCTGCAGCGAGGTGTACTGCCCGCTGCCGTCGGCCGCGACGACCGCGTCGATCCGGACCTGCGGGGTGGCGCTCGCCGCTGCGGACAGCGCCGACTCGTGGCCCGCCGCGTCCACCGCGGTGACCGCGAACGACGCCGCGGTGCCGTTGACCAGACCGCGCACGGTGTACCCGGCGGCGGTCAGGTCGGTCGTGGTGACCCGCACGGGGTCACCGGTGCCGAGGCGGTACACCCGGTAGCCGACGACATCGGCCTCCGGCGACTCCGCCCAGCCGAGCGCGACGGTGCCGTCACCGGCGTTCGCCGTCACGACCGGGGCCGCGGGTGCGACGTCGGCCGAGGGGGCGCCCACGACGGGGTTCCAGCCGTCGGTGCCGGCCAGCCAGCTCGCCGGGGTGGTCGCCGCGGCGACGTCGTCGGTGAGCTGGGGACGACCCGCGGTCACCGCGGCGCCGGGCCCGGTGGTGCCGTGCTCGGCGAAGCGGCCGTCGGTCCAGGCGTTCGGCGCGAAGTCCGCCCACGGTGCGGCGGTGGTGAACCCGGCCGCCATCCACGAGTCGAGGATCCACGTCTGCCCGCGGGAGTCGTCGGCGTAGGCGCCGTCGCTCCAGGCCCGCCACGGCCGTCCCAGGAAGAACGACCCGGAGTTCGCCGAGGTGAACCGGCTGTCGACGACGAGGTAGCCCTTCGCCTTCACGGCCGTGCTCGGGGCGAACACCGTCCCGCCGCTCTTGGCGGTGGAGACGAACGTCGTGCGGTCGAAGACCGCGGTGGCCCGGCCGAAGACGTAGTCGACGTTGCCCTGCACGACGCTGTCGACGAAGTACTGGCGCGGGTAGCCGCTGCCGTCGGCGCTGATGTTCCCGGCGGCGTCGGCGTTCAGGGTGTCCTGGGCGCCGAGGAGGCGGACGTGGGAGTAGACCTGCTCGTCCCCGAGCGAACGCAGGGCGACGGCCTGGGTGTTGTACGGGCCGATCTCGGGGTGGGCGGCGGCGTCGAAGGTGTTGGCGACGGTGAGGTCGCGCACCTGGACGTTGGACCCGGACAGGGTGAGGACGGCGCTGCCGGCCGTCCCGCACGTCGTCGAGGTGACCGCGGGGCACGTCGTGGCGCCCTTGGCGGTGCCGTTGGCGTTGTCGTAGGTGATGACGACGTCGGCGGGGTTCCCCGTCGCGCCGAGCAGCACGAGGTTCTTGCGTGGGGAGGAGACGACCTCGCGGTAGGTGCCCGCGGCGATCGAGACCACCGTGGGGTCGGTCGCGGTCCCGTCCGGCAGCGCGGCCAGCGCCGCCCCGAGGGTCCGGTAGTCCCCGGAGCCGTCGGCCGCGACCGTGGCGTCGACGACGAGCGGGGCCGGGGCCGGGGTGACGGTGACGGTGACCGGGGCCGAGGTCCGCCCGGCGGCGTCGAGCGCGACGACCGCGTAGGTGTACGGCGTGCCGTTGGTCAGCCCGGTGTCGGCGAACGTGGCCTTGGCGACGGTGCCCACGAGGGTCGCGTCGGTGAGCGCCGGGGCTGCGGTGCCGGCGGCGCGGAACACCCGGTACCCGACGACGTCGGACGCGGCCGACTCCGTCCAGGTCAGCGTGGCCCGGCCGTCGTCCCCGGCCACCTGCAGACCGGCCAGGGCCGCGGGGGCCTGCCCGGCGCCCACCGGGCGGACGGGGTTCCAGCCGTCGGTGCCGGCGAGGTAGTTCTCGGCGGTGAACGTCGCGGCGTCGGCGGCCGACAACTGCGGCGCGTAGACCGAGGCCGGACGGGTCGCGCCGGGGCCGGTGTTGCCGAACTCGGCGAACCGGGCCTCCTGCGGGGTGGTGGTGTACCCGGAGTTCACCATCGACGTCCACGGTTCGGTCGTGCGCACGACCGGCCCGAGCCAGGAGTCGCGCACGACGACCTGGGCGCTGGCGGCGGTGTTGCGCCCGGTGGTCCCGTCGGGGTTGGTGATCCCCGGCTGCCACGGGCGGCCGAGGTTCTGCGACCCGTCGGGGGCGTTGCCGGTGATGCGGCTGTTCGTGACGAGGACCCCGAAGCGGGTGCCCTGGTCCGTGCTGGCCGCGGTCACCGCGCCGTTGGGGTTCGTGCCGTGGTCGTTGGCGAACAGGGTGCTGCGGTCGAACACGACGGTGCCGCGACCGAACACGAAGTCGACGTCACCCTCGACGTAGGAGTTCACGAAGTACGAGCGGCCGGGAGCCGTCGTGCTCGCCGAGTTCGCGTACAGGGTGTCCTGGTCGCCGAGCAGGCGGACGTCGTCGAAGACCAGCCGGTCCCCGGCCGTGCGCAGCGCGACGGCCTGGCCGTTGGCGTAGGTGCCCTCGACGTAGGCGTTCTCCACCGTCAGGTGGCGGAACTGCACGTTGTTCGCCGTGACGGCGACGGTCGCGCTGCCGGAGGTGCCGTAGGTGCCGGTGCCGTCGGGCAGCGGAGTTCCCGCCGCCCGGTTGCCCGTGATGACGACGTCGGCCGGGTTCCCGGTCGCGCCGAGCAGGACGATCCCCGGCGTGGCGACGGTGAGGTACTCGGGGTACCGGCCCGCGGCGACGCTGATGACCGTCGGCTGGGCGGTGGTGCCCGCGGGGGCGGCGGCCAGGGCGGCGGCGATGGTGCGGAAGTGCGTCGCGTCCGGCGTGGCGGCCGGGTCGACGAACAGGCTCGCCACGAGCGGCGCCGCGACGGCGGTGACCGTCACCGGCGCGCTCGGGGCCGAGGCGACACCGGCGCGGTTCACGGCCGCGACGGTGTACCGGTAGGTCGCGCCCGGCGTGACCGTGGAGTCGGTGAACGTGGGCGCTGCGACGGTGCCGAGGTCGGTGACGGTCCCGTCGGCGGCGGTGCGGGCGACCTTCCACCCGACGACGTCGGCGGCCGTCGTGCCGTCCCAGCCGAGGTGGACGGCACGGTCCTCCCCGGCGGCGACGACGCCGACGGGGGTCGCGGGCACGGCCGCGACGACCGCGGGGTGCGCCACCGTCGGGTCCCACCCGTCCGACCCGGCCAGGTACTTCGCCGGCGTCGCGGCGGCCGCGGCGCTCGCGGTCAGCTGCGGGCGGTTGGCGTTGACCCCGGCGCCGGGGCCGGTGCTGCCGAACTCGGCGAAGCGGGCGTCGTTCCAGCGGAAGTCGACCTTGGTGCCCGAGGAGTTCGTGGAGGACATGTCCTCCCACGGCTGGGCCGTGTCGATCGCGGCGGGCAGCCAGGTGTTCTTGAACGTGACCTGCGCGATGGCGTCGGGGTCGGCCGAGGGGTGCCACGGCCGGCCGAGGTGGACGGTGCCGGGTGCGGCGTCGCTGACGACCTTGGAGTTCTGGACGAGGAACCCGTACTTGCTGCCCGTGTCCGTGCTGGCCGCGGTGATGGCGCCGTTGTCGGCCTTCCCGCGGTCGAGGGAGTGGAACACGGTGTTGTCGAAGACCGCCGTCGCGGCGCCGAACACGTAGTCGACGTCACCCTCGATGAACGAGTTGACGTAGTACTGCCGCACGCGCGTGGTGGGTTTCGGGGTGTCGGCCAGCAGGGTGTCCTGGTTGCCGAGGAGGCGGACGTGGTCGGCGACGAAGTGGTTGCCCTCCACCCGCAGCGCGACGGCCTGCTCCTTGTCGAGGTCCTGGGCCTTCTCGTCGAAGGAGTTCTGGACCGTGAGGTGCTGGAACGTCACCTCGGGGGCGTCGACGAACACCGTCCAGCTGCCGGCGGTGCCGTACGGCTGGCCGTCGCTCGGGTCGATCTGGCCCGACGCCTTGTCGTCGTCGATGACCACGTCGGCGGGGTTCCCGGTGGCGCCCACGAGCGTGAGGTACGGGGAGCTGATCCGGACGCTCTCGTGGTACGTGCCGGCGGCGACGGTGATGCGCGTCGGGGTGACGTTGCTGTTCGGGACCGCGGCGACGGCGGCCGCGACGGTGCGGAAGTGCGTCGCGTCCGGGGTCTGCGCCGGGTCGACGACGAGTTCGCGGTAGGTCACGACGAGGGGGACGGGGGAGGTGGTCGACGTCCCGGAGACGGTGGCCGACACCTTGGAGACGTTGCCCAGGGTGTCGCTCGCGCTCACGCGGTAGTAGCTCGCCACACCCTTGGGCGCGCTGGTGTCGGCGAACGTCGCGGCACCGGTGGCGGGGACGGTGCCCAGGACCGCGTACGTGCCGGAGGAGGACGAGGCGCGGGAGACGGTGTAGCCCGCGAGGTCGGTCTCCTTGCCGGGGGTCCACGACAGCACCAGACCGTGCGGGTCGGTGCCGGTGGTGGCGGCGACCTTGAGGCCGGTGACCTGTGCGGGGGCCACCATCGGGTTGTTCGCGGTGACGGCGGTGTAGCCGGACAGGCCCTTCGCGTTCCAGGCGTAGATCCGGTAGTAGCTGGTGGTGCCCTCGCTCGCGTCGCGGTCGGTGAAGGACGTTCCGGAGAACAGGTCCCCGGCCGTGGGCACGAGCGTCTTGCCGCACTCCCCGGCGCCGGTGGGCTTCCCCGTGACGGGGCTCCACACCTGGTAGCTGCGGGCGTCGTCCTGACCGCCGATGCGCTTGCAGACGACGTACCCGGTGGCGCCCTTGGCGGCGCCCCAGGAGATCGTCGCGACCCCGCCGGAGATGACGGCCTTGCCCGAGGACGGCGTCGACGGCGTCGCGGTGGGCGTGGGGGTGGGCGTCGCGGTGACCGTGGGGGTCGCGGTGGGCACGGCGGTCGGGACCGCGGTGGGCACAGCGGTCGGTCCCGCGGTGGCGGTGGGCGCCGGGGTCGGGGTGGTGACGGGGGTTGCCGCGGCGGTGCGGGTGGCGCTCGTCGAGGCGGCCGAGGAGGCGTTGCCGGTGCGGTCCACGGCGAGGACCCAGTAGGTCGACTTCCCCGCCGGGGCGGTGGTGTCGGTGTAGGAGCCGCCGCCCTTGGCGGTGGCGTCCACGGTGGCCAGCGGCGTGGCCGGGCGGGTGGAGGTCGCGGCGCGGTAGACGCGGAACGCGGTGCTGTCGGGGACGGGGACGGAGGACCACGTGAGGGTGGTCGCGGCGGCCGTCGTCTTCACGGACAGGGAGGAGGGGGTGGCGGGCGCGGTGGTGTCGGTGGTCCGGACCGAGACGGCCGAGGACAGCTTCGAGGCGTTCCCGCTCGTGTCGACGGCCCGCACGGCGTAGTAGGCGCGGCCGCCGTCGGCGGAGGCGGCGTCGAGGGCCGACAGGTCGCGCGTGCGCAGCAGGGGGGTGCCGCCGGCGACGACGCTGGACGTCGCGCCGCGGAACACCTCGTAGTGGTCGAGGTCGGAGGCGGACACCTTGCCCCAGGAGACCTGGGAGCCGACGCCGCCGAAGTAGGTCACCGTGACCGACGACGGGACGCCGGGGGGCGAGGTGTCGGCGGCCGAGGCCGACGGGGCGGCGACGAGCAGCCCGGCGAGGGCCAGGGCGGTCGTGCCGCCGGCCAGCAGTCGGCCGCGGCGACGGCGCCGGGGGCCTGCGGCCGGGGGGACGGGGTGGGGCATGAGGACTCCGAGGGTTCCGGGCGTGCCCTGAGCGGCACGGATCGTGTGGAGTATGCGTGAAGACTCAACCGGTGGAACCGCTTTCCGGACATTGGTCCCGTGAACCCCGGCGCCAAGCGTCGATCCTCGTCCGGCGGCGGATCGACCGGTGTCCCTCGCGCAGTCGAGTCGCCGCGGCGGCGAGTGATCGGGCGGTCACCGCTCGTCGACATCGGTGGTGGTGGCTCGGGGCCACAGGCCCCACCGGGCCCCGACTCAGGGGGTGCTTGTGACGTCGGTCACAGCCACTCCTTCGGTCGAGCGCGTCCGCCGCGGGTCCCCGGCGCGGACCGGGCCGGGGACCCCGCCGCCGTAGACTCGACGGCGCACACCACCCCCACACGTCCAGGGAGCTCCGTGGCGATCCAGCCGATCCGACTCTTCGGGGACCCGGTCCTGCGCCAGCGCGCGGCCGAGGTCACCACCTTCGACAAGGAGCTGCGCCAGCTCGTCAAGGACCTCGAGGAGACGATGCTCGCCGCGCCCGGGGCCGGGCTCGCCGCACCGCAGCTGGGAGTTTCGCTGCGGGTGTTCACCTACCACGCCGACGGTGAGCTCGGGCACCTCGTGAACCCCGTCCTGGAGCTGTCCGAGGAGTGCCAGGAGGGCGACGAGGGCTGCCTGTCGTTCCCCGGGATCCTCGCCGACACCCGCCGTTCCCTGCACGTCGTGGCCAAGGGCTTCGACATGCACGGAGAACCCGTGACGATCACCGGCTCCGAGTTCAAGGCCCGCGCCATCCAGCACGAGACCGACCACCTCGACGGCATCCTCTTCATCGACCGCCTCGACAAGGCCCAGCGCAAGCTCGCGCTCAAGGCCGTCCGCGAAGCGGAGTGGATGGGCCTGGAGACCCCGCAGGTCAAGGTCTCCCCGCACGCCACCTTCGGACAGGCGAGGTAGTGCGCCTCGTCGTCGCCGGAACCCCCGACGTCGCGGTCGCCTCCCTCGACGCGCTGCTCGCCAGCCGGCACGAGGTCGTCGCCGTCCTGACCCGTCCCGACGCCGCCGCGGGCCGTGGCCGCAAGCAGGTCGCCTCGCCCGTCGCCCAGCGCGCCCGCGAGGTGGGACTGCCTGTCCTGCAACCGGTCCGCCCGCGCGGAGCCGAGTTCCTCGAGGAACTGCGCTCCTACGCCCCCGACGCGTGCCCCGTCGTCGCCTACGGCGCTCTCGTGCCCGCCGAGGCGCTCGCGGTCCCGCGGCTGGGCTGGCTGAACCTGCACTTCTCGCTGCTGCCGGCCTGGCGCGGCGCGGCCCCCGTCCAGCGCGCCGTGATGGCCGGCGACGCCGTCACGGGCGCCTGCGTCTTCCAGCTCGAGGAGGGCCTGGACACCGGACCGGTGTACGCCTCGCTCACCGAACCCGTCGGTGCCCGCGACACCTCCGGGGACCTGCTGGGCCGCCTCGCCGTCACCGGGGCCCGCCTCCTCGTAGGGGTCCTCGACGCCCTCGAGGACGGCGCCGCCGTCGCGACGCCGCAGGCGGGGGAGGCGACCCTCGCACCGAAGATCGGCGTCGAGGAGGCGCGCGTGGACTGGCGGGCGAGCGCCGCCGAGGTCGACCGCCTCGTGCGCGGGTGCACGCCCGACCCCGGTGCGTGGACGACGTTCCGCGGCGAGCGGGTCAAGCTCGGGCCGGTCGTCCCGGTCGCGACGGACGAGGCCACGGACCTGGCGCCGGGTGCCGTCGTGGTGGAGAAGAAGCGTGTCCTCGTGGGTGCCGGCGGTGGCGCGGTCGCGCTCGGCT
Organism: Kineococcus sp. NPDC059986; assembly: GCF_040702905.1. NCBI lineage: Bacteria > Bacillati > Actinomycetota > Actinomycetes > Kineosporiales > Kineosporiaceae > Kineococcus > Kineococcus sp. NPDC059986. Next base: position 10,836 of record NZ_JBFBND010000008.1, on the reverse strand, counting down.
CGGTGCAGGCCGCGGGGAAGAAGGCGATGAGCGCGACCGACTGGGCGCGCGGGACCCGGCCTGCGCCGGGGGAGGAGTTCGCGTGACCGGTCCGTCCGTCCCTGGGGTCAGCACCCCGCGCCGCGGTGTGAAGCAGGACCGCTTCACCCGCGTCGACCCCGCCCGCGGCGTCGCCTTCGAGGTGCTGCGCGCCGTCGCCACGCAGGACTCCTACGCCAACCTCGTCCTGCCGAAGATGCTGCGCGAGAAGCGGCTGAGCGGCCGGGACGCCGCCTTCGCGACCGAGCTCGCCTACGGGGTGCTCCGCGGTCGCGGCACCTACGACGCGCTGCTGGCCACGCTCGTGGACCGGCCGCTGGCCGACCTCGACGACGGGGTCCTCGACGTCCTGCGGATGGGTCTGCACCAGCTGCTGGCCATGCGCGTGCCCGACCACGCGGCCGTCGCGACGTCCGTCGCGGTGGCGCGCACCCACGTCGGCGGCGGGCCGTCCGGTCTCGTCAACGCGGTGCTGCGCAAGGCGTCCGGCCGCGAGCTCGCGCAGTGGGCGGCCGAGGTGGCCCCGGGTGACTCCGACGACGACCTCGCCGTGCGGTACTCCCACCCGCAGTGGGTCGTGCGCAGCCTGCGCGAAGCGCTGCGCGCGCACGGCCACGACGCCGCGGAGCTGACCGACCTGCTCGTCGCGGACAACACCGCCGCCCACGTCGCGCTCGCCGCGCTGCCCGGTCTGACGACCGTCGGGGACCTCGTCGGCCGGGACGCGCACGTCGAGGTCGGCACCGGGCGCTGGTCGCCGACGGCGGCGCACGTCGTCCACGGCGACCCCGGTCGCCTCGCGGCCGTCCGCGCGGGCCGCGCCCGCGTGCAGGACGAGGGGTCCCAGCTGGTGGCCCTCGTCCTCGCCGCCGCCGACGTCGAGGGCCGGGACGAGCGCTGGCTCGACCTGTGCGCCGGCCCCGGCGGCAAGGCCGCCCTGCTCGCGGCCACGGGCGCGCAGCGGGGCGCGCGGCTGACGGCCGTCGAGGTCGCACCGCACCGCGCCGACCTCGTCCGGCAGGCGCTCGCGCCCCTGCAGGGCAGCGTCGAGGTCCGCGTCGCGGACGGCCGGGAGGTGGGGGCCGCCGAACCCGGTGAGTACGACCGCGTGCTCGTCGACGCCCCCTGCACGGGGCTGGGGGCGCTGCGGCGGCGACCGGAGGCCCGCTGGCGGCGGACCCCGGCCGACCTCGGCAGCCTGGCGCCGCTGCAGCGCGAGCTGCTCGGGTCCGCGCTCGACGCCGTCCGTCCCGGCGGGGTCGTCGCCTACGCGACGTGCTCCCCGGTCCTGTCCGAGACCCGTCTCGTCGTCGACGACGCGCTCAAGGCGGCCGCCAAGCGCGGGGTCGTCGCCGAGCGGATCGACACGCCGGCCGTCCTCGACCGCGTCGTCCCCGGGCTGTCGGGTGCCGCCGCGGGACTGGGTGTGCAGCTGTGGCCGCACACCCACGGCACGGACGCCATGCACGTGGCGCTGGTGCGGCGCACCGCCTGAGCGGTGCTCGGGGACGACGCCCAGGGGACCTGCCCACGGTGGGCGGTGTGACCGGTTTCGCCCTGCCCGTGGACGACGACCTCGACCTCGTCCTGCGCGAGGAGTGGACGGTGGCGCCGCTGCACGCGGTGGTGCTCGCCAACCTGGAGCACCTGCGGCGGTGGGAGGTGTGGGCCCGCGGCGAGCAGACGCTCGACGGGGCCCGCTCCTACGCCCGGTACGCCCTGGGGGAGTTCGCGGCCGGGACCTCGGTGCCGACGGCGCTGCGCTTCCGGGGCCGGCTCGTCGGTGCCTGCGGGGCCCGGATCGACCCCTACGGCGGCGTCGCCTCCGTCGGCTACTGGGTGGACGCCGCGCACCAGGGGCTGGGTCTCGTGAGCCGCGCCGCGCAGGTCCTCGTCCGGCACCTGCACGAGGACCGGGGCCTGGCGCGGGTCGAGATCCGCACCGCCGTCGACAACGTCCGCAGCCGCGCGGTCGCCGAGCGGCTGGGCTTCACCCTCGAGGGGGTCCTGCGGTCCGCCCAGCCGGGGGTCGCCGGTCGCGACGACCTCTGCGTGTTCGGGCACGTGGAGGAGGGCGGGCGCGCGACGTCGTGAGGGCCCGCCGGTAGCGTCGCAGGGGTGAACTCCGCTGAGAAGGCCGCGCGACTGCGGCAGCTGCACGAAGACTCCGAGCTCCTCGTCCTCGTCAACGTCTGGGACGCCGTGTCGGCGACCGTCGTGGCGGGCGAGCCCCAGACCAAGGCCCTGGCCACGGCCGGGCACTCCATCGCCTCCACGTTCGGGTACGGCGACGGCGAGCAGATCCCCCTCGACCTCGCCCTGAGCCTCGTCGGCCGCATCGTCGTGGCCGCGGGCGACCTGCCCGTCAGCGCCGACCTCGACGGCGGGTTCGGCGACGCGGGGGAGACGGTCCGCAAGGCCATCGGCGTCGGCGTCGTCGGCGCCAACGTCGAGGACCAGCTGCGCCCGCTCGCCGAGTCCGTCGCGAACGTCGAGGCCGTCGTCGCCGCGGGACAGGCCGAGGGCGTGCCCTTCGTCCTCAACGCGCGCACCGACGCGTTCGTGCGCGGTGGCGACCGGCCCCGCGACGTCGTCCTCGCCGACGCCGTGGAGCGCGGCAAGGCCTACCTCGCCGCCGGCGCGACCACGGTCTTCGTGCCCGGTCCCCTCGACGAGGACGCCGTGAGCCTGCTCGTCGACGCCTTCGGCCCGCAGAAGCTGTCGGTCATCGGCCTGCCCGGCGTGCCGTCGCAGCAGCGGCTGGCCGAGCTGGGCGTGGCCCGCATCACCTACGGCCCGATGACGCAGCGCGTCGCCCTGACGGCCCTGCAGGACGCGGCCCGCGGCATCTACGCCGGTGGCGGGATCCCCGAGGGGACCCGCCCCCTGAACTGAGGCCCCTGGACTGGGTCCCCCGGACGGGCCACCGGAACCGCAGAGCGGTCCCGGTGGGCCCGTCCCGTGGGCGAGGATGACCCCGTGACCTGGATCGAGGACCTCGCCGACCGCGCCGACGCCGTGCTGCCCGACTACGTGGCGGCCTACTACCGCTCGAGCGCGGGCGACGGGTCGTGCGACCGCGAGGGCATCGCGGACTGGAACGGCTTCCGGCTGCGGCCCTCCGTCCTGCACGACGCCTCAGCGCAGGACATGACCACCGAGGTCCTCGGCACCCAGGTCGCCGCCCCCGTCCTCGTCGCGCCCATGGCCCAGCAGGTGGGCGCGCGACCGGAGGGCGAGGTGCTGACCGCCCAGGGCGCCGCGAAGGCCGGGACGCTGCTCGGCGTCTCCACCAACACGGGGGCCCGCTTCGAGGACATCGCCGCCCAGGGCGCGCCCTGGTGGTACCAGGTCTACGTCGCCCGCAACCGCGAGGCGACGCGCCTCCTCGTCGAACGCGCCGCGAGCGCGGGTGCCCGCGCGCTCATCCTCACCGTCGACACCACGCCCATCGGGCGCGAGATCCCGGCGATCGACCCGCGCAACTGGCCCGCCGGCCCCCGCAAGAACCGCACGGCCAACCTCACCCCCGAGGAGCTGGAGCGCTTCGGCAGCGACACCGACATGGCCCTCGACCTCACGCCCGACACCATCGGCTGGCTCGCCGAGGTCTCCGGCCTCCCCGTCCTGTGCAAGGGCGTGCTGACGGCGCGCGACGCCCGCCGCTGCGTCGACGGCGGCGCCGAGGGGATCATCGTGTCCACGCACGGCGGCCGCCGCCTCGGCAACTCCGTCACGTCCGCCTACGCGCTGCCCGAGATCCTCGCCGAGGTGGGCGCGGAGGTGGAGGTGCACGTCGACTCCGGCATCCGCGGCGGGGCCCAGGCCGCCGTGGCGCTCGCGCTCGGCGCGCGGGCCGTGCACGTGGGCCGACCCGTCATGTGGGGGCTCGCGGCCGACGGCGCCGAGGGCGTCGCCGACGTCGTGACGCGCTACCAGGGCGAGCTCGCGACCACGCTGCGGCAGATGGGGGTCGGGTCGATCCGGGACCTGCGGCCGAGCGACGTCGTCACCCGCTGAGCCGGGGCGGCCGGCGGGGCGTGGTGGGGTGCGTCCTCGCCGCGGTCCTCGGCCTGTGACCACCGCCGGATGACGGTGGGCCCGTCCGGGGGCGAGGGTTCCGGGACGCCCCGGAGTCCGCCGCGCGGAGAGGCGTCCTGGTGGTGTGCCGACGTTGATCATCAAGACCGGCCTGAAGCGGTGGCGCATGGGCATGACCTCGCTGCGCGGCGGGGGCCTCGACGACCTCCTCGACGGTCAGCACGTCGGGTCCCACGACGTGTTCACCTACCGCCCGATCCGCCGGCCCATCACCGTCGGCGAGCACCGGCTGGAGGTTCACCAGTCGGGGACGCGCAGCGGTACACGGTGACGGCGCGGCTGCCGGTCGTCGTGCCGGACGGGGTCGAGCGGGTCGTCGTGCGGGCGCGCCCGGCGCGCCGGGTGTGGGTCTCGTCGGCCGACGTCATCGACGACATCGAGGTCCGCTTCCGCCCGCGGGGGTGATCCGGCGCGGTGCGCGGCACCGGGGTGCAGGGTGAGATCGGGTGATCTGCACCCGTAGCGGAACGACCTGACCCCACGATCATCGAGTCGTGACCTCCCCGCGGCGCGGCCCCTCACGCGCGATCACCGCCGTCGGCGTGTACCTGCTCGCCTGTCTCCTGGCCGGCGCGGCCACCTACGCCGTGACGGGGTTCTTCGAGGTGTCTCGTGCTGAGCGGGTGGTGCGCGGGGCCAGCATCTCCCTCACCGTCGGGATCAGCGGTCTTCTCAGCAGCTGGATCATCAGCCGACGCTCCCGTCGACATCTCCGGCGGTCGCGCGTCGACTGCAGTCTGAGAGTTCTGGAGGGTGAACATCCCGGTCTGCGAACTCGTTGGCGCCACGGTTCTGCTGCCCTCGAGCCGGGCCGGATGACCTTCACCCCCTTCGTCCTCGGGTTGCGTCTCTGGCCTCGGAAGAGCACCACGGTCGACGTCCTCGAACTCGACCGTGCGAGCGAGGTCGGGGTGAGTCCGAGGCAGGCACTGGCTGTCTCGCCGGACGCGCGGTTGGTCCGGATTCGTACCGGTACCGGAGCGCACCTGCGGTGGGCGGTCAGCCTCCCGGCGGTCGTCCACGGAACGTTCCAGCTCCTCGTTCCGGAGACCCCTGCTTCTCCTGGTGGGGCCTGAGCCGTACCGGTCGCTGGGCGGGGCGGTGTTGCTGATCGGTGGTCGGGACCTGGAACGGGAGCGGGACATGGTGTCCCGGCCGCACCCGGACACGCCGCTCCCGTTGCGGCCCAGCGCGTAGTCGTGGTGTGGAAGGGTGCACGGGTGCGCCCTCGGATCTTCCTCCTCCGCCCAGAGGTGGAGCCTGGCGAGCGGGTCCTGCGCACCTGGCACGCGAACTGGCTCCGACGCGGTGTCGCGCGGGGTGGCACGGTGGACCTCACCGACCGTCGGCTGCTGTTCCAGCCGAACAGCGTGGAGCGGCTGATCGGCCTGCGCGCGGAGTCCTGGGACCGGTCGCAGCTCCGTGGCACCCAGCTGGTCCAGGGGCGGCGCCGCATCGCGACGTGGAGGCGCAGGATGGGAGTGGTCCTCGTCGGCGGCGGGGTCGTCGAGTTCGTCGTCTGGGAGCCGGAAGCCGCGGTCCGCGAGCTGGCCGCGCGGCTGGCCGCCGGGACGACGCCCTGCTGACACCGACGTCGGCACGGCGGCGCAGCCGCTGACGTCCAGGTCCTCAGGAGCACCGTGACGTCTGCCGGGACGGACGAGCCGTCAGGGCCGGAGGCGTGGACTGCGGAGCTCACCGAGGAGCAGGGCCAGGACCATGCCGTCCTCGCTCTCCCACCGCTGCAGGCAGCCCTCCTCCTCCACGAAGCGAACGACACCGACCTGCACCAGGTGGGCGCGTTCGGCATCGCTGGCCAGGCGCTTGGAACCCAACCGTGGGCTGTTCGGGCTGCAGTCGAGCAGGTTGAGGACCACGACGCCGGCGTCGGCGAGCAGTCGGCGTTGATGCTTGCGGACGTCGTCGTCGACGAGCCGGTGGAGGCGGGTGCCGTCCCACAGGCGGTCGTCGGCGGTGTACTCCGGCTCACCGGGCCGTAGGGGGTGACCGCTGAAGTCCGGCACGTCTGCATCGTGCCGTCGTGGGGTCGTGCTGCCTACACCCCGCGGGTTCGACGTGACTGGCGGTCCCTCGCCACGGGATGGCGTGACGTCGCCCGCGGTGCAGTCCGGTCGTCCACCGCGAGGTGTGTCGACGGACCTCTCGTCGGCGTTGAGACCGTGAGGCCGCAAGACCGCGGCCGGGGTCCGTCCTGGTTCCGTTCGTCTGACGCATCGTGGTGCGTGCTGAGGGTCGGTGAACCGTGGTGGACGCGGCTGTGGGATTCCGGCAGGGTCCTGGGCATGACCGCCCGTGGGTTCGTCGAGGGTGCTCGCCGGTGATCGACCTCCGTGAGGTGGCCACTCCGCCCTGGGAGGACGATCTGCTGGTCACGGCGGAGTTCGCGCGAGTCGTCCACGTGTGGTCGCTGTCGCGCGCTGTGCGTTGCGCCAGCTTCGAGACGGTCTTCGACTTCGGTGGTCGGCGCCTGGCGCTGGTTCCCGGAGAACGGCCGGTGGTGGTCGCGGGCGCGTACACGCACCACGGTGTGCGCGGTCACGACCTGAGCGGCGAGGAGCTGTGGCAGGACCGCAGCCGCACCAACGTGCAGATCATCACCGCCCTGGCGGGAGGTCGGGTCGCCGTCAGCTGTGACCGGGGCCCCACCCGGGTTCTGGAGGCCGCCACCGGGCAGGAGCTGGGTTCCCTGCGTGGTGTGCGGCGCGTTTTCGCGCTGCGCCCGGACCTGTCGCTGGGGGTGGGCAGCGACTGGTGCCGTCTGCTGGACGGTTCGCTGGAGTGGCGGGGGACGCGGATCGCGGTGCCCAGCGCCGCGATCGTCTCTGCGGCGAGCGACGGTGAGCACCTGGCGGTCGCTGAGGTCGGAGGGCCTCTGCGGATCCTCGATCTCGAGGGGCGCGAGCGGGGGAGGGTGGCTGACCACTTCTGGCACGTCGTCCACGATCCGGTGACCGACACCTGGGTCGTGGTCCGCGTGTCGGAGGACGGGCGGACCTCCCTGCTCCGGCTCAGCGACGACGCGGAAGTTCTGGAGCAACACCCTTGTGAACCGTTCCGGGACGTGGCGACGATGCGTGGTGGCAGGTCGTTGGCCGTGCTCCTGGCCGAGGGCGTGCAGATCCTGGACTGCTCGGACTGGAGCGTCCGGACCCTCGCGGCGACGTGAGTTCGAGCACCCGGTGCCGCGCCGGCGCCGCGGGGTTTCAGGGGGCGCGGGGGTCGCAGCGGAGGGAGGAGGTGGGAGCGCGATCCTCGCGAGTTCGTCGACGTCCTGGGCGGCGGGATCACCGTGCCGTGGCGCACTGCTGCAGCACCGTCCGGTCGCTGCGGGCAGACTGGTCGTGTGACGTCCGCTGGTCTGCCCACCCCTGAACGAGTCCCGCCGGAATCTGCTGCAGATGGCCTGTGGTGCCCCGAGCGTCGTCGTGGTGGCTGGGCGGCCTTTCCAGCCGCGGTGCTGCTGATGACCGCGGTCGGGTGCGGTGCGGGCGACGGGTTGCCGTCCTCGACGGCCGCAGCGGGCGATCAGGGACGGCTGTGGACGCAGTACCCCGTCACGGAACGGCAGGAACTACCGCCGGTGGAGGGCACCACCGCGGCCGGCGACGAGGTGGACGTCCAGGCGTTGCGCCCGGCGGTGGTGGTGCTGAACACCTGGTTCGCCGGGTGCGCCCCGTGCCGACGCGAAGCCCCGGTCCTGCAGGCGGCTTCCGAGCAGTACGCCGACAAGGGAGTCCGCGTCGTGGGGATCGACGTCCGCGACACGTCAGCGTCGGTGGTCACCAACTTCCAGGAGCGCAACGGCGTGACCTACCCCAGCATCGTGGACGCCGACGGGCAGGCGTCGTTGGCGCTGCGCGGGTTCGCGCCCAGCGCCACCCCCGTCACTCTCGTCCTGGACCCGCAGGGACGGGTGGCGCCCGGGTCGCCGGTGAAGTCGGCTCCTCGGTCCTGGACGGGCTGATCGACGACGTCCTGGCGGAAGCGGCGACGAGTTCAACGACACCACCGACCCCGACAGCGGGATGAGCACGAGGTAGCGGCCACAGCCGAGGACCCGCCCCGCGACCGTGGTTCCCCCTGTCGTCACCGAGCCGGGAACGGCGCGATGTCGCTGCTCCACTGCTCCGCCGCCGTGCGCAGCTGAACCCGGTCGACCCGCAACGGGATGCTGTACTCGTAGATGCGGGGTTTGGGTTCCGTCGTCCGCCCGGGTCTGCCGGCCTCAGCCTCCAGGGACAGGTGCACGCGCAGCGTCGTGTGCTCGTCCTCTACCGCGGCGATGCTGAAGGCCAGGTTGGGCTCGATGAAGATCAGCGTGTGCGTCATGAGGTCGGAGCCGGGGTTGTCCGTCGGTTCGAGGCGTCCCTCGGCCGCGGCGTGCAGCCAGCCCAGCAACTCCTTCGCCTCCCACGTGCTCAGGTCCGGTCCCTCGAACGTCCACGACTCCCCGGCAGCGGTGCGGACCGTCCCGTGCACGATGAGCCAGTTGGCATCGGGTTCGTCAGCCGTGGTGAGGTCCGGGTACTCGTAGCTGCTGGGACGGAGCTCGAAGACGGCGCCGTCGGTGGAGGTGAGCTGCACCTGGGCAGTGTCCCGCGTCTGCTGGGGATGCTCGATGCGGTGCGGTGGCTCGTTCCGATCGTGGGGTTCGAAACCGCTGGGTCGTCGACAGGGCGGGACGTCGGTGGACGGCCGGGACCAGCACTGAGCGAGGGGCGACCGCGCGTGTCAGACGGCTGGGGGTCGCACCCGGACCCGGACGTGGAGCCGACGGGAGGGCTCGGCATCCTGGCCGGGTGATCGTCCGTGAACGTGCCCCTGAGGATGTGCCTGCTTGCGCGTCGGCTCTGCGCGCGGTGCACGACGCTGACCGGTACCCGACGAACTGGCCGCAGGATGCGGCCGGCTGGCTCACACCCGCCGGGTTCGCCACGGCGTGGGTCGCCCTCGACGACGACGGCACCGTCCTGGGTCATGTCTGCGTCGTGCAGGACGTCGATGACCCGGTGGCGGCCGCGGTAGCCGGCGTGGCGATGCCGCACCTCGCCAGCGTCTCGCGCCTGTTCGTCGCTCCCGCGGCGCGCGGCCGGGGTCTGGGCCTCGGGGCAACCCTGTTGGCTGAGGTCGAGGCCTGGAGTCGACGGCATGGACTGCAGCTCATGCTCGACGTGGTCGACGACGGTGCACCGGCGGTGCAGCTCTACGAACGGCTGGGGTGGAGGCTGGTGGATCGGCGGGATGCCGACTGGGTGACGCCGCAGGGCAACCGTCACCAGGTGCGCATCTACCTGGCTCCGGGGGAGTGGAACCGCGACGGGATCTGACGGTGCCGCGCGGATCGCGGGACGACCTCGAGGCCACCACGCGAAACGTGCCGCACCCGGGAAGTGGTGCGTTGCAACCCGTCCGGAGCAGATGCGTGGGTCGGAACGTGACACTCCACGGGACGACGCCGCCGCGACCATCGTCGAGTCAGGACGTCGGAGGCCAGGGTGATCGCGCAGTGAGCCCGGGACGACCGTGACGTCGGCATGGAGTTCAGCGGAAGCCGTCCCGGCGATGACTCTTCAGGAGACTTCCCCAGGTAGTCGGGCCTTCCTGCTGCCTGAGTTGATGGCGGTGATGAGGTCGTCGGTGAAGGGGATGCCGTGGGCGGCTGCGGCTCGTTGCACCTGCTGACGTCCCCAGAGACGGTTGTCGTGTCCGGCCAGCAGGACCGCTCCCAGCTGAGCGGGGCTGGTCGGTCCGGGGGTGTCGTAGGCGCTGCCGCGGACCCGGGCCACTGGACCTGATCCGGCGTTGGCCCAGTGCGGGGAGGACCACGACAGTTCCAGGACGTCCGACCAGGGGTAACGCTTCTCCTGGCCGTTGCGGAAGCGCACGACGAGGGCGTCGTCGGTGAAGTCGACCTGGTCCCCTCCGCTGCGCATCTGCCAGATCGTTGTTGCCGCCAACGCCAGCGCCCACAGGGGGGCGAGGCTGGTGAAGGGGTGCTGCACCAGTCCGAGCACGGCGACGACGAGCAGGAGGAGGACGGGCAGGATCCAGTGTCGTTGTCCTCGTGCTCGCAGGTCCTGTGGAGCGGCGCCGTCGGCTTCGGGGGCGGTCGTGGCGTTGTGGTACCTGAGCCAGGTGATGAGTGGCCACCAGCAGAACCCGGTCAAGATGACGCCGATCACCACCCGACGCACGTCACCGTCCAGGGCGGCTTGCCCGGCCGGGACCACGAAGCTGAGGCCGGCGAGGGCGGAGAGCGCGAGGAACCAGCGGGGCACGCTTTCGACTGTGCCTGACGAGCAGTGGGGAGGTGTCAAGGCCCGGGTTTGATGGAGGGTAAGAAGCAACGCTCAGGCCGCGGTGACGACCTCCTCCGCAGCGTCGAACTGGGCCTGGTACTCAACCGGCGGGATCATTCCGAGCTCGCCGTGCAGCCGGCGGGTGTTGTACCAGTCGATCCAGCTGGCGACGGCGCGCTCGACGTCGTCCAGACCGCGCCAGGGCCCGTCGCGGCCGGGTAGGTGTGGGTTGCGGATGCACTCGGCCTTGAACAGGGAGTTGAACGCCTCAGCCATCGCATTTGTCCGGTTCGGGGCGGCCGCGCCACCGAGCCAGCACCTCAACGGTGCTAGTCAAGTCCCCCGTAAGCCGAGGGGCGACCGAATTGAGCGCAAG
>NZ_JBFBND010000007.1:0-162450 GCF_040702905.1 Kineococcus sp. NPDC059986 | reverse complement strand
ATGTGCTCGGCCAGCCAGCCCTCGTCGCGGCCCATGGCCGAGGCGATGCGCAGGGCGAAGCACTTCTTGCCCAGCAACGCGTTCCCGCCGTAGCCGGAGCCGAAGGAGAAGATCTCCCGGCTCTCGGGGAAGTGGGCGATGTACTTCAGGTCGTTGCACGGCCAGTGCAGGTCCTCCCGCGTCGTCCCCTGGTCGTCGACGAGCGGGTAGCCCACGGAGTGGACGGCGGGGACCCACGCCGTCCCCGGCGTGATGGCCGCGAGGGCCTCAGCGCCCATGTGCGTCATGATCCGCATCGAGACCACCGCGTACGGGGAGTCGGTGACCTGCACCCCGAGCTGGGAGATCGGCCCGCCCACCGGTCCCATCGAGAACGGGACCACGTACATCGTGCGGCCCCGCATCGACCCGGCGAACACCCCCGCGAGTTCCTCGCGCAGCGCGGTGGGTTCGCGCCAGTTGTTCGTCGGACCTGCGTCCTCGCGGCGGTGCGAGGCGATGAACGTGCGCGACTCCACCCGGGCGACGTCGGTCGTCGAGGAGCGGGCCAGGAACGAGCCGGGCCGCAGGTCCTCGTTGAGCCGGATCAGCGTGCCGGCCTCCACCATCTCCGAGGTCAGCCGGTCGAACTCCTCCTGGGACCCGTCGCACCAGACCACGGCGTCCGGTTCGGTGAGGGCCGCGACCTTGCGGACCCACGCCACGACGGAGGCGTCGGCGTGCGGGTGGTGGGCGCGGAGCCGCCCCGGTCGCTGCGGCTGCGTCGGCAGCAGCACGGGCGTGCCGGTCGGGCGCAGGGCCTCCGTCGGCTGGACGGGGACGTCACGCGTCAACTCGATGGTCACGTCGGCGTGCCTCCTTCGGGAGCGGTGTCGGGTGCGGTTCGTCTTCCGAGCATGTGGTCGACGCAACCCCCGGACAACGGTCGGAGGGGGTGAAGATCGGGCGTTCTTCACCTACCGTGAACCGCATGGCTCCGCTGCGCGTCGCTGCGCTCGAACCGCTGACCGATCCGGCGCTCGCCCCGCCGGTCCCGGAGACGGGTCTGGACGCCCTCACGGTGGGACGCCGGATCCGGCACCACCGGCAGGCCAAGGGGTGGACGCTGGCCCAGCTCGGGGAGGAGGTCGGCGCCGCGCAGAGCCAGCTCTCGCAGGTGGAGAACGGCAAGCGCGAACCCCGGTTGTCCCTCATCACGGCCGTCGCGCGGGCGCTCGGGGTGACGCCCTCGGACCTGCTCGACCCGGCCCCGCCGCCCAGCCGCCGCGCCGCGCTGGAGATCGAGCTCGACCACGCCCAGCGGTCCCCGCTCGCCCGCACGCTCGGACTGCCGGAGGTGCGGTCCAGCCGCAAGCTGCCGACCGACGCCCTCGAGGCGCTCGTCGAGCTGCACCGGGAACTCGCCCGCCGGCACGACGCGTCCAACGCCACCCCGGAGGAGGCGCGGCGCGCGAACACCGAGATCCGGATGCTCATGCGGGCCGTCGACAACCACCTGCCCGAGATCGAGGAACTCGCCGAGGACCTCGTCCGCGCGGCCGGGTACACCGTCGGCGCCCTCACCCACCGGCAGGTGGCGCGGATGGCGGGTGACCTGGGGTTCAGCATCATCCACGTCGAGGACCTGCCGCACTCCACGCGCACCGTCACCGACCTCGCGCACGGGCGCATCTACCTGCCGCCCGCCTCGATCCCGGGCGGTCACGGGCTGCGGTCCCTGGCGCTGCAGGCGATCGCCCACCGGGTGCTGGAGCACGAACGGCCCGCGAGCTACACGCAGTTCCTGCGCCAGCGGCTCGAGATCAACTACTTCGCGGCCTGCTGCCTGCTGCCCCGCAGCGCGGCCGTGGAGTTCCTGTCGGCGGCCAAGGCCGACAAGGACCTCGCCGTGGAGGACTTCCGCGACGCGTTCGGCGTCACGCACGAGGCGGCCGCGCACCGGCTGACGAACCTGCTCACGTCCCACCTGGGCATCCCCGTGCACTTCCTGCGCGTCGGCGACGACGGCGCCCTGTACCGCGGCTACGAGAACGACGGCGTGCCGTTCCCCGAGGACTCCTCCGGGGCCATCGAGGGACAACCCGTGTGCCGCCGGTGGACCGCCCGCACGGTGTTCGACGTCCGGAACCGGACGACCGAGAACTACCAGTACACCGACACCCCGGCGGGCACGTTCTGGTGCTCGAGCCAGACGGGCTCGAGCGACGACGGGGGTTTCTCCATCACCGTCGGCGTCCCCTACGCGCACGCGAAGTGGTTCCGCGGCCGCGACACCCGGGTCCGGACCAAGAGCACGTGCCCCGAGGCGGCGTGCTGCCGCCGGCCTCCGGAGGGTGTCGCGGAACGGTGGGCGGACCAGGCCTGGCCCAGCGCGCGCCTGCACGCCCAGACGCTGGCGCCGCTGCCGTCCGGGCGGTTCCCCGGCGTCGACGACCTCGAGGTGTACTCCTTCCTCGACTCCCACGCGCCGCGGACGCAAGGCCCCCCGGACGCCTGAGCTCCCGCGCGTGCGGGGGTCAGGGGTGCGTGCGAGGGTGCTGGGGAGGCCAGTTCCTGGCCCCACGCCGACCCGCGGTCCACCAGGACCGGTCCGGACCTGGAAGGGGCTCGCACCACCGTGTCGCTCACCGTCCCGCACACCCCCGCACCCGTCGTCACCGTCACACCGTCGGCGGGCACCGAACCCGCCTCGCCCGACGCCCTGCGCGCCCACGTCGCCGCGGCCGCTCTGCGTCCCTCCGGGACCGGGACGGTCGGCCTGGAACTCGAACGCCACGTGGTCGACCTGGCCGCCCCGCGACGCCGGGTGGGCTGGGACCGGCTCACCTCCCTCGTCGCCGGGTTCACCCCGCCCGCCGGTTCGCGCCTGACCCTGGAACCCGGCGGGCAGGTGGAGCTGTCCACCCCGCCCGGCGACCTCGTCGGCACCGTCGGCGCGCTCGAACGGGACGTCGCGGCCACGGACGCCCTGCTCGCCTCCGACGGCCTCGTCGCGCTCGCCGTCGGTCTGGACCCCGTCCGCCCGCCGGCCCGCGTGCACCCCGGGTCGCGCTACCGGGCCATGGAGGCGCACTTCGACGCCGTCGGCCACGGCCTCGACGGCGCGGCGATGATGGCGTCGACGGCGTCGCTGCAGGTCAACCTCGACGCCGGGCCCGCGGCGGGCTGGGCCGCGCGGCTGCAGCACGTGCGGCGGCTCACGCCGGTCCTCGTCGCCCTCGCCGCGACCTCCCCGCTGCGGGCAGGGGCGGCGACCGGCGCGGTGTGCGGGCGGCAGGACGTCTGGGGCCGGCTGGAACCGGGACGCTGCCGGGCCCCCGGCGCCGGCACGGACCCCGTCGAGGACTGGACGGAGTTCACGGTCGCCGCCCCCGTCATGTTCGTCCGGGCGCGGGCGACGGGGGAGTTCGTCCCCGTCCGCGGCACCGTCGCGTTCCGGGACTGGGCGGACGGGACCGTGCTCCTCGACGGCCGGCGGCCCGGCACCGACGACGTCGAGACCCACCTCACGACGCTGTGGCCGCCCGTCCGGCTGCGCGGTTTCGCGGAACTGCGCTTCCTCGACGCCGTCCCCGCCGCGTGGCGACCGGGGCTGGCGGCCGTCGTCGCGACGGTCGTCGACGACCCCGCCGCGGCGGACGCGGCAGCGGCAGCGGCCGACCCGGTGGCCGGTCGCGGCGCCGAGGCCGTCCGGCTCGGGCTGGGTGATCCCGCCCTGCGGCGGGCCGCGCTCGGCGTGGTCGAGGTGGCCGCCGCCCGGGTCGACCCCGCGCTCCGGCCCGCCGTGGAGGCGTGGGCCGACCTGCTCCGCGCGGGTCGCAGCCCCGTCGACCTCGTCCTGGACCGCTACCGCGCCGACGGCCCGGACGCCTGCCTGACCGCGGAGGAGCTCCGGTGAACACCCTCGACACGACCGACACGACCGACGCCACGCTCGCGGCCGCCGTCGCCGGGCTGGAGACCGCGCGGCGCACCACGACGCGGCTGACGGACGCCGTGGACGGCGAGCTCACCGTCCAGCACTCCCCGCTCATGAGCCCCCTCGTCTGGGACCTCGCGCACATCGGGCAGCAGGAGGAGCTGTGGCTCCTGCAGCAGGGGACCGGCGCCGCGCGGACGCCCGTCTTCCACCCGACGATCGCGTGCCTCTACGACGCCGCCGAGCACCCCCGGTCGATGCGGACGCAGCTGCCGCTGCTGGACCCGCGGGAGTCCCGCCGGGCCGTCGCCGACGTCCGCAACCGCGTGCTCGACCGGATCGCGCGCGTCCGCGCCGACGACCCCCGCGAGGCCGCGTTCGCGGTGGCGATGGTCGCGCAGCACGAGCACCAGCACGACGAGACGATGTTCGCGACGCACAGCCTGCGCTCGGGCGACCCCCTGCTCGCGCCCGCCGCGACCCCGCGGGGGCGGATCGTCCCGGCCGAGCCGGTCCTCGTCCCCGCGGGGGAGTTCCTGCTCGGCGTCGACCCCGCCGAGGAACCCTGGGCGCTCGACAACGAGCACCCGCAGCACCGCGTGCACGTGCCGGCCTTCCGGATCGGTCGCGTCCCGGTGACGAACGGGGAGTGGGCCGCGTTCGTCGACGACGGCGGCTACGACGACCCGCGGCACTGGACGCGCGAGGGCTGGGCCCACCGGCGGGCCGAGGGGATCACGACACCCCTGGGCTGGGCGCGGGACGGGGCGGGCGGCTGGACGCAGCGCCGGTTCGCGGTCGAGACGGCCCTGGACCCCACGACGCCCGTGCAGCACGTCGACGCCCACGAGGCGGAGGCCTACGCGCGGTGGGCGGGCGCGCGCCTACCGACCGAGGTCGAGTGGGAGAAGGCCTGCGCCTGGGACCCGGCGCTCGGGCGGCGCCGCCGCTGGCCCTGGGGGGAGCAGGCCCCCACCCCGGAGCACGCGAACCTCGGCGGGGACGCGCTGGGACCGGCACCGGTCGGCGCGTACCCGGCGGGGGCCAGCGCCTACGGCGTCGAGCAGACGATCGGTGACGTCTGGGAGTGGACGTCGTCGGAGTTCGCGCCGTGGCCGGGGTTCTCGCCCATGCTCTACGCCACGTACTCGGCGCCGTTCTTCGGCGGCGGTTACCGGGTGCTGCGGGGCGGGTCGTGGGCCAGCACCGCGCTGTCGGTGCGGCCGTCCTTCCGGAACTGGGACTGGCCCGTGCGGCGGCAGATCTTCACGGGCCTGCGCCTGGCCTGGGACGCCTGAGGTGTGCCGGCACACGGCGTGGCTCGGGACGCCCGCGAGCCTGGCCGGGCTGCTGCTCGACCGGCCGCACGGTCTGCTGCAGCAGAGCTGGGCCCCGCGACGGCAGCGGCACGGCACGGTCAACGCCGACGGCTGGGGCGCCGCCTGGTGGACGGGGGCGCGGGCCGAACCCGCCCGCTGGCGCCGCGCGGCCCCGCTGTGGGCCGACGCGTCGCTGGCCTCCGTGGCCCCGCACGTCGCCGCGGGGTGCGTCCTGGCGGCCGTGCGGGACGCGACCGTCGGGATGCCCGCGGACGAGACCGCCTGCGCGCCCTTCGTCCGCGGGGGCTGGGCCCTGTCGCACAACGGGCGCGTCGACCGGTCCGTCCTGCCCGCGAGCGCCTGGCCGGACGCCGAGTCGGTGTGCGACTCCGCCGTCCTCGCGTCCTGGCTGCTCGCGGCCCCCGACGAGATCGGCCCGCGCGTGCGGGTCGCGGGGGAGGCCGACCCCTCGGCCCGGCTCAACGTCCTGGCCGCGGACGGTGCGCGCCTCGTCGCGACGGTGTGGGGGGACACCCTCAGCGTCCTGCGGACCGGGGACGGGGTCGTCGTGGCGAGCGAACCCCACGACGACGACCCGCGGTGGGAGGACGTCCCGGACCGCTCGCTCGTCGAGGTCGACGCGGCGGGGGTCCGCGTCAGCCCGCTGTAGGGGACCTCAGGCGAAGCGGACGACGTCCTTGGGGGCCAGTCGCGGCATCCGGGGACGGAACGCGTCCTGCGCCGCCGGGTAGCCGATGTTGACCACGAGCTCGGACTTCCACGGCGTCCCCGCGAAGAACTCCGCGTCGACCCCGGCCTTGTCGAACCCGGCCATCGGGCCGGCGGCCAGACCCAGCGCGCGGACGGCGAGGATGAGGTACCCCGCCTGCAGCGCAGCGCTGTAGCCGCCCATCTCCGCCCGCATCCCGTCGTTCTCCTCCAGCACCGGCTGCAGCCCGGACAGGTAGGGCGCCACGTGCGGGATGGCGTCGTGGAAGCGGTCGTCACGGGCCAGGACGGCGGTGACGGGGGCCGTCGCGGCGCGGTCGCGGTTCTGCTCGGCGAGCAGGGGCAGCAGGCGCTCGCGGCCCTGCGCGGAGCGGACGAACAGCAGGCGCAGGGGCTGCAGGTTCGCCGCGGTCGGCGCCCAGCGCGCGAGGTCCCAGAGTTCGGTGAGCTGGGCGTCGGTCACGGGGGTGGGGGCGAAGCGTTGCACGGTGTGCGCGTCGGTGAACAGGGCGGCGCGGGCGTCGGCGTCCAGCACCAGGGGGCGGTCGTCCAGAGCGGTCATGCTCGTCTCCTCGAATCCACTACGGTCAGCGGGGCTGCTTCGAAAAAAAGAGTAGCAGCGGTACGTGAAGCGTCAAGGGGTAGACTCGAGGTCGTGGAGCACAGCGCGAAGTCCTGCGACGGAGCCCTCGCGCGCGCCTTCGGCTTCCTCGGCAAGCGCTGGAACGGGATCCTGCTCGCCACCCTCGGCAACGGCCCGGCCGGCTTCTCCGACCTGCGCCGCAGCGTCGGCGGGATCAGCGACTCGGTGCTGTCCGACCGGCTCGCCGAACTCGCCCGTGCCGGCCTCGTCCAGCGCACCGTCCACGAGGGACCGCCCGTCGCGGTCGTCTACGACCTCACCGACGCGGGGCGGGCCCTCGCTCCGGCGCTGGCCGAACTCACGTCCTGGGCACGGGACAACCTGCCCGAGGAGGAGTGCCGACGCGGGGCGTGACGCCCCCGGGCTCAGTCCTCGAACGTGTTGAGCATGCTGTGCGCCGCGCGGTCGAGGTAGTCCCACAGGACACCTTCCTGCGCGGGCGGCAGCGCGAGGGACTCCACCGCCGCGCGCATGTGCGTCAGCCACCGGTCGCGGGCGTCCGGGTTGACCTTGAACGGGGCGTGCCGCATCCGCAGCCGCGGGTGACCGCGCTGCTCGGAGTAGGTCGTCGGGCCGCCCCAGTACTGCTCGAGGAACAGCAGCAACCGCTCCTTGGCGGGCCCGAGGTCGGCCTCGGGGTACATCGGGCGCAGCACCTCGTCGGCCGCGACTCCGTCGTAGAACGCGTCGACGAGGCGGACGAACGTCGCGTGCCCGCCCACCTCGTCGAAGAACGTCCGGGGGCCGCCGTCCGGTCCCGCGGGCGTGCGCCCGATGAGGTTCTGCGGGCGGACGAACGGCAGGTCGGGGCTCACCGCACCAGTGTCGCCTCCGGACGGACGTCGACCGACGCGGGGGCGTCGCCGGTGCTCCGGGCCTCCTCGCGGGCCATCGACTCCGCGGCCTTCTTGACGTTCTCCTGCATCCCGCCGAAGACGACGCCGTGGAACGGGCTGATCGCCGCCCAGTACGCCTGGCCCGCGAGCCCCCGGGGGTGGAACAGTGCCCGCTGCTGGAAGAGCGTGCGGCCCACCGGGTCCCGGCTCACCCGCAGGTCCAGCCAGGCCAGTCCGGGCAGCTTCATCTCCGCCCGCAGGCGCAGCAGCTCGTCCTCCTGCCGCTCCTCCACGCGCCACCAGTCGACGGCGTCGCCGACCATGAGGTGCCGCGGGTCCCGGCGGCCCCGGCGCAGGCCCGGCCCACCCGAGAAGCGGTCCATGACCCCGCGCACGGCCCACGCCATGGGCCAGGAGTACCAGCCCTGCTCGCCGCCGATGCCCTCCAGCACGCGCCACAGCTCGTGCGGGGAGGCGTCGACGACCGTCGTCCGCTCGTCGACGTAGAGGTTCCCGCCCGCCCAGTCCGGATCGGTCGGGAGCGGGTCGCTCGGGGCTCCCGGCACCGACGCCGAGCTCCAGCGCGTCGTGACGTCGGCCTCCTGGATGCGCTTGAGGGCCAGCTCCACCGCGCGGCGGAACGGCGTCAGACCCTCCGGCGGGTCCGGGACGTACCGTTCGACGTCCTTCTCCTTGCACACGACCTCGTGCACGAGGCTCTCCACGAGGGGGCGGGCGATGGACCCGGGGACGGGCGTGATCGTGCCGACCCAGTGGCTCGACAGTCGCGGCGACATGACCTTCACCGGGAGCACGTGGCGCTTGGGCAGCCCCGCGGCGTCGGCGTAGCCACGCATCATGTCCAGGTAGGTCATGACGTCCGGACCGCCCACGTCGAACGTGCGGTTCACGTCGTCGGGCATCGAGGCGGAGCCGACGAGGTAGCGCAGGACGTCCCGCACCGCGATGGGCTGGATGCGGTTGTAGACCCAGGCGGGGCAGACCATGACGGGCAGCCGCTCGGTGAGGTACCGCATCATCTCGAAGCTCGCCGACCCCGACCCGAGGATGACCGCGGCCTGCAGCACCGTCGCCGGCACGGGGGCGTCGAGCAGGATCTCCCCGACCTCCCGGCGCGACTCCAGGTGCGTCGACAGCTCCTCGTCCTCCGGGTGCAGGCCCCCGAGGTAGACGATGCGCCGCACCCCCTGGTCCGCCGCGGCGCGGGCGAACGTCCGGGCCGTGCGGCGGTCCTTGGCCGCGAACGACGAGCCCCCGCTCATGGCGTGGATGAGGTAGTAGGCGACGTCCACGCCCTCCAGAGCCGCGGTCACCTGGTCGCGGTCGGAGGCGTCGGCGCCGACGACCTCGACCTGGTCGATCCACGGGCGGTCGCGCAACTGCTCGGGCCGCCGGGCCAGCGCCCGCACCCGGAACCCCGCCTCGAGCAGTTCGGGCACGAGGCGGCCCCCGATGTACCCCGTCACCCCCGTGACGAGGGCGAGCCGGCCGTTCCCGGCCAGGACTTCGTCGAGGGCCCCGTGGGGGGCGTCGGTCGTGGACTCGCTCATGCCGTCCAGTCTCGGAGCGGGCACGCCGCCGCGCGAGCCGACCGCTCACAGCCCCCGGTTGACGCGGGACGGGTCGGCGGCCGCGGCGTCCTGCGCGGCGACGTCGGCCTCGCTCGGCGGCGGCGGTTGCGGGGCGACGACGGCGTTGGGGTCCCGCAGCGGACGAGCCTGCCGGGGTCCGTCGTCGTGCCGCAGGAACACCCGCTGCGCGAGCGGGAACTCGATGCCCTCGGCGTCGAACGCCGCCTTGATGCGCCGCCGCAGTTCGCGCTGGACCGCCCACTGCTGCATCGGCGCCGTCTTGACGACGAGCCGCAGGACGATGCCGTCGGTCGTCATCTGCTCCACGCCCCACACCTCGGGCTCGTCCAGGACGAGGGGTTTCCACTCCTCCTCCGCGACGAGGTGGTCGGCGAGGCGCTGCAGCACCTCCTGCGCCCGGGACAGGTTCTCCCCGTAGGCCACCGACACGTCGACGACCGCCCGGGCCCAGCCCTGGCTCTGGTTCCCCACGCGCAGGATCTCGCCGTTGCGCACGTACCAGACCGTGCCCTTGACGTCCCGCAACCGCGTGACCCGCAGTCCCACGGCCTCCACGGTGCCGGACGCGTCCCCGAGGTCGACCGAGTCACCGACGCCGTACTGGTCCTCGGCGAGCATGAAGATGCCGGACAGGAAGTCCTTGACGAGGGCCTGCGCCCCGAACCCCAGCGCCACCCCGGCGATCCCGGCCGAGGCCAGGAAGGGGGCGATGGCGATGCCGACGGTGTCGAGCACCATGAGGATCGCGAGCATCCCCAGCACGAACGTCACCGTGCTCTTGAGCACCGAGGCCAGCGTCTCGGCCCGCTGCTGACGGCGTTCGTTGAGCAGGGGGGAGGACTCCAGCAAGCCGCCCCGCCGGCCGCCGCCGAGCTTGCCCGCCCCCGTGGAGATGCCCGTCGCGATCCGGCCGATGAGCCGCATCGCCAGGTACCGGGCGATCCAGCACACGAGCAGGATGACGACGACCTTGAGGGGTTTGTCGAGCAGGAAGCCCACGACGTCCTGGGCGCCGGCCTGAGCCTGCGCCGAGTCCACGCCGTCGAGGGCCTGCGTGATCGAGTCGAGCACGGTGTGGGGTGTCTCCTTGTTCCGTCAGGGCCGGTCGTCTCGATCCGTCAGGACCGGTCGTCGAGGTGGTCCAGCGACAGTCCCGTCGCCCGCGCCGCGAACGCCAGGGTGTCGCGGACCAGCCCTGCGCTGCGCGACACCGACCGCGCGCCGTGGCCGACGTCCTTCTCCCGCCGCAGCAGCACGGGGCGCTGCGCCGGGTCGCTGGACGTCGCGTGCTGCAGGGCGGCGCAGAGCTTGCGCGCGTGGAGGGGGTCGACGCGGCTGTCGCCGTCGAAGACGGTGAAGAGCACCGCGGGGTAGGCCGTCCCCTCCACGACCCGGTGGTAGGGGGAGTAGGCGTGCAGCCAGCCGAACTCCTCGGCGTCGGCCGCCGTCCCGTACTCGTCGTTCCACGTCGCGCCCAGGCCGTGCAGCTCGTAGCGCACCATGTCCAGCAGCGGCGCCGAGCACACCACCCCGGCGAAGAGCGAGGGTTCCTGGGTGGCGGCCGCGCCCACGAGGAGGCCCCCGTTCGACCCGCCGTGCACGCACAGCTGCGCCGGGGTCGTCCAGCCGCCGGCGACGAGGAAGCGGGCCGCGGCGTGGAAGTCGTCGAAGACGTTCTGCTTGCGTCCCCGCATCCCGGCCCGGTGCCAGTCCTCGCCCTCCTCGCCGCCGCCGCGCAGGTTCGCCACGGCGTACACGCCGCCGGCCTCCACCCACGCGAGGGCGTCGGGGGCGTAATGCGGGGACAGGCTGATGCCGAACCCGCCGTAGCCGTACAGGACGGTCGGCGCCGGGGTGCGCGGGACCCCGTCCCCGTCCAGCAGGTCGGCGCGCGCCGTCACCTGCAGCCGGACGACGGTGCCGTCCAGGCTCGGGTACTCCAGCAGCCGGCTCACCACGGCGGGCACCTCGACGGCCCCCGGCGGCGCGGCCTCGACGGTCAGCGCGCGGGTCCGGGCGTCGAGGTGCCACACGTGCGACGGCGTCGTGGTGTCGGTGTAGCCGAACCACAGCTCGTGCCCGCCCTCGGGACGGCCGACGAGCCCGCCGATGGCACCCGTCCCCGGCAGGTCGATGCGACCCGCCGCGCCCTCGAGCCGCCGGCCCGTCGCGAGGTCGTGCACCGTCACGGAGCTGACGGCGTGCTCGGTCCAGCCGACGACGAGCAGCGGGTCGGGCAGCTCGGGGCCGTCGAGGACGGCGACGTCGTCGAGCAGGGCGTCGGCCTGCGGGACGAGGTCCGTCCAGTGCTCCACCTCCGGCGTCGCCGGGTCGGTGACGGCGAGGCGGCCGCGCGGGGCGTCGAGGTCGGTGAACACGTACAGCCGGCCGTCGCGGCCGACCCAGGCGCTCGTGCTCGCGTCGCGCCCCTCGACCACGGTCCGGAACCGCGGCCGGGCCGGGTCGCCGTCGGCGAGGTCGGCGATCCACACGTCGTTGCGGGGGGCGGTGCCCGCGGCGGCCGTCACGACGAGCCAGCGGCCGTCGCGGGAGGTCCAGACCCCGTAGTAGTTCGTCATCGCGCGGCCGGCCCCGAAGACCTCCACGTCGGTGTCGGGGTCGGTGCCGACGACGTGCAGGTGGACGCGGCGGTGGTACTGCTGCTCGTCCTCGGGCACGGACTCCGGGGGCTCGCGGCGCACGTAGTAGAAGGAGCGGCGGCCCTCACGGGCCGGCAGCCACGCGACGGGGGAGTAGCGGGCCCGGTCGATCGGTCCGTCGACGACCTCGCCCGTCGTCGCGTCCAGGACGCGCAGGACGCTCTCCTCGCTGCCGCCCTCCGACAGCTGGTAGGCGACGAGGTCGCCCTCGACGTCCGGGCGCCACGCGTCGAGCGTCGTCGTCCCCGAGGGGTCCAGGGCGACCGGGTCGACGAGCACGCGCGGCGGCGCTCCCGGGTCGGTGACGGTGAGCACGCCGTGCTCGGCGTCGGGGTCGCGGTGGGTGCGGAAGACCCGGTCGCCCCGGTGGACGGGGGTGCCCACCGACCCGGTCGCCATGAGCTCACGGACCCGACGCTCCAGGCCCGCGCGCCCGGGCAGCTGCGCGGCCCAGCGCTCCCACGCCTCGTCCTGCCACGCCGACCACGCCTCGGTCCGCGGGTCGGAGGCGTCCTCCAGCCAGCGGTACGGGTCGGCGACCCGGACGCCGTGCAGCTCCTCGACGAGGTCGAGGCGGGGGGCGACGTCGGTGCCCGGCCCCGCGGCGGGACGGTCCGGGGACGGCTGGGTGTCCATGGACGACCACCCTAGGTCGGGGCCCCGACACGGCGGGCGCGCCCCGCCACGCTCCGCCGCCGGCCCGCCCGGACCCTCCACGGCTCCCGCGCGGTGCCCGCGCGAGGTCCCCGTGTGACGTCCACGTGAACCCTGCGTCTCGGACGCGCCAGGGGGCAGCGGGTCTGGCAGAGTCGCCGGGTGGCCACCGATTCCTCGACCGCCGAGCTCGGCGCCGAGCTCACCGACCTCGCGACGGCCTGCGGGGTCGCCACCACCTTCACGGACTGGCAGGGCCGGGCCACCACCGTCCCGGCTTCGACCGTGACGGCCGTCCTGACGGCGATGGGGCTGGACGTCTCCTCGCGCGAGGCCGTCCGGGACGCGCTGCACGAGGTGAAGCAGCGGCCCTGGCGACGCGTGCTGCCCCCCGTCGTCGTGGCCCGCGAGGGGCGCCTGCACCCCGTGCCGGTGCACGTCGCCCACGGCGACCCCGTCGACGTGACCGTCGAGCTCGAGGACGACCAGGGCTGGGCGCCGCTGCGCCAGCTGGACCGCTGGGTCGACCCCGTCCGCATCGACGGCCGGCTCACCGGCCGCGCCACCTTCGAGCTGCCCGACGACCTCCCGCTGGGTTGGCACGTGCTGACGGCCCGCACCCCGGACGGGGTGACCCGGTGCCCCGTCGTCGTCACCCCCGACGTGCTGGAACTGCCGACGACGTTGCGCACGGGCCGCAGCTGGGGCTACCAGGCCCAGCTCTACTCGGTCCGATCGTCCCGGTCGTGGGGGGTGGGCGACCTGGCCGACCTCGCCGAGCTCGCCGCCGTCGCCGCTGGTCAGGGGGCCGGCTGGGTCCTGGTGAACCCGCTCGCCGCGGCGCAGCCCGTGGCGCCCATGGAGCCGTCGCCCTACCTGCCGACGACGCGCCGCTTCGTCAACCCGGTCTACCTGCGCGTCGAGGACGTGCACGAGGTCGCGTACCTGTCCCCGGGCGACCGCGCCCTCGTCGAGCGCTTCGCCGACCAGGTCCGGCCCGCCGACCACGACAGCTCCGAGATCGACCGCGACGCCGCGTGGGCGGCCAAGCGGCAGGCCCTCGAGGTCGTGTACGCCCACGGCCGCACCCTGTCCCGCGAGGCCGCCTTCCGCCGGTACGTCGCCGACGAGGACCCCGGCCTGACGGGGTTCGCCACGTGGTGCGCGCTCGCCGAACGCTTCGGGCTGCCCGCGGCCGACTGGCCCGCCGCGGCCGCGGACCCCGAGGCCGCACGCGCCAGCGGGCTCGTGGAAGAGCTCGCCGACCGCATCGAGTTCCACCGCTGGCTGCAGTGGCAGTGCGACGAGCAGCTGCGCACGGCACAGGACGCCGCGACGGCGCCCGGCACGGGGCCGGGCATCGTCCACGACCTCGCCGTCGGCGTGCACCCCGACGGCGCCGACGTCTGGTCGCTCGGCGACGCCCTCGCCCACGGCGTGACCGTCGGCGCCCCGCCGGACGCGTTCAACCAGCAGGGCCAGGACTGGAGCCAGCCGCCGTGGCGGCCCGACCAGCTCGCGGAGGTCGCCTACGCCCCGTTCCGCGACATGGTCCGCACGATCCTGCGGCACGCCGGCGGCCTGCGGATCGACCACGTCATCGGGTTGTTCCGGCTCTGGTGGATCCCTCAGGACGCGGCGCCGTCGGCGGGGACCTACGTCCGGTACGACCACGACGCCCTCATCGGGATCCTGGCCCTGGAGGCCCAGCGCGCCGGAGCCGTCCTCGTCGGCGAGGACCTCGGCACCGTCGAGCCGTGGGTGCGGGACTACCTCGCCGACCGCGGCATCCTCGGCAGCGCGGTCCTGTGGTTCGAGTACGACGGGGAGCGGCCGAAGGCCCCCGAGGCCTACCGCGAGCTGGCCCTGGCGAGCGTCACGGTCCACGACCTGCCGCCCACCGCGGGCTACCTCGCCCAGGAGCACGTCGCGCTGCGCGACCGGCTCGGACTGCTCACGCGACCCGTCGCCGAGGAGCGCGCCCAGGACGCGGCCGAGCAGGAACGCATCCTCGGTCTCGTCCGCGACCGCGGGCTGCTGGCCGAGGGTGCCGACGAGCAGGCGACCGTCGAGGCGCTGCACCGCTACCTGGCGCTCTCGCCCTCGCTCATGGTCGGCGTCTCCCTCGTCGACGCCGTCGGCGACCGCCGCACCCAGAACCAGCCCGGCACGTCCGACGAGTACCCGAACTGGCGGATGCCGTTGACGGGGCCGGACGGCAAGGTCGTCCTGCTCGACGACCTCGCGGACGACGTGCGGGCGCAGTCGCTGGCCCGGGCCGTCGACGAGGCCCTGCGCTCCTGAACCGGGGACGTCTCCTCGTCGCCGTGACCTCCCAGCGCGAGATCACCCGCGGTAGAGGGGGTTCGTGGTAGGCGTCCGTGGCCGACGCGACGGCCGGTCGGCGTTCTCGCGCGCAGGCTCGTGCCAGGCCGAGATCGACGCCGGGTGGGTCACGTGAGGCGCACCGCCACCGAGGCCCGCGTCGTTCCCGCCCCGCCCCGGGAGGTCACCGGGCACCCCGCAGCAGGCGATGACCGCGTGCGGCAGGCCGCGAACGCCGACGATCACGAAGGGGACAGCAGTCGGTGGTGCACCTGCTCCCGCAGAGCGGTCGGGAGGCGGGCGAGGGTGCTCATCGGGCACGGGTGGCTGCGCAGCGCCTGGGACACCACCTCGATCAGGACGTCGAGGTGGACGGCGTCGGCGTAGACGAGGAACCCGTGGGCGCGCCCTTCCTGGTCGTCGGCAGCCAGCGCGTCCTGCGTCAAGGTCAGCCAGGGGTCGGGGCTGGGTGGGAGCTCGTCACCCCACACGTCGCCCAGGAAGGCGCGGACCGCCAACGCACGATTGGCCGGCGGGGCCCCACGGGTGCTGGGGGCGGGGCGTGAGAGGTCAGGTGTCTCGGGGACGGTGGCGCGACGTGAGGCGCACGTCTCGCGAACCCTCTGGGCCTGACGGCGGACGAGCCGAGCGTGTTCTCGGGCGAGCTGGGCCCTGACGATCGTCTCCACCGCCGGGGAGGCCCCGCTCGATGCACTGGCGCCAGTGCGAGCGGTGGTGTCCGAGGTGGGGGGTGCGGGAGGGGCGGGGCGCTGAGTCATGACGGCTCCGGTGGGACGCGGTCTGTTCAGGTCTGCCCCGAGGAGGGGCAGGTGGTGCGAGTCGGTGCTGGCCCGCGCCCCTGTGCAGCTCTGCTGCGGGGGAGGGCCGCCTGCCCTGACCTGGACCGGCGAGAGGTGTCGTCACCGGCTGGCGCACCGGTGTCCTCCACCACCTGACTACACAGTCGACGGCGCAGAGGCAACGTGAACGGCGTCGTCGGCGGCGGGCTGCCTCGATCCTCGGTGGAAAGGATGACGTCCCCTGGAGTGGTGTAACTCCTCGCGCGTGAAGCGCTGCGTTTCGGACTATGCCGTGAGCGCGGTAGTCGTGTCGAGCGTGGCAGTCATGTCGGGGTTCGTGGCGCCCGCAGTGGCGGGCAGGGCAGTTGGCTCTGGCGGGCTCAGCGGCGCCATCGAGGCCTCGGAGAGGTAGCGCCGTTCCCCGGACTGCCACTCGTCGTGGGCTTCGATCAGGACGCAGCCGGCGAGGCGGAGCAGGGCCTTCGCGTTGGGGAAGATGCCCACCACGTCGGTGCGGCGCTTGACCTCCCGGTTCAACCGTTCCAGCGGATTCGTCGACCAGATCTTGCGCCAATGCGCCTCGGGGAACACCGCGAAGGCCGTGACGTCGGGGCCGGCCTCATCGAGCATGTCGGCGACGACCGGGAACTTGCTGCGCAGGCTGTCGGCGACGACGCGGACCTGCTCGGTGACAGCGGTCGGGGACGGTTGGACGAAGATGGTGCGGACCATCGCCGCGACCGCATCCGCCTGCCCCTTGGTGACTTTCGCGAGGACGTTGCGCATGAAGTGGACCCGGCATCTCTGCCAGCTGGCGCCGGCCATGGACTGTTCGATTGCCGAGACCAGGCCGCGGTGCTGGTCGGAGATCACCAACTGGACCCCGTGCAGGCCGCGGTCGCGCAGCCTTCCAGAAGTCGAGGGTCTCAGCGTCACCAACGTTGCAGCCCAGCACCTCGCGGTGACCGTCGGCGGTCACCCCGGTGGCGATGACGACCGCCTGAGACACCACCCGACCGCCGATGCGGGCCTTGCAGTACGTCGCGTCCAGGAACACGTAAGGCGTGGCCTGGGCGTCCAGCGGCCGGGTGCGGAACGCCTCGACCTCGGTGTCGAGGTCGACGCAGATCCGGGAGACCTCCGACTTGCTGATGCCGGACTCGACGCCCAGAGCCTCGACGAGGTCGTCGACCTTCCGCGTCGAGACGCCATGGATGTAGGCCTCCATGACCACTGCGTGCAGGGCGCGGTCGATGCGTCGACGCGGGTGCAGCAGGGTCGGGAAGAACGAGCCGGTGCGGGTCTTGGGGATCTTCACCGCCAGGTCCCCGGCGGCGGTGGCGACGAGGCGGTCACGGGCGCCGTTGCGCTGGGTCGTGCGCGTTGCTGAGCGCTCGTGCGGGGCGGCGCCGATGTGGTGCTCGGCTTCGGCGTCGATGAGGGCTTGCAGGGCGCCTTGCAGGATCCGACGCATGAGCTGGCCGTCGTCGGCCGTAGTGAGTGAGTCGGTGAGGGTGGACAGGGCAGACTGGGCCTCGAGGGCCATCGCGTTGATCTCCTTCTACGGGTTCCTTGGCGGGTACTCGCAGAGCTTCACGCGGTGGTCCTCACCTGCTGTCCGGGACACGCCGGTCCGGTCAGGCTGGTGGGGCCGAAATACACCACTCCAGGGGACTCACCCGTGGAAAGGCTCGCGCAGCAGAGCTGCATTCCCCGTCCGACCCCTGGAGGGCGGGCCCGGAACCCGATGCGCCACCCGAAGCGGTCCTGCCGCGGAGCAGGACGCGGGATTCCCGGTGCCGCGGGAGCCGAGGAACGCCGTGGTGCGCCGGCCGTTGACGGACTGACGGCCCGGTTCCCAGACATGGTGAGGCGTTGTCCACGCACTCCTGGGGAGTCGCTGGCCTGCGGCGAAGGTGGTGGACGGCAAGCGGTGGGGTGTCTGCGGTCGTGCAGGTCTGCCGCGTCGAAGCCGGTCTACCCGGTCGTCTCGGGTTTCGTCCCGCCCAGGAGGACGCTGATGGCGCCCGTCGGTTGAGGACGGCCCAGGTGGTAGCCCTGCAGCAGGTGCACCCCTGCCCCGGTCAGGTACGCGCGTTGCTCCTCGGTCTCCACCCCCTCACCGATGACGCGGAGGTCCAGACCGGCGGCGACGACGAGGACCGCGTCGACCAGGGCCCTGGACCGGGTGTCCTCCGGCAGGCCCGCGACGAAGCTGCGGTCGATCTTCGCGTAGGCCACAGGGAACCCCACGAGACGGGACAGCGAGGAGTACCCGGTGCCGAAGTCGTCCACAGCGATGGGGTGCCCCTGGGCGGAGTAGGTTCCCAGGGCCGACAACAGCAGGGGATCGGAGAAGGCCTCCTCCAGGATCTCCAACCCCAGGTCCCCCGGCTGAAGACCGTGGACGGCGAGGCTGGCGGTCAGAGCGGTGAGGGTGTCGGGGTCGGAGAGTTCGCGCGGGCGCACGTTGCAGAACACCCGCTGCGGCGCGCGCCCGTCGAGGTCACGTCGCCACACCGCGAGCTGGGCGCAGGCGGTCTCCACGACCCAGTGCCCGAGGCGCGGCAGCAGACCGCTGGCTTCGGCGCGGTCGATGAAGTCGATGGCCGGCAACAGGCCGAACTCGGGGTGTTGCCAGCGCAGGAGGGCCTCTACCGCCTCGATGCGTCCGGTGCGGGCGTCGATGATCGGCTGGTAGTGCAGGCGCAGCTGTCGCCCTTCGAGGGCGGAGGCGAGGTCACGTTCCAGGCGGCGGCCGAAACCGTGGACGTCGCCGAAGACGTGGTCACGGATGATCACTCGCCCCCGCCCGGCCTCCTTCGCCGCGTACATCGCGGTGTCGGCGTCGTGGAGCAACGCGTCGGCGTCGGGGGCGTCGTGGGCGGTGGTGACTCCGATGCTGGCCGAGACGAGGAGGTCGATGCCGTCGACTCGCACAGGCTGTGCGAGGGCGGCGCGCAGGCGGGAGGTGATGAGGGTGAGGGTGCGGTGCAGTTGCGTCGCGTCGCTGGGGAGCTCCTCGCACAGCAGGACGAACTCGTCCCCGGCCAGACGCCCCAGGGTGTCCCCGGAGCGCAGCGTGGCGTACATCCGGCGGGTCACCTCGGTCAAGACCTGGTCCCCGGCGCCGTGGCCGAACGTGTCGTTGATGTTCTTGAAGCGGTCCAGGTCGATGAACACCAGGGCGATCGTGGCGGAGCGGCGTCGGGCGGTGAGCAGGGCGTGCTCGATGCGGTCGTAGAGGAGGCCCCGGTTGGGCAGCCCGGTGAGCTGATCGTGCATCGAGCGGTGCTCCAGCTCCCGCTGGGAGGCGCGGGCCTGATCTCGGTCGTGCGCCATCACCAAGTAGGAGACCGCCACGTCGGCCAGGAGCGAGGCGGCGGTGAGGATGGACTGCTCCCACTCCCCGGGTTCGCGACGGTAGAGGTCCAGACTGCCCCAGGAGACGCCGCGGCTGCGGAGCGGCAACGCCACCACCGCCGCCATCTGCGAGGCCAACGCGGCGACGGTGAAGTCGTCCCAACGACCCCGCTGGATGCGCAGGTCGGTGATCACCACGGGAGCGCCGGAGTCCATCGCGTCCCGGCACGGGCCTAGCTGCAGGGTGTCCTGCAGCATCTCGACCTCGAAGGTGGAGGTGTCGGAGTGCACGAAACGGCCCCGGCGTCGCAAGCCGTCCCCATCGCTCACGCCCATCACCCCGACGCTGTCCACGGCCAAGGCGGCACCGGCGGCCTCGCACAGTTCCCGCAGCATGGCGTCCACGGTGAATTCGCCCGTGGCTGCCCGTGCCAGGCGCGCCACCGCGTGGACGAGGGCCTCGGGAACGGTTCCGGGGTGGTGGGAGACATCGTGGTCGGATCCATCGTGCTCGGTCATGGTGCGTCCCGTCCGCGACGCACGACGACCTGACCCTGCCCACGACGCCCACCCTCTTCCGGCGAGGAGGGACGGACGGCGGTGGGTCGTCCGCCAGCCGGATCGACGTGGAGGAGAACCATCCGAGGCTTAGACGCGGGTTGCGGTCGTTCGGGCGTCGCCGTCCATCAGCGCGTCCAGAAGACGTCAACCGGGAACGGCGCTTCCTCGGGGAGTGACAGCGCGCGAGTAGCCCTCGGTGAACTGCACACTACGCCGATGGACCCTCCGCCACCCGACGGACGCTTCGTGGTCCTCTCCACGCTCTTCCGCGGGAGCATCGTGGGCAGCTGCACGGCACCTCCACCACCGGGTAGGACGTGGCGGGAGTGGCGGCGGACATGAACCAGCTGGCGGCAGGCATCCGTTGGTGCTCAGTCCGCGTCCGGCCACGGGGACACCCTCCGCGTCTCGGACTGAACTCGCGCTGGCGTCCTGCACGCGTCAGCGAGTCGGTGCGAGTTCCGAGGTGGCGGCGGTCCGTCGAGCGTCGGGCTGCTCAGGCGGTCACGCGACTCGTCGGGTTGCGTCCCGCAGCGTCCCGTGGGGCACCGGCTCCTCTCCGAGGCGATCGGCAAGGTGGCCGCTCCCACTGCAGACGGGGCCGTCACGACGAAGGGGATGGCGGTGGCGCCTGTGCGCCCGCTCACCAGGTCGCCGGTCCAACGCACCAGCTGACGAGTCGGGATCCGTGGTGTCGTCGGCCGAGCCGACAGAGGCGAACGGTCCTGCTGCAACGGGCTGGGACGCCGTCCCGGGTGGGATGCCCCCCGGGACGGCGTCGCGGACCGCACCTACTGCTGCGCGTCGCGCTCCTGCGCCCGCAGCGCGCGGGCGACCCCGTCGCGGTTCTCCAGCACGAGCCGGCGCAGCGCGGGCGGCGCGTCCGGTTCGGCCTCGAGCCAGGCGTCGGTGCGCTCGACGAGGGCGTGGTCGGCGAGCTCCAGCGGGTAGAGGCCGGTGACGATCTGCTGGGCCATCTCGTGGGTCCGCTCGGTCCACACCGTGCGCAGGGCGGCGAAGTACGGCTCGACGAACGGCCGCAGCAGTTCCTCGTCGTGGGCGCGGGAGAACCCGCCGATGACGGAGGCCTGCACCGCGTTCGGCAGGTCGCCGCGCTCGACGACGTCCGCCCACGCCTGCTGCTTGGCCTGCGGGGTGGGGATCGCGGCGCGGGCCGCGGCCGCCGAGCGCTGACCCGTCGCCGTCGCGTCCCGCGCGACCTCGGCGTCGATGGCCGCGGCGTCCCGGACGCTGCCGGCCACGAGCGCGGTGAGCAGCGCCCACCGCATGTCCGCGTCGACCTCGAGGCCCTCGATCACCTCGGACCCGTCGTACAGGCCCGCGACGACCTCCAGGTGCTCCTCGCTGCGGGCCGCCGAGGCGAACGCCCGCGCGAACTGCAGCTGCGTGTCGCTGCCGGGGGCGGCCGCGCGCAGGAGCTCCAGCAGGGTGGTCGCGGTGCGGGCCCGCACCTCCTCGCGGTGCCCGGGCGCGGTGTACAGCTCCACCGTCGTCGTCAGCTGCCGCAGCAGCACCAGGGCGACCGTCGAGTCGGCCCGCGCCGCGTCGCCGGGCAGCAGCGTCGTCAGCAGCAGGTCGGCGTAGGCGCGGGCGGGGGACTCCCCGTCGCGCGTCATGTCCCACAGCGCCGCGGCGACGAGGGACCGCGGCAGGGAGTCGCGGAACGCGTCCAGGTGCTGCAGCGCCGTGGCGAGGGAGACGTCGTCGAGCCGGATCTTGGCGTACGCGAGGTCGTCGTCGTTCACCAGCAGCAGGTCCGGGCGCTTGCGGCCGACGAGCTGGGGCAGGTCGGTGCTCGCGCCCGCGGCGTCCAGCTCGACGCGGTGGGTGCGCTCGAAGCTGCCGTCGACGAGGTCGTAGCAGCCCAGGGCGATGCGGTGGGCCCGCAGGTGCGGGTGCGCCGCCGGGGCCTCCTGCAGCAGTCGGGCCGCGGTGATGGTGCCGTCCGCGTCGGTCTCCAGGACCGGGCGCAGGGTGGCGACGCCGGCGGTCTCCAGCCACTCGCGCGACCAGGCGGACAGGTCGCGGCCCGACGTCGCCTCCAGCTCGCGGAGCAGGTCGACGAGTTCGGTGTTCCCGAAGGCGTGGCGCGCGAAGTAGGCCCGCACCCCGGACAGGAACTCCTCGCGGCCGACGTACGCCACGAGCTGCTTGAGGACGCTGGCGCCCTTGGCGTAGGTGATGCCGTCGAAGTTGACGGCGACGTCCTCGAGGTCGTTGATCTCGGCGACGATGGGGTGGGTCGTCGGGAGCTGGTCCTGCCGGTAGGCCCACGACTTCTCGAGGGAGTTGAAGGTGGTCCAGGACCCCTTCCACTCGGTGGCCTCGGCGGCCGCCAGGGTCGAGGCGAACTCCGCGAAGGACTCGTTCAGCCAGAGGTCGTTCCACCAGCGCATGGTCACGAGGTCGCCGAACCACATGTGCGCCAGCTCGTGCAGCACCGTGACGACGCGCCGCTCGACGGTCGCCTGGGGGACCTTGGAGCGGAAGACGTAGCTCTCGACGAACGTGACCGCCCCGGCGTTCTCCATGGCCCCGGCGTTGAACTCCGGCACGAAGACCTGGTCGTACTTGGCGAACGGGTAGGCCCGGTCGAACTCGCGCTCGAAGAACTCGAAGCCCTGCTGGGTGGCGCGGACGACGTTGTGGGCGTCGAGGTGCTCGACGAGGGACTTGCGGCAGTAGACGCCCAGGGGGATCGTCCGCCCGTCGGCGGAGACGAGGGAGTCCTCGGACCCCTCGTAGGGCCCGGCGATGACCGCCGTGACGTAGGACGACAGCCGCGGTGTGCGCTCGAACGTCCAACGCGTCCCCGCCTCGACCGGGTGGCGGTGCTCGACGGGGGAGTTCGAGATGACCCGCCAGTGCTCGGGCGCGGTGATGGTGAACGTGAACTCGGCCTTGAGGTCGGGCTGCTCGAACACCGCGTAGACGCGGCGGGAGTCGGCGACCTCGAACTGGGAGTAGAGGTAGACCTCGTCGTCGACGGGGTCGACGAAGCGGTGCAGGCCCTCGCCGGTGTTCATGTACCGGCAGTCGGCGACGACGAGGAGTTCGTTCTCGGCGGCCAGGCCGTCGAGCTGGACGCGGGCCCCGTCGGCGACCACGGCCGCGTCCAGGACGGTGCCGTTGAGGACGACCTCGTGCACGGCGGCGCTGACGAGGTCGATGAACGTCGAGGCGCCGGGGGTGGCCGTGAAGTGCACCGTCGTGGTCGACCGGAACGTCTCCGCCCCCGTCGTCAGGTCCAGGTCCACGTCGTAGTGCTCGACCTGCACCAGACCGGCCCGGGTGCGGGCCTCCTCGCGCGTCAGGTTCTCGCCAGGCACTGCACGTCCTCTCCTCGAGCCACCCAGGGCACTCGCTCCGTCCCGGCCGCCCGCGGCGGCCGGTGTCGCGGACGACTCTGCCACGGCGCTCCGACACGGACCCCCGCAGCCGGGTGTCGGACCCCGGGCGCACCATGAGGGCATGACCGAGCAGACCAGCCCGCAGACCACCCCGCAGGACGGCAGCCCCCAGGACGCGCCCCGCAGCGGGGCCCAGGCCGACTTCTGGTTCGACCCGCTGTGCCCCTGGGCCTGGATGACCTCGCGCTGGATGCTCGAGGTCGAGGAGGTGCGCGACATCTCGGTGCGCTGGCACGTCATGAGCCTGTCGGTCCTCAACGAGGGCCGGGACCTGCCCGAGGAGTACCGCGAGCTCATGACCAAGGGCTGGGGTCCCGTGCGCGTCGTGACGGCCGCCCGCGTCCTGCACGGCGAGGACGTCGTCCTGCCGCTCTACACGGCGATGGGCACCCGCATCCACCCCGGCGGGAACAAGGACTTCGACGCGGTCATCGCCGAGTCACTGGCCGAGGTCGGCCTGCCCGCCGACCTGGCCGCGGCCGCCCACTCCTCGACCTACGACGCGGAGCTGCGGGCCTCGCACACCGAGGGCATCACCAAGGTCGGTGAGGACGTCGGGACGCCGGTCGTGGCCTTCGACGACGTCGCCTTCTTCGGGCCCGTCGTGACGCCCACGCCCCGGGGCGAGGCCGCGGGCCGGCTGTGGGACGGTTGCCTGCTCGTGGCGGGCGTGCCCGGGTTCTTCGAGCTCAAGCGCACCCGCACGCAGGGCCCCGTCTTCGACTGAGCCCCCCGGGGCCCGTCGCGTCAGACGACGATGCGCATCGGCAGCCCGCGCTCGTCCTCGTCCCCGCCGAGGACGGTCGCGGGCCCTGCCGGCCGGCCCTGCCCCGACCAGCGCAGCGCGGACCACGCGCACGCGGCCGCGTCGAGGTGGTCGTCGCCGGGTGGCGCGGGCGGTCCGTCCAGCCACGCGGCGAGCGCCCGCACGCGCGCCGCCCGGCCTTCGGGCGTCTTCTTCGACGGCAGGACACCGCCGGTCATCGCGGCGAAGGACAACTCCGGGTGCGTCTCCACGACGAGCCCGCGGGCGGGCGGGTGCTCCGCCAGGGCGTCGTCGACGGCCAGCACGGGACCGCGCAGACCCCACGTCTGGGCCGACAGGCCGCGCCCGCCCAGCAGGTGCCGGCACCTCGCCCGGGCGCCGGCGTAGTCCGGGGCGCGCAGGACCTCGCGCGGCGGGACGAGGAAGACGCGCGGGTGGGCGCGGCCGAGGGTGCGCTTGGCCAGCAGGTCGACGGGCCGCCAGTCGTGCGCCGGCAGACCCACCGGCACGTCGAGCCCCACCACGCGGGCGCCGTACCGGTGCGCGAGGTCGAGGACGGGGCCGGCGTCCTGCCCGGGCAGCGTGAGCCAGGTGAGCACGCGGGCGCGGTCCGGTCGGCCCTCCACGACGGCGACGGCCCAGCCCCCGCGGCGGCCGTCGACGCCGAGCACCACGGGGCCCGGACCGGTGACCGACGACGCGCGTGACCCCACGGCGCGATCGTCGCACCGGGCTGCCAAGCTGAGGCCATGCGCGTCCACATCGGCACCGACCACGCCGGTTTCGAGCTCAAGGAGCACCTCGTCGCCCACCTGCGCGAGCAGGGGCACGACGTCGTCGACCACGGGGCTCCCACCTACGACGGGCAGGACGACTACCCGCCGTTCATCCTGCGCGCGGCCCAGGGGGTCGCCGGCGACCCCGGCAGCCTCGGCATCGTCATCGGCGGTTCGGGCAACGGCGAGCAGATCGCCGCGAACTTCGTGCCCGGCATCCGCTGCGCGCTGGCCTGGTCGGTCGAGACGGCGCGACTGGCGCGTGAGCACAACGACGCGCAGTGCGTCGGCATCGGGGCCCGGATGCACACGCTCGAGGAGGCGACGGTGCTCGCCGACACGTTCCTCGCGACGCCGTTCTCCCAGGACCCGCGCCACGTGCGGCGCATCGAGATGCTCGACGAGTACGCGCGCACGGGCGAGCTCCCGCCGCTGCCCGGCGCCTGAGCCCGGGCGGTGCCCGAGGGTCACACCGTCCGGCGCGACGCCCGCCGCCTGGGGGAGCGCTTCGCGGGCTCGCCCGTCGTCGTGAGCAGCCCGCAGGGGCGCTTCGAGGAAGGGGCGGCCCTGCTCGACGGCCGGACGATGGTCGCGACGGACGCGCACGGCAAGCACCTGCTGGCCGACTTCGACGACGGCCGCACGCTGCACGTGCACCTCGGCCTCTACGGCAAGTGGACGACGGGCGACGGCGTGCCCGAGGCGCCCCGGGGCCAGGTCCGCCTCCGGCTCGAGGGGGAGCGCGGCTGGGCCGACCTGCGCGGGCCGACGGCCTGCGAGGTGCTCGACCCCGAGGGGGTCGACGCGCTGCACGCCCGCCTCGGCGAGGACCCGCTGCGCGCGGACGCCGACCCGGCGGTCGCCTGGGCCCGTGTCCACCGCAGCCGGTCGAGCACGGCCGGGCTGCTCATGCAGCAGGAGGTCGTGGCCGGCGTCGGCGTCGTGTACCGGGCGGAGGTCCTCTTCCGTGCGGGCATCAACCCCTACCGGCCCGGCCGCGAGCTGCAGGAGGGCGAGTGGGACGCGCTCTGGTCCGACCTCGTGACGCTCATGGCGGCCGGGGTCAGGGCGGGGCGGATCGTCACCACCCGGCCCGAGCACCGGACCCGCCGCAGCGGGCGTCCGACGCGGGCGGACGCGTTCTACGTGTACCGGCGCCAGGGGCAGCCGTGCCGGGTGTGCGGGACGGAGATCGCCTACGCGCAGCTGGCGGCGCGCAACCTCACGTGGTGCCCGTCCTGCCAGCCCGAGTGACCTCACGCGATGTGATTGGTCCAATACGGTCCGTCACTCGTAGGATGCGGGGGTGCAGCGGTCCGTCCCGCGCCGACCGCTCCGGTCCCGGGCGTTCGGCCTGAGCCCCGGTCGTCGGGCCGCGGTCCGACGGCTGTTGGCACGCCCTCCGCAGCGCGCAACGGCGACCGTCCTCGTCGTGCTCGTCCTCGCGGTCGGGCTCACCTCGGCGCGCACGGGCAGCGTCCCGCTCACCTCGGTCGTCCCGCTGGTGCTCGTCGGGGCTCTGCTCCTGCGCCTCGCGCCGATGCTCGTGCTGGCCGTCGCCACGGTCCTCGCCCTCGTCGCCTCGATGGTCCTGCGCGCCGAGCAGCGCTCGCCCGTGACCCCCAGCCTCGTCGTCGTCATCGTGCTCACGACGCTCATGGCGGTGCAGTTCGCCCGGGGCCGCGAGCGGCTCGGGCTGACCGGCTACCTCGGGGAGGCGATGCTCGTCGACCTGCGCGACCGGCTGCTCGACCAGGGCCGGCTCCCGCAGCTGCCACCGGGCTGGCACGCCGAAGGGCTCGTCCGCCCCGCCCACGGCGACGCCTTCTCCGGTGACGTCCTGCTGTCCTGCCTGAGCGGGCAGCGGCTCGAGGTCGCGCTCGTCGACGTCTCGGGGAAGGGACAGGACGCAGGCAGCCGCGGTCTGCTGCTGTCCGGCGCCTTCGGCGGTCTGCTCGGGGCCGTGGCCCCGCACGAGTTCCTGGCCGCGGCCAACCGCCACGTCCTGCGCCTGGGCTGGTACGAGGGCTTCGCCACCGCCGTGCACGTGGCCGTCGACCTCTCCTCGGGCAAGGTCGCGGTCTCCTCCGCCGGGCACCCGCCCGCCGTGCACGCCCACGGCGCCGCCGAGGCCGAGCTCCTGGAGACGACCACGGGACCGCCGCTGGGGCTGGTCCCCGACGCCGAGTTCCCCGCCGTGACGGCGACGCTCGAGCGGGGTGACGCCCTGCTCGTGTACTCCGACGGCGTCGTGGAGCAGCGCGACGTCGACCTCGGCGAGGGGATCGGCGCGCTCGTCGCACGGCTGCTCTCCCTCGCCCCGGGAGCGCGGGCGGGAGCCCTGGCCGGGCTCGTCGACGACGTCGCGCCGGGGGAGGCCGACGACCGGACCGCGCTGCTGCTGTGGCGGGACGCCTGAGCGCTGCGGGACGCCACCGGAGTCAGGTGCGGGCCGGACCCTGCGCGGTCCAGGACGCCGCGACCCGGGCCCCGTGCTCGGCGCCGAGGGCGGTGGCCAGCTCGGCCAGCAGCCTCCGGGCGTCGCGGACGCACACCCGCGGGTCCGGCTCGAGGTCGGTGAGCGCCCTCGCGTCGGCGAAACCCGCTGCGCGCCAGCGGTCCTCCGGCAGCGTCCGGCGGCCGCTGACGACGACCACGGGAGCGGGGACGCGCGCTGCGGCGGCGGCGACCCCGACGGGCGTCTTCCCGCCGAGGGTCTGCTCGTCGAAGCTGCCCTCGCCCGTGATGACCAGCGAGGCGTCCTGCGTCCGGTGCTCCCACCCCGCGAGGTCCAGCACCACCTCCACCCCCGGCCGGCGCCGCGCCCCGAGCAGTCCCAGGGCGAGGAACCCGACGCCGCCGGCCGCGCCCGCGCCGGGCTGGTCGCGCGCGTCGGTGCCCGTGGCCTCGGCCAGCGCGTCGGCGAAGCGGGCGAGGGCCCGGTCCAGCAGCTCGACGTCGTCGGCGGTCGCCCCCTTCTGCGGCCCGAAGACGGCCGCGGCACCACGGGGCCCGAGCAGCGGGTTGTCGACGTCGGCCGCGAGGGTCCAGAACCGGCGGCGCACCAGCGGGTCCAGCCCGGACAGGTCGACGCGGTCCAGGTCGAGCAGGGCCGCCCCGCCGTCGGGCAGGTCGTTCCCGGCGGCGTCCAGCAGTCGTCCGCCCAGGGCTGTGAGGATCCCGGCCCCGCCGTCGGTGCTCGCGCTGCCGCCGACGGCGAGGACGACGTCGCGGACCCCGGCGTCCAGGGCGTGGCGCACGAGCTCGCCCGTGCCGCGGCTGGTGGCGGTCAGCGGGGCGCGGACGCCACCGGGCAGCCGGTCCAGCCCGGAGGCCTGCGCCATCTCGACGATCGCGGTGTCCCCGTCGCGGGCGTACGTCGCCTCCACGCGGTCGCCGGTGGGGCCGGTGACGTCGACGGTCACGGCACCGAAGCCCGCCGAGCGGATCGCGGCCTCGACGGTGCCCTCCCCGCCGTCGGCGACGGGCAGTTCAGTGGCGACAACCGCCCAGCCGGTGGTGTCGAACCCGCGGTCCCGTGCACCGGCCGACAGGACGCGGAGGAAGCTCTCGCGGAAGGGCCCGGCGATCGTGTGGGCCACCTCGGTGGCCGTCAGCGAGCCCTTGAACTTGTCCGGCGCCACGACGACGTGGAAGGCCACCTTCTCGGGCATGCGCGGACCCTACCGGGGGAGAGCCCCGCAACGACGCAGCGGCCGGCCCCCTCGGGGGACCGGCCGCTGCGGTGGAGCGGGCGACGGGAATCGAACCCGCGTAGCTAGTTTGGAAGACTAGGGCTCTACCATTGAGCTACGCCCGCACGTGCTTTCACCGACGAGCCACCCGCTGCGGGGTGGCTCGGGGAACAGCGTAGCGGGTCGTGAGCGGTAGCCTGCTGCCTGTGCCACCCGTGCGGTGGTGCGCGGGGTGTGGCGCAGCTTGGTAGCGCGTCCGCTTTGGGAGCGGAAGGCCCCCGGTTCGAATCCGGGTACCCCGACGGACACGCGTCCGTCCGCAGTGCGGACGGTCGCGCAGTGATGGGCTCCGACGCGGACGGCTAGGCTTTCGCGGTGCGTCGGGGCTGACCCGGCGTGCCGCACGCCTGACCACGACCTCCGCCCCGCGTGGAGAGACCCCAGGAGACCCCTGCTGTGAAGAGCGACGTCGAGACCCTCAACGCGACCCGGGTGAAGTTCACCGTCGAGGTCGGCTACGACGAGCTGAAGCCCAGTCTCGACAAGGCGTACAAGTCCATCGCGGGTCAGGTGCAGGTGCCGGGCTTCCGCAAGGGCAAGGTCCCCGCGCGCGTCATCGACCAGCGCTTCGGCCGGGCCGTCGTGCTCGAGGAGGCCGTCAACGACGCGCTGCCGAAGTTCTACCAGCAGGCCGTCGAGGCCTCGGACTTCCTGCCCCTGGGCCAGCCGACGGTCGACGTCTCCCAGGCGCCCGACCCGGCCACCGGTGGCGACCTGAAGTTCTCCGTCGAGGTGGACGTCCGCCCGACCCTCGAGCTGCCCGACCTGTCGACCATCGAGGTCACGGTCGACGACCTGCAGGTCCCCGAGGAGGAGGTCGAGACCCGCCTCACCGCGCTGCGCGAGCGCTTCGGCACCCTCACCGGCGTCGACCGCGCCGCCGCGGACGGCGACTTCGTCTCCATCGACCTGCTCGCCGAGATCGACGGCGAGGAGATCGAGAGCGCCAAGGGGATCAGCTACCGCATCGGCCAGGGCAACATGATCGACGGCCTGGACGAGGCGCTCACCGGTGTCGCCGCCGAGGGCACCACCACCTTCACCGCGCCGCTGGCCGGCGGGGACCGCAAGGGCGAGGACGCCAGCATCACCGTCACCGTGCAGTCGGTGAAGAAGCGCGTCCTGCCCGAGGCCGACGACGACTTCGCCCAGCTGGCGAGCGAGTTCGACACCCTCGAGGAGCTCAAGGCCGACCTGCTCCAGCAGGTCGAGCAGTCCAAGAAGTTCGAGCAGGGCCTGCAGGCGCGCGACAAGGTCCTCGAGAAGCTCCTCGAGGTCGTCGACGTGCCGGTCCCGGCCTCCCTCGTCGAGGCCGAGATCCACGCCCACCTCGAGCGCGAGAACCGCCTCGAGGACGCCGAGCACCGCGCCGAGATCACCGAGTCCACCGAGCAGGCCATCCGCAGCCAGCTCCTGCTGGACGCGCTCGCCGAGCGCGAGGAGATCGGCGTCGAGCAGGGCGAGCTCATCGAGTACCTGGTCGGCCAGGCCCAGCAGTACGGCATGGACCCGAACCAGTTCGTCCAGATGGTCGACGGCGCCGGCCAGGTGCCCTCGATGGTCTCCGAGGTCCGCCGCCGCAAGGCGCTCGCGGTCGCCATGGAGAAGGCCACCGTGACCGACGCGTCCGGCAACACGGTCGACCTCGAGGAGCTCGTGGGCGGCGACGACGAGGACGAGACCACCGAGGCGAGCGGGGACGAGACCGTCGAGAGCCCCGCCACCGAGGCCGGCGAGACCGTCGACCCCACGGGTGAGGACGAGCAGGCCGCGGCCGAGCAGGTCGCGTCGCCGGACTCCGCCGAGGACTCCGCCAAGAGCTGATCCCCGCCGCTGTGGGCGCACCGGTGACGGTGCGCCCACAGCGAAAAGGGCCCGGTCCCGACATGGTCGTCGGAGCCTGCGCGTTAGGGTCGAACGAGATCGGCGGAGCATCCGCCGGACCCTCCCGGACACGTCCGGGGTGGGTGGTCGACGCCAGGAGAGGGCCAGGGAACAGCGTGAGCGAGATCTTGAGCGCACCGGGACTGGTGACGCCGCAGCAGGCCCGGACGGGCCAGCCGGGCATGGGCCTGGACGACAACGTCTACCAGCGGCTGCTGCAGCAGCGGATCATCTGGCTCGGGACCGAGGTCCGGGACGACATGGCCAACGCCATCTGCGCGCAGCTGCTGCTGCTGGCGGCGGAGGACCCGGACGCGGACATCTTCATGTACATCAACTCGCCGGGCGGCTCCGTGTCCGCCGGCATGTCGATCTACGACACCATGCAGTACATCAAGCCGGACGTGGCCACGATCGCCACGGGCATGGCGGCCTCGATGGGCCAGTTCCTGCTGTGCGCGGGGGCCGCGGGCAAGCGCTCGGCGCTGCCGCACGCGAAGATCATGATGCACCAGCCGCTCGGCGGCCTGGGTGGTTCGGCCTCGGACATCAAGATCCTGGCCGAGCAGATCATCGCCACGAAGAAGCAGATGGCCGAGCTCATCGCGCAGCACTCCGGCCAGACCTTCGAGACCATCACCCGCGACTCCGACCGGGACCGCTGGTTCTCGGCGCAGGAGGCGAAGGACTACGGCCTCATCGACCACGTCGTCGGCCACACCAGCGAGGTCGAGGGCGGGGGCGGCACCGGTGCCTGAGCTGTTCCGCCCGCCGTTCACGACCGCCTCGAGGGGAGACCGCCCGATGAACCCGCACACGAACCCGCGCACCAACCCGGTGGGCCGGCTGAACCCGGCGTACGACCAGTCCGCCCGCTACGTGCTGCCGCAGTTCGAGGAGCGCACGTCCTACGGGATGAAGCGCTCGGACCCGTACACCAAGCTCTTCGAGGACCGCATCATCTTCCTCGGCGTCCAGGTGGACGACGCCTCGGCCGACGACATCATCGCCCAGCTCATCGTGCTGGAGTCCCAGGACACCGAGCGCGACATCATCATGTACATCAACTCCCCGGGCGGGTCCTTCACGGCCCTCACGGCGATCTACGACACGATGATGTACATCCGCCC
Source organism: Kineococcus sp. NPDC059986 (assembly GCF_040702905.1). Lineage (NCBI taxonomy): Bacteria > Bacillati > Actinomycetota > Actinomycetes > Kineosporiales > Kineosporiaceae > Kineococcus > Kineococcus sp. NPDC059986. The sequence continues at coordinate 131,286 of NZ_JBFBND010000007.1, read as the reverse complement.
GGACATCCAGACGTACTGCATGGGCCAGGCGGCCTCGGCCGCCGCCGTCCTGCTGGCCGCCGGTGCCCCGGGCAAGCGCTTCGCGCTGCCGAACTCGCGCATCCTCATCCACCAGCCGGCCATGGCCGGCGGCGACTACGGTCAGGCCTCCGACCTGGAGATCCAGGCCAACGAGATCCTGCGCATGCGCTCCTGGCTGGAGAGCACGCTCGCGTTCCACTCGAACCGGACGGCCGACCAGGTCCGCGAGGACATCGAGCGCGACAAGTTCCTCACGGCGAAGGAGGCCGTCGAGTACGGCCTCATCGACGAGGTGCTGGAGAGCCGGAAGGCGTCCGCCCCCTCTCTGTGAGCACCCAAAGTCACTCACGTGCAGCAGTGAGTGACATGACGCCGAGCTTCCGGGGGGCCGGTCTGGCACCGTGTCCCCCGGGAGCGTCTAATGAGTCGGGCGCGGTGGACCCGGCAGGTACCGTGGGTCCGACCGGCGGGACGCACGGTCCCGGGCGACCGGACCCTGTGCCGGCCGTCGGGACACCCCGCACGTCGAGGAGAGGAATCGTCGGTGGCACGCATCGGTGACGGTGGCGATCTGCTGAAGTGCTCGTTCTGCGGCAAGAGCCAGAAGCAGGTCAAGAAGCTCATCGCGGGCCCAGGTGTCTACATCTGCGACGAGTGCATCGACCTCTGCAACGAGATCATCGAGGAGGAGCTCGCCGAGGCCAACGACCTGGGCCTGGTGGAGCTGCCGAAGCCGAAGGAGATCTTCGACTTCCTCGACCAGTACGTCATCGGCCAGTCCTCGGCGAAGAAGTCCCTCGCCGTGGCCGTCTACAACCACTACAAGCGCATCCAGGTCGGCGAGGCCGCGGGCAGCGGGAAGACGCGCGGCGAGGACGCCGTCGAGATCTCCAAGTCCAACATCCTGCTCATCGGGCCGACGGGCTGCGGCAAGACCTACCTCGCGCAGACGCTCGCCAAGATGCTCAACGTCCCCTTCGCCATCGCCGACGCGACGGCCCTGACCGAGGCCGGCTACGTCGGCGAGGACGTCGAGAACATCCTCCTCAAGCTCATCCAGGCCGCCGACTACGACGTCAAGAAGGCCGAGACGGGCATCATCTACATCGACGAGGTCGACAAGATCGCCCGCAAGTCCGAGAACCCCTCGATCACGCGGGACGTCTCCGGTGAGGGCGTGCAGCAGGCGCTGCTGAAGATCCTCGAGGGGACGACGGCCTCCGTGCCGCCGCAGGGCGGGCGCAAGCACCCCCACCAGGAGTTCATCCAGATCGACACGACGAACGTCCTGTTCATCGTGGGTGGTGCCTTCGCCGGGCTGGACCGCATCATCGAGGCCCGTTCGGGCAAGCAGGGCCTCGGCTTCGGCGCCCAGCTGCGCTCGACGACGGAGAAGAAGGCCGAGCCGTCCTTCGCGGACGTCATGCCCGAGGACCTCATGAAGTTCGGGCTCATCCCCGAGTTCATCGGGCGCCTGCCCGTCATCACGAGCGTCGAGAACCTCGACCAGGAAGCCCTGATCCAGATCCTCACGAAGCCTCGCAACGCCCTGGCCAAGCAGTACCAACGGATGTTCGAACTGGACGGCGTGGAGCTGGAGTTCACCGACGACGCGCTCGAGGCCGTCGCCGACCAGGCCATCCTCCGCGGCACGGGCGCCCGCGGGCTGCGCGCCATCATCGAGGAGGTCCTCCTCCCCGTGATGTTCGACGTGCCCAGCCGCGACGACATCGCGCGCGTCGTGGTGACCCGTGAGGTCGTCCTCAAGAACGTCAACCCGACGCTCGTCCCGCGCGAGGCCCCGGCCCGCAAGACGCCGCGCGAGCGCCGCGACAAGTCGGCCTGACCCACCCGCCCGACCCGCCCCACCCGACCCGAGAGCCCCGCCCCGACCCCGGCGCGGGGCTCTCGTGCGTTCCGACGCCGCCCCTCCCGCGGGGGCGGACTCGGGGCCGGGAGCACGCCGTCCGCCCGCTCGCCGGGACCGGGCCGGACGCAGCAGAGCCCCGCACCGTCCGGTGCGGGGCTCTGCTGCCAGGGGTCGCGACGCCTACTGCTGCAGGACGGCCTCGACGTCGATCTGGACCTTCAGCGTGGTGCCGAAGACGGCCACGCCGATGCCGACGGCCTGGTTCCAGTTCATCTTGAAGTCGTCGCGGTGCAGTTCGGTCGTCGCGGAGAACGCCGCGCGGGTGCCACCCCACGGGTCCGGGCCCGACCCCGCGTAGGACAGCTGCAGCTGCACCGGGCGGGTGGTGGCCAGGAGCGTCAGGTCGCCGGCCAGGACCCACCCGTCGGCACCGCGCTGGACACCCGTCGCCGTGAAGCTGAGCGTCGGGTAGCGGTCGGTGTCGAGGAAGTCCGCGGAGCGCAGGTGCTCGTCGCGCATGGCGTTGCCGGTGTCGATCGAGCGGGCGTCGATCTCGACCTGCACGCTGGCCCGCGAGACGTCCTCGGGGACGGTGATGACCCCGGAGAAGTCCAGGAAGCGGCCGTGCACCGCGGCCAGGCCCAGGTGGTGGGCCCGCGCCGAGATGGTCGAGTGCGTGACGTCGATCGCCCAGACGCCGGGGGGCGGCACGTCGCTGCCGCCCTGCCGACGCAAACGGACCTCGCCGATGCGCCAGGCCCCGTCGGCGGGGGCGACGACGCTCGTGGCGCGCGGTTCGTGGGCGGCGGCCGCGACGAGCATGGTCGCCGCCCCCGCGGGCACGCCCAGGAGCGCGAAGCCGCCGTCGCCGCCGGTGACCGCGCGGGCGACCTGGGAGCCGTCGGCCCCCAGCAGGGTCACCGAAGCGCCCGTGACGGGCCACCCCTCCCGGTCCAGGACACGGCCCTCACCGGTCACCCCCGACACGGTGCCGGCCGGGGCGCCCGCGAGGTGCGAGGGCGCCGGCTCCGGGCTCACCGCTGCTCCGAGCGCGACTCGAACCGGGTCAGGTCCAGCGTGGCGCCGGCGTCGTGGACGCCGAGCGTGATCTGGGCGGCGGACACGGTGTCCTCCTCGACGTCGACGGACGTGGCGACCGGGGCGTACCCGGCGGCGGTCAGCGTGTAGTGACCCCCGGCGAGGTCCTCGAAGGAGTAGCTGCCGTCGGACCCGGTGAGGACCGAACCGACGACCTCGCCGTCGGCGTCCACCAGCGTGACCGAGGCCTCCCGCAGGACGCGGCCGTCGCTCGCGGCGACGACGGTGCCCGTGAGCCGGCCGCCGCCGGTGAGGACGAGGTCGCAGGCGAGGGCCCCGGAGTCGGGGACCTCGATGCTGCGGGCCAGCGGCCGGTGCGCCTCGCTCTGGGCCGTGAGCACGTAGGTGCCGCCCATGAGCTGGTCGAAGGAGTAGCCGCCGCCGCCGTCGCTGCGGGTGGAGCCGACGACCTCACCCGTGACGTCGGTGAGGGTCACGAGGGCCCCGTCGACGCCGGTGGTCCGGCCGTCGTGCCCCGAGGGCCCGTCGAGGGCGTCGGGCAGCGCGTGGGTCAGGACGCGGCCGGTGATGGCCGAGCGGCCGGACAGGACGACGTCGCGGGTGACGGAGGAGTCCCCGACACCGACGAGGGTGGCCGAGGGCGCCACGTGCGCGGCGGCGACGATGAGCAGGTAGGTGCCGCCGGTGGGCAGCGCCAGGGCGTAGGCGCCGTCCTGGTCGGTGCTGGTGCGGGCGACCTGCTGCCCGGACTGGTCGGCGAGGGTCACCACCGCGCCCGCCAGCGGACGGCGGTCGTGGTGGCGGACCCGGCCGGACACCGTGAGGCCGGCGTCGGTGCGCGGGGACTGGGCGGGCACGCTGGGGATCTCCTCCCGGACGGGGTGCGGCTGGCCGTTCGACGGGCCGGCGGCGGGGTCGTGGGCGGTCGTGCCGATCTTCGCACTGCCCACGCCCTCCTGGCCCGTCGTGGCGACGACGGCGGTCGCGGCGGTGCGGGTCGTGGCGTCCGGCGTGGCGTCCGTCGTGTCGTCGCCGGTGCGCAGCGCGCGCTCCTTGAAGAAGAGCGTGATGACGAACGCGACGAGCGCGAACGGCGCGGCGACGAGGAAGACGTCCGCGATCGAGGACCCGTAGGCCGACTGCACGATCGAGCGCACCGGCTCGGGGATCGCGGACAGGTTCGGCACCCCGGTCGAGGAGCCCATCGAGGCGAGCGCCTTGGCCGGGTCGATGCGGGCCGCCGTCAGACCCTCCTGGAGGTGGTGGGTGACGCGGTTGCCGAGGAGGGCGCCGAGCGCGGAGACGCCGATGGCCCCACCGAGGCTGCGGCAGAAGGCGACGAAGGAGCTGGCCGAGCCGAGGTCACGCGGTTCGACGACGTTCTGCACCGCCAGCACGAGGTTCTGCATCGTCATGCCGACGCCCAGGCCGATGAGGGCCATGAACGGGGCGATGACCCAGTAGTTCGTGTCGTACTCGATGGTGCTCATGAGGCCGAGGCCGGCGGTCAGCAGGACGCCGCCGGTGACGAGCCAGCCCTTCCAGCGGCCGGTGCGGGTGATGAACTGCCCGGCGACCGTGGAGGCGATGAACAGACCGAGGATCATCGGGATGGTCATGACCCCGGCCATGGTCGGGGTCTCGCCGCGGGCCAGCTGGAAGTACTGGCCGAGGAAGATGGTGGCGCCGAACAGGGCCACGCCGACGAAGAGGCTGGCGGCGGCGGACAGGGCGATCGTCGGGTTGCGGAAGAACTTCAGCGGGACGATCGGCTCCTTGGCGCGGTGCTCGGCGAGCACGGCCAGGGCCAGCAGGACGACACCGGCGGCGACGAGGCCGACGGTCCACCAGGACGCCCAGTCGAACTGCGTGCCGGCCAGGGAGACCCACACGAGCAGGGCGGAGATGCCGCCGGCCAGCAGGATGGCGCCGAGGTAGTCGATGGAGACCTCGCGCTTGGGCTGCTCGGGCAGCTTCAGCCGGGTCTGCAGGACGATGAACGCCAGGACGGCGAAGGGGATGCCGACGTAGAAGCACCAGTGCCAGGACAGGTGCTGGGTGAGGACCCCGCCGATGAGCGGGCCGCCGACGGTCGCGAGCGCGAACGTCGCACCGAGGTAGCCGGAGTACCGGCCGCGCTCCCGCGGGCTGACCATCGAGGCGAGGATGACCTGCGCGAGGGCGAGCAGACCGCCACCGCCGATCCCCTGGAAGACGCGCAGCGTGATGAGCATTCCCATGCTCGTCGACAGCCCGGCGATGGCCGAGGCGATGACGAAGATGACGAGCGCGATCTGGACGAGCAGCTTCTTGGAGAAGAGGTCGGACAGCTTGCCCCAGATGGGCGTCGAGATCGTCGTGGCCAGCAGGGCCGCGGTGACGACCCACGTGTAGCCCGACTCGGTCCCCTTGAGGTCGCTCACGATCCTCGGCAGCGCGTTCGAGACGACCGTCGAGGACAGGATGGCGACGAACATGCCCAGCAGCAGCCCCGAGAGCGCCTCGAGGATCTGGGCGTGGGTCATCTGGGGGGTGCCACCGGGTCCGGTGGCCGTGCTGGACGTCGCGTGGACGTCGGTCGTGGTGCTCATGCGTTCCCCTGCAACTGCAAATCGTGGCTGGACGGGCTGGACGGGTGCTGGGTCAGGTCGACGGTCCCCGCGGCGCGGGCGGCGGCGACCTCGGTGGTGCCGACGAGGCGACCGAGGAGGTGCGTGAGGGTCTCGACCTCGTCGTCCCCCCAGTCGTCGAGGTGGTCGACGAGGCGGCCGACGACGGCGCGGCGGACCCTCCGCAGCTCCTCCACCCCGGCCGGGGTGACGTTCAGCCGCTGGGAGCGGCCGTCGACGGGGTCGGGGGAGGAGGCGAGGAGTCCGCGCTGCTTGAGGTGGCTGATCTGCCGGCTCACGGTCGACAGGTCCAGCGACAGGTGTTCGGCGACCTCGCTGATGCGCAGCGGGCCGTGCTGGACCACCACGGCGAGCGCGGCGATCGCGGGCACGTGGTGGGTGCCCACCAGCGCCCGACGGGCCCGGAGGAGGTCCGGGAAGACGTCGACGAGCGCGGAGCACGCGTGGGGTGTGGCCATGACGACCTCTGACTAGCTCGGTTGGTGTGCGCAAGCAACCATAAGAGAATTGGTTGCTCCATGCAACCCGAGAGTCGTCCACGCAGGGCGAGCCCGCACCCGGAGGTCGGGGCGGGCTCGCGGCGGGGGTCTCAGATGACGGAGTTGAGGCGGTGCAGGAGCTCGGCCAGGGCACCCATGTCGCCCTCGGGCCAGCCTTCGAGGCGCGTGTGCAACCGCTGCCGGCGCGCCGACCGCGCGGCGTGGACCTTCTCGAGCCCGTCGGGGGACAGGGTCAGCTTCACGGCACGACCGTCCGTGGGGTCGGCCTCCCGGCTCACCAGGCCGAGGCGCTCGAGCAGCTGGACCTGGCGGGACAGGGTCGGTTTGCCGATGCCGAAGAACGTCGCCAGGTCCGACGGTCGCGACTCGCCGACGTCGTCGAGGCGCACCAGCAGGCTGTACGCCTCCGGTTCGAGGTCGGGGTGCACGCTGCGCGCGGTCTCCCGGTTGATCGCGCGAGAGCGTCGCAACAGCACGGCGAGTTCGCGTTCCAGCGCTTCAGCGGGGCCACTGACCATCCCCGGAACCTACCGGCCCCCGCGCCCGGCGGACGAACGCCCCGCGACACGCCGGTCCGACCCGGTTGTCGGGATCCGGCCGGACCCCCTACTGTCCCGAACTGATGCATCGAACCGATGCATCGAAGGATCAATTCGAACCGACGGGGGACGGGACGTGGTCCGCAAGCGCGGTGACGTGGTGCTGCTGGCGGTCCTGGCGCTGCTGGCCGACGGTCCGCTGCACGGCTACGAGGTGCGCAAGCGCCTCGACCAGCGGCTGGGGGTCTTCCGCGCCCTCAGCTACGGGACGCTCTACCCCGCGCTGCGCGCCCTGCAGGCCGGCGGGTGCATCACCGAGACGACGCAGGAGCGGCTCCCCGGCACCATCAGCCCCAAGCGGGCCCGGGTCGTGTACGAGATCACGGCGCACGGCCGCGACCGCCTCGGCGCGCTGCTCGAGGAGTCCGGGCCGGAGGCGTGGGAGGACGACGCGTTCGGCGTCCACTTCGCCCTCTTCGGCAAGGTCGCCCCGCGCACCCGGCTGCGCATCCTCGAGGGCCGCCGCGCGCGGCTCCTCGAACGGCTCGAGCAGATGAACCGCTCCATCGAGCGCACCCAGGCCCAGCTCGACGTCTACGCCCTGGAGGCCCAGCGGCACGGGGTGGAGACCGTGCGCAGCGAGGTCGACTGGCTCGAACGCCTCATCACCGCCGAACACCACCCCACCACCTCACCCACCCCCACCCCCACCCCGAAGGAGACCCCCTGATGGCCGGTCCCATCCGTGTCGCGATCGTCGGCGTCGGCAACTGCGCCGCCTCGCTCGTCCAGGGCGTGCACTACTACCGCGACGCCGACCCGACGCAGTCCGTCCCCGGGCTCATGCACGTGCAGTTCGGCGAGTACCACGTGCGCGACGTGGAGTTCGTCGCCGCCTTCGACGTCGACGACAAGAAGGTCGGTCTCGACCTCGCCGACGCCATCGGTGCGTCGGAGAACAACACGATCAAGATCTGCGACGTCCCCGCCACGGGCGTGACGGTGCAGCGGGGCCACACCCTCGACGGCCTCGGCAAGTACTACCGCGAGACCATCAGCGAGTCGGCCGCCGACCCGGTCGACGTCGTCGCCGCCCTGCGCGAGGCGCGGGCCGACGTCCTCGTCTGCTACCTGCCCGTGGGCTCCGAGGACGCCGCGATGTTCTACGCGCAGTGCGCGATCGACGCCAAGGTCGCCTTCGTCAACGCGCTGCCGGTCTTCATCGCGGGCACCCCCGAGTGGGCGCAGAAGTTCACCGACGCAGGTGTCCCGATCGTCGGTGACGACATCAAGTCCCAGGTCGGCGCGACCATCACCCACCGGGTCCTGGCCAAGCTGCTCGAGGACCGCGGGATCAAGCTGGAGCGGACGTACCAGCTGAACGTCGGCGGGAACATGGACTTCAAGAACATGCTCGAGCGCGACCGCCTGGAGTCCAAGAAGATCTCCAAGACCCAGGCCGTCACCTCGAACGTCGAGGCCGACTTCGGCACCCGCAACGTCCACATCGGCCCGAGCGACTACGTCCAGTGGCTCGACGACCGCAAGTGGGCCTACGTCCGCCTGGAGGGCAAGGCCTTCGGGGACGTCCCGCTGAACCTGGAGTACAAGCTCGAGGTCTGGGACTCCCCGAACTCCGCCGGCGTCATCATCGACGCCGTGCGCGCCGCCAAGATCGGCCTGGACCGCGGCATCGGCGGCCCGCTGCTGTCCCCGTCGGCGTACTTCATGAAGTCCCCGCCGGAGCAGCGCGACGACGAGCGCGGTCGGGCCGAGCTCGAGGCGTTCATCGCGGGCACCGTGGAGCGCTGACCGCACACCGGACCGCGGCCCCGCCCTCCTGCCGGGAGGGCGGGGCCGCGGTGCCTCAGCCCTCGGTCGGGGCGATCTGCGCGACGGCGGTGAGGCCCTCGGCCCCCTCGACGACGACCCACTCGATGGACGCGGCGCGCGACGCGGCCTGGATGTCCGCCTCCGCGCGCCGCCCCGCCTCGACGAGGTGGGCCGGGCCGGAGACCGTGGCCGCCGTGAGCGGCGTCTTCTGGGAGACCTTCGCCTCGCTCTTGACCTTGCGCAGCGCCGAGAGCGCCTGCCCCGCAGCGGGGAGCACGAGCGTCGTGCCCGCGTCCACCGCACCCAGCTCACCCGTCGTGGGCCACGGCGCGGTGTGGACGGACCCGTCCTGCCACCACGACCAGACCTCCTCGGCCGCGTAGGGCAGGAACGGCGCGAAGAGGCGGAGCAGGGTCCGCAGGGCCAGCGCCGCCGTCGCCCGCGCCGACGCGGCCGGACCCTCACCGCGCGAACCGTAGGCGCGGTCCTTGACCAGTTCCACCCAGTCGTCGCAGAAGTTCCAGAAGAACTTCTCCGTGACGTCGAGGGCGGTGGCGTGGTCGTACCGCCCGAAGGCCTCCGTCGCCTGGCCGACGACGGTCACCAGCTGGGCCAGGACGCCCGCGTCGATCGGTTCGGTCACCGCGGCGGGGTCGGCCGCCGTGCCGCGCTCGACGCCGAGGCCCAGGACGAACTTCGAGGCGTTGAGCAGCTTCATGGCCAGCCGGCGGCCGATCTTCATCTGACCCGTGTCGAAGGTGGCGTCCGTGCCGAGCCGCGACGAGGCGGCCCAGTACCGCACCGCGTCGGAGCCGAACTCCTCCAGCAGCGCCAGCGGCGTGACGACGTTGCCCTTGGACTTCGACATCTTCTTGCGGTCGGGGTCGAGGATCCAGCCCGACAGCGCGGTCCGCTTCCACGGCAGCCCGTCGAACTCCAGGTGCGAGCGCACGACGGTCGAGAACAGCCAGGTGCGGATGATGTCCTGGCCCTGCGGGCGCAGGTCCATCGGGTAGACGCGGGAGAACAGGTCCTCGTCACGTTCCCAGCCGCCGGCCAGCAGCGGGGTCAGCGACGACGTCGCCCACGTGTCCATGACGTCGGGGTCGGCCGCGAAACCGCCGGGCACCCCGCGCTGGTCCTCGGTGTACCCCGGGGCCGGCTCGGCCGCCGGGTCGACGGGCAGCGCGGCCTCGTCGGGCACGACGGGGGAGTCGTAGACGGGTTCGCCGTCGGCGTCCAACGGGTACCAGACGGGGAACGGCACACCGAAGAACCGCTGCCGGGAGATGAGCCAGTCGCCGTTGAGGCCGGAGACCCAGTGGTCGTACCGGTGCTTCATGTGCTCGGGGTGCCAGGCGAGTTCGCCGCCGCGGGCGAGCAGCGCGGAGCGCAGCTGGGAGTCGCGGCCGCCGTTGCGCAGGTACCACTGGCGCGTGGAGACGATCTCGAGCGGCCGGTCGCCCTTCTCGTAGAACTTCACCGGGTGCGTGATCTTCTTCGGCTCCCCGACCATGTCGCCGGAGGCCTGCAGGGCCTCGACGACCGCCTTCTGCGCCGAGAACACCGTCTGGCCGGCCAGCGTCGCGTAGAACTCCGCCCCCGCGCCGGACAGCCACGCCGGCGTCTCGCGCAGCAGCCGCCCGTCGCGGCCGATGACGGCGCGGTTGGGCAGGTCCAGCTCGCGCCACCACGTGATGTCGGTCGTGTCGCCGAAGGTGCAGATCATCGCGATGCCGGACCCCTTCTCGGGGTCGGCCAGCTTGTGGGCCACGACCGGCACCTCGACGCCGAACAGCGGCGTGCGCACCGTCGTGCCGAACAGCGGCTGGTACCGCTCGTCGTCCGGGTGCGCCACGAGCGCCACGCAGGCCGGCAGCAGGACGGGCCGGGTCGTCTCGATGAAGACGGGCTCCCCGCCGGCGGTCGGTGCGAAGCCGAGGCGGTGGTAGGCGCCCTCGGTGTCCTTGTCCTCCAGCTCGGCCTGCGCGACGGCGGTGCGGAACGTGGTGTCCCAGAGCGTCGGCGCCTGCTGGGAGTAGGCCTCACCGCGTGCGAGGTTGCGCAGGAAGGCGCGCTGGGCCGTGGCCCGCGAGGTCGCCGAGATCGTCGAGTAGGTGTGGGACCAGTCGACCGACAGGCCCAGGCGGCGCCACAGCGACTCGAAGACCTGCTCGTCCTCGGCCGTCAGCCGGTCGCACAGCTCGACGAAGTTGCGGCGCGAGACCTGCACGAAGTCGCGGTCGTTCTTCGGCGCCTTCTCCGGCGGCACGAACGACGCGTCGTAGGGCAGCGTCGGGTCGCACCGCACGCCGTAGTAGTTCTGCACCCGGCGCTCGGTGGGCAGGCCGTTGTCGTCCCAGCCCATCGGGTAGAAGACCGACTTGCCGCGCATCCGCTGGAAGCGGGCGACGACATCGGTGTGGGTGTAGCTGAAGACGTGCCCCACGTGCAGCGACCCGGACACGGTCGGCGGCGGGGTGTCGATGGAGAAGACGTCGTCGCGTCGCGCGGAGCGGTCGAAGGCGTAGGTGCCCTGGTCCTGCCACGCGGGCGCCCAGCGCTCCTCCAGGCCGTCGACCGTCGGACGGTCGGGTACCTCGACGCCGGGAGCGGTGGTCGCGCGGAACGGCGCCGGTGCGGGGGCGGCGCCGTCGGTGGTCGGGGTGCTGGCGTCGGACATGCCCCCATCATCCCGCACCCGAGCAGGCACTCCGCAGGCCGTCCTCGGGCCGTCCGGTGACCCCCGGACGGCCCAGTCAGGCCCACCCCCGTGACAGCCGATGTTCCCTCGGTGAGCCACCGCCTGCGCCGTCCGCCCCTGTGGGTGGGCTTCCTCCTGCTCGGCGGGGCGGTGGCGGTGGCCTGCCTGCTGGCGAGCGGCACCCTGCACGACGCGCTCCTGGCCGTCGTGTCCTGCAGCTGCGCCGTCGCCATCGCCGTCGGCGTCCGCGTCCACCGGCCCGTCCAGCCGCGGGCCTGGTGGGCCATGGCGGCGGGGATGGGGTGCTGGGGCGTCGGCGACGCCTCGTACGTCCTCGTCTACGACGTCCTGGGCTCCCAGGCCTACCCGGCCCCGCCGGACGTGGCGTACCTGCTGGCGTACCCGCTGCTGGGCCTGTCGCTGCTCGGGCTGGCCCGCAAGGCCCGGCCCGGCCGGGACGTCGAGGGCGTCATCGACGCGACGATCCTGGCCGTCGGTGCAGGGCTGCTGAGCTGGGTCTTCCTGCTCGCCCCCGCGCTGCGGGTGCTGTCCGAAGACCCGCTCGGCGGGGCCGTGTCGGCGGCCTACCCCGTCGCGGACGTGTTCGTGCTCGCGATGCTCGTCCGCCTCACGTCGGCGGCGGGCGCCCGCTCGCCGAGCTTCGCGATGCTGTGCGCCGCGGCCGTCAGCATGCTGGTGGCCGACGGGTCCTACCAGGCCGCCTACGCGGCGTCCGGGTACGCGGGCAACGCCTTCGACCCCGCCTGGCTCGTGGCGTACCTGCTCTGGGGCGCCAGCGCCCTGCACCCGTCGATGCGCCGGCTGTCGGACCCCGCCCCGGGTGACACCCGCCGCGACCTCGGCGGCGGCCGGCTCCTGCTGCTGGCCGGGGCCAGCCTCCTGGCCCCGGCGACGCTCACGCTGCAGCTGCTCCTGCAGCAGCACCCCGCCTCGTGGGCCGTGGCGATCACGTCGGCGGTGCTGTTCCTGCTCGTCGTGGCCCGCATGTGGACGCTGCTGCGCCGGTTGCGGGTGCAGGCCGAGCAGCTGAGCGCGCTCGCCCGCACTGACCCCCTCACGGGTCTGCTGAACCGCCGCAGCGCCGACGCCGTCCTGCAGCGCACGTGGACCCGTTGCGCCCAGGACGGTCTCGGCCTCGTCGTCGTGCTCCTCGACCTCGACCACTTCAAGGCCTACAACGACACCCACGGCCACCCCGCGGGGGACCAGCTGCTCGTGGGGGCCGCCCGCGGCTGGGGCGAGGTCCTCGCGGGCACCGGCGCGCACCTGGCCCGCTGGGGCGGGGAGGAGTTCCTCGTCGTGCTCTCCGGGGTGGACCCGTCGACCGTCGACGCGCTCCTGGAGCGGATGCGCGCGGTCGTGCCCGACGGCCGCACGTTCTCGGCCGGTGCGGCCGCGTGGAACCCCCGCACGGGTGCCGACGGGGACCCCGCCGCCGTCGTCGCGGCCGCGGACGAGGCCCTCTACGCCGCCAAGGCCGGCGGCCGGGACCGCACCTGCTGGGCCCCGCAGGCGCCCGGTCCGCAGCTCGCCCCGCCGGTCTCGGCAGCTCTCGCGGTCCCCGCCGTCCCCGCCGTTCCCGCCGCACCGGTGCGCCGATCGGCGGAACCTGCCCCGAGGAGCTGAAGCCGCTCCCCGCGGACGCCGATCGCTGACCGTGGAGTGGTGGCGGCGGAGCGTGCGGGGACTGCGGTCGCCCTGGCGCGCCTACGCGGTCCTCGGCGGGCTCGTCGCCCTCGTCGTGCAGGTCTTTCCGCAGGGCCCCGTCCACGACGGCCTCTTCGTCGTGCTGAGCTGCGGAGCACCGGTCGCCACGGCCGTCGGCGCCCGGCTGCACCGACCGCAGCGCGCCTCGGCGTGGTGGCTGCTCGCCGCCGGCCTGGCGGCGTGGGCGCTCGGCGACGTCAGCTACTGGCTGTGCTGGTGGGTCCTGGACCTGCGGGGCTTCCCCGCGCCCCCCGACGCCTTCTACGTCCTCGCCTACCCCCTGCTGGCCGCGGCGCTGCTGCGGCTGGCCCGGCAGGCCCGTCCCGACCGGGACGTGGAGGGCAGCATCGACGCCGCCATCCTCGTCGTCGGCTGCGGCCTGCTCTCCTGGACGTTCCTCATCGCCCCGACCCTCGCCGGTTTCGGCGCGGACCCCGCGGGCGCCGCGGTCTCCCTCGCCTACCCCCTCGGCGACATCGTGGTCCTCGGCGCCCTCGTCCGGGTCTTCGCCGCCGCCGGCCACCGCTCCGCCGCGTTCCGGCTGCTGGCCGGGGCGGCCGTCGTCATGCTCGTGGCCGACTCCTTCTACCAGTACGCCACCTCCTTCGGGTCCTACGACGGCTCCGGGTTCGACTGGCTCTGGCAGGTGTCCTACGTCCTGTGGGGCTGCGCCGCGCTGCACCCCTCGATGCGGCGCCTGTCCGACCCCGCCCCGACGTCCGGGTCCACGGAGTTCTCCGCCGGACGGCTGCTCGTCCTCACGGGGGCCAGCCTGCTGGCGCCCGCCACGCTCGCGCTGCAGCTGCTGCTCGGCCAGACCCCGCAGGGCTGGGCCGTCGTCGCCGGTTCGACCGTCCTGTTCCTGCTCGTGGTCCTGCGGATGCACGCCCTGGTCCGCCGCGTCCGCGCCCAGGCCGTCCTGCTCGAGGACCTCGCGCGCACGGACCCGCTGACCGGCCTGCTCAACCGGCGCAGCGCCGACGCCGAGCTGCGCCGCCTGCGCGACCGGGCCGAGCTCGACGGGACGGACCTCGTCGTCGCCCTGCTCGACCTCGACCGGTTCAAGGTCTACAACGACACCCACGGCCACCCCGCGGGGGACCGCCTGCTCGTGGGGGCGGCCACGGCCTGGCGGACGGCGCTCGCCGGCACGGGCGCCGCGCTGGCCCGGTGGGGAGGGGAGGAGTTCGCCGTCCTGGCGGCCGGCCTCCCGCCCGCCGCGGTGGTCGACCTGCTCGCGGACCTGCGCGCCGTCGTCCCCGCGGGGCAGTCGTTCTCGGCGGGTCTGGCGGTGTGGGACGGCGTCGAGACGCCGGACGCGCTGCTGGCCCGCGCCGACACCGCCCTCTACGCGGCCAAGCACGCCGGCCGCGCGTGCACCCGGACGGCCGACCGCGGCGCGGGGTCGGTGCACCCCACCGCCTGACGTGTGCGAAGCTGCACGAAACCAGCGACGACGACGTCCGCAGGAGTCCAGATGCACAGCTTCGCCAGCGTCCTCACCGAGCACGCACGGTCCCGCCCCGACGAGGTCGCCGTCCGCCTCGACGACCACGTCCTCACCTGGCGCGCCCTCGACGACGCCACCGCCCGCGTCGCAGCCCTGCTGCGCGCCCAGGGTGTCCAGCGGGGGGACCGGGTGGCCCTCATCGCCCCCAACGTCCCGCACTTCCCGGTGCTGTACCACGGCATCCTGCGCGCCGGCGGGGTCGTGGTGCCGATGAACCCGCTCCTGCGGGGCCGGGAGGTGAACCACCACTTCACCGACTCCGGGGCCGTCCTGGCCCTCGTCTGGCACGCCGTCTCCGAGGCCGCGCACGCCGGGGCGGTGGGCACCCCGACGCGGGTCGTGGAGGTCGAACCGTCGGCGACGTCGGCGCTGCTCGCCGGGGTGGAACCCGACCCCGCCGCCGACGTCGACCCCGACCCGCAGGACACCGCGGTCATCCTCTACACCTCGGGGACGACGGGGGCTCCCAAGGGCGCCGAGCTGACCCACCACAACCTCCTCAGCAACGCGGTGACGTCGCAGGAGTCCCTCGTGAAGATGGGGGAGGGCGACGTCATCCTCGGCGCGCTCCCGCTGTTCCACGCCTTCGGCCAGACGTGCGCCATGAACACCGCGCTCGTGGCGGGGCGGACCATGACCCTGCTGCCGCGGTTCACCGCCGAGGCGGCGCTCGCCGTCGTCGAACGCGACCGCGTCACCCACTTCGCGGGCGTCCCGACCATGTACGTGGCGATGCTCAACGAACCCACCGCGGCGCAGCGGGACCTGTCCTCGTGGCGGTCCAGCGTCTCCGGCGGGGCGTCGCTGCCCGTGGAGGTGCTGCGGGGTTTCGAGGAGAAGTACGGCGTGGTCATCCTCGAGGGCTACGGGCTGAGCGAGACCTCACCCGTCGCCTCCTTCAACCTCCCGGACGTGCCGCGCAAACCCGGCACGATCGGCGTCCCCGTCCGCGGGTGCGAGATGGACCTGCGCTCCGCCGACGGTTCCCCCGTCGCGCCGGGGGAGGTCGGCGAGATCGTCATCAAGGGCGAGAACGTCATGAAGGGCTACTGGCGCAACGAGGCCGCGACGGCGCAGGCGATCACCGACGGCTGGTTCCGCAGCGGCGACCTCGCCACCCGCGACGCCGACGGCTACTACACGATCGTCGACCGCGCCAAGGACATGATCGACCGCGGCGGGTACAACGTGTACCCCCGCGAGGTCGAGGAGGTCCTCTACGAGCACCCGGCCGTCGAGCAGGCGGCCGTCGTGGGTTTCCCCGACCCCCTCGTGGGCGAGGAGATCGGGGCGGCGGTGGTCCTCAAGCAGGGGGCGAGCGCCACTCCGGAGGAACTGCAGCAGCACGTCAAGGCACAGCTCGCCGCGTACAAGTACCCGCGGCGGGTCTGGATCGTGTCGGAACTCCCCAAGGGTCCCACCGGCAAGATCCTCAAACGAGAGATCACACCCCCTGCACGGACGGAGGACACCCCGGCATGAGCACCCCCCAGCACGCGAGCACGAGCACGAGCAGCGACAAGGTCCCCACGGGCGTCGACTACTACGAGATCGCCGCGGACCTGACCGACGCCGAACGCGAGGTGTGGGCCACCGTCCGCTCCTTCGTCGACGAGAAGGTGATCCCCGTCGCCGGCGGCTACTGGGAACGCGCCGAGATGCCCATGGAACTGCTCAAGGAGTACGGGCAGCTCAACCTCGTGGGCGACGGCCTGGAGGGTCCCGGCGTCCCGCGCCTGAGCCACACCGCCGCCGGCCTCGTGACCATGGAGCTGTCCCGCGGCGACGGCAGCTTCGCCACCATGCTGGGGGTCCAGGCCGGTCTGGCCATGCGCTCCATCGAGTTCCTGGGGTCGCAGGAGCAGAAGGAGCGGTGGCTGCCGCCGATGGCTCGCCTGGAGGTCCTCGGCGCGTTCGGGCTCACAGAACCCGACCACGGCTCCGACGCCGTCGCGCTGGGCACGACGGCCCGCAAGGACGGCGACGAGTACGTCCTGGACGGCGCCAAGCGCTGGATCGGCTTCGGGACCGTCTGCGACGTGTGCGTGGTCTGGGCCCGCGGCGAGGACGGTCAGGTGCAGGGGTTCCTCGTCGAACGCGGCACCCCCGGGTACGAGGCCACCGTCATCGAGGGCAAGGCGTCCCTGCGCGCCATCCACAACGCCGCCATCACGCTGACCGGCGTCCGGGTGCCCGCGGAGAACAAGCTGCCCGCTGCGCGCAGCTTCCGTGACACCGGCCGCGTCCTGTCCGCGACCCGCGCCGGCATCGCCTGGGGCGCGCTCGGGCACGCGACGGCCGCCTACGAGACGGCGCTGGCCTACTCCCTGGAGCGCAAGCAGTTCGGGCAGCCGCTGGCGAGCTTCCAGCTCGTCCAGGACAAGCTCGTCCAGATGCTCGCCGAGGTCACGGCCATGCAGCTGTTCTGCCTGCGGGTGGGCAAGCTCGCCGACGCCGGCCGCCTCACCGACACCCAGGCCTCCCTGGCCAAGGTCAACGCGACCCGCAAGGCTCGCGCCGTGACGGCGATGGCCCGCGACCTGCTGGGCGGCAACGGGATCCTGCTGGAGCACCGCGTCGCGCGGCACATGGCCGACGTCGAGGCGCTGCACACCTACGAGGGCACGGAGTCGATCCAGACCCTCATCGTGGGACGCCACCTCACCGGGGTCTCCAGCTTCACCTGACCCCCTCCCGGGCCGCCCGCACCCCGCGCGGAAAACACTCTTTCCGCCCTCGGAACACGTGTTCCGAGGGCGGAAAGAGTGTTTTCCGCCCCGGGGGAGGGGCGGCAGGAACGGGCGGGACCGGCTGCGCGGGAGAGGTGCCACCGCGCAGCCGGCCGTCGGGGGTCGGGCCCGGTGGGGCCTCAGTGGAAGCGGCGTCCGGTGACCCGCTCGCTCGCGCCGACCCGGTCCAGGTACGGCGTGACCCCGCCCGTGAACAGCGGGTGCCCGGTCCCCAGGACGAGGCACACGTCGACGTCCTCCGGACCGGCGACGACGCCCTCGTCCAGCACGCGGCGGATCTCGTCGGCCAAGGCGTCCTGCACGCGGTGCAGGACCTCCTCGCGCGTCAGGGGGGAGTTCCCCCCCTGGAACAGGCCCTCGTGGGCGCCGGTCAGCGCGACCGGCCCCTTGGGGGTGACGAGTTCCGGTCCGCTCGCCTCGACCCAGCGCCGCAGGTTGTCCGAGACCGTGTAGCGGTCGGGGAACGCGGCGGCCAGCGTCTCGTGCACGTGGAGCATGACGGCCGGGCCGACGAAGTGCCCGAGGCGGAACGGCGTCATCGGCAGACCGAGCTCGTCGAGGCTGTGCTCGACGTCCAGCAGCGGGGTGCCCGCGTCGACGGCCTTGACGACCTCGTCGAACATCCGCGTCGAGATCCGGTTCACGACGAACGCCGGCGCGTCCTGCACCAGGACGCAGGTCTTCTTCAGCTTGCGGCCCACCGCGAACGCCGTCGCCAGCGCGACGTCGTCCGTCGTCGGGGTCCGCACCACCTCGACGAGGGGCAGGACGGCGACGGGGTTGAAGAAGTGGAACCCGACGAACCGCTCGGGGTTCTTCAGCACCGACGCCATCTCGGTGACCGACAGGGAACTGGTGTTCGTCGCGACGACGGCGTCCTCGCGCAGCAGGGGTTCCAGCTCCCGGAGCACCTCCTGCTTGACCGACAGCTCCTCGAAGACGGCCTCGATGACGAAGTCGCAGTCGGCCAGCGCGGACTTCTCCACCGACCCCGACACCGACGCCGACAGGCGGTTGGCCGTGTCGGAGGTGATGCGGCCCTTGGCGAGGAGGTCCTGGACGCCCTGGCGGACGACAGCGACGCCCTTCTCGACCCGCTCGGCCGAGACGTCGGTGAGGACGACGGGCACCTGCAGGCGGTGCAGGAACAGCAGGGCCAGCTGGGAGGCCATGAGCCCTGCGCCGACGACCCCGACGGAGGTGACCTTGCGCGGGTCCACCTGCGGGGCGCCGGTCGGCTTGCGGCCGTAGCGCTGCACGAGGTCGAAGGCGTACAGCCCGGCCTTGAGCTCGGGGGAGATCCCGAGGTCGGCCAGCGCCTGGTCCTCGGCGGTGAAGTGGGTGTCCCGGTCGTTCGTCCGCGCGGCCTCGAGGAGGTCGAGCGTCCGGTACGGCGCGGGGGCGGCCCCGTGCACGCGGGCGTCGGCCACGGCCCGGCCCCGGGCGACGGCCGCGGTCCAGGTGGCCTCGTCGGCCGGTTCGGCGCGGTCCACGCTCGCCTCACCCGCGAGGACCGTCCCGGCCCAGCGCAGCGACTGCACGAGGAAGTCGGCCGGGGCGAAGAGGGCGTCGGCGATCCCGGCCTCGAAGGCCTGCGGACCGGACAGCGTCTTGTTGCTCGCCAGCGCGTTCTCGATCGCGACCTTCACCGCGACGTCCGGACCGGCGAGCCGGGGGAGCAGGTAGGTGCCGCCCCAGCCGGGGACCAGGCCGAGGTAGGCCTCGGGCAGGCCGATGCCGCGCACGGCGACGGAGATCGTCCGGTACGAGCAGTGCAGCGCCGTCTCCAGCCCGCCGCCGAGGGCGAGGCCGTTGACGAACGCGAACGTCGGGACGCCCACGTCGGCGAACCGGCGCAGGACGCGGTGGCCGAGGGCACCGACGGCGCGGCTGTCCTCGAGGTCGCCGATGTTCGCGACGGCCTTGAGGTCGGCGCCGGCGCAGAACACGTGGTTCACCCCGGTGACGCCGATCGCGACGACACCCTCCTCGCGGACGAGGCGCTCGGCGACGTCGAGCGCCGCGTCGAGGTCGCCCAGCCCGGGCTGGCCGAGGACGAACGGCCGGCGCGGGTCACCGGAGTCGAGCGTGAGCAGCGCCATCGTGCCGGGCTTCGTGCCACCGGGGGTGCGGGGCAGGTCCAGGGTGCGGACGTGGACGGTCATCGGGCAGCCGTCCCCTCGTGCGCGAAACCTTCCCAGGCCGGGTTCTCCCAGACGACCGAACCGCCCTGGCCCAGCCCCACGCACATCGCGGTGAGGCCGTAGCGGACCTCGGGGTGCTCGGAGAACTGGCGCGCGAGCTGCGTCATGAGGCGCACCCCCGACGCCGCGAGCGGGTGGCCGATCGCGATGGCGCCGCCGTAGAGGTTCACGCGCGGGTCGTCGTCGGCGATGCCGAAGTGGTCCAGGAAGCTGAGGACCTGGACGGCGAACGCCTCGTTGAGCTCGAACAGGCCGATGTCGTCGATGGTCAACCCGCTGCGCTGCAGCACCTTCTCGGTGGAGGGGATCGGGCCCAGGCCCATGACCTCCGGTTCGACACCGGCGAAGCCGAAGCCGACGAGCCGCATCTTCGGGGTGAGCCCGAGCTCGGCGGCGACGTCCTCGGCGGCCAGGACGCACGCGGTGGCGCCGTCGGTCAGCGGCGAGGCGTTGCCGGCCGTGACGCGCCCGTGCGGGCGGAACGGCGTGCGCAGGTTCGCCAGCCCCTCCAGCGTCGTACCGGGCCGGGCGAGCTCGTCCGCCGTCGCCAGGCCCCAGCCGAGCTCGGCGCTCGCGGACGCCACGGGGACCAGGTCGGCCTCGACCTGCCCGTTCGCGACGGCCTTGGCGAACTTCTCCTGGCTCGCGACGGCGAACGCGTCGGCGCGTTCCTTCGTCAGCTCCGGGAACCGGTCGTGCAGGGCCTCGGCCGTCTTGCCCATGTCGAGGGCGTCGGGGGAGACGATGCGCTCGGTGAGGAAGCGCGGGTTGGGGTCCATGCCGGCCCCGAGCGGGTGGTGGCCCATGTGCTCGACCCCGCCCGCCAGGGCGACGTCGAGGGCTCCGACGGCGATGGAGGCGGCGCTCGTCGTCACGGCCGTCATCGCGCCGGCGCACCAGCGGTCGATGGCGTACCCGGGCGTCGTCACCGGCAGGCCGGCGAGCAGGGCTGCGCTGCGGCCGAGGACCAGGCCCTGGTCGCCGGACTGGGTGGCCGCCGCGACGGCGACCTCCTCGATCCGCTCCGGCGGCAGGGACGGGTTGCGGCGCAGCAGCTCGCGCAGGCAGGCGACCACGAGGTCGTCGGCCCGGGTCTGGGCGTGGATGCCGTCGGGACGGGCCTTGCCGAACGGGGTGCGGACGCCGTCGGCGAAGACGACGCTCCGTCCGGGGGCGGGCGTGTGGACCACAGGACCTCCTCGTCGCGGGTGTGTACGACGACACCGTACGCGCCACCGGAGGTAAGCGGTACCGCCGGTGCCGGGTACTCACCCGCAGGGGTCACCGCGGCCCGCCCCGCCCGGGTGGACCACCCGGGCGGGGGAGGGCTCCGTCGGCGAGTCGATCAGGAGGGGTCGCCGAAGTCCGGCACGGGCAGCCGGACCCCGCCCTGCTTCGCCGACTCGTTCGCGACGATCCCCGGGACGGTGAAGCGGGCCGCGACCCAGGCGTTGACCGGCGGGTGGACGCCGTCCCGGACCGCCACGACGAAGTCGTCGGCCAGGAAGTGGTGCGCGCCCTCGTGACCGTTGGGCGCCCCCTCGAACTCCTTCGGCAGCCGGCTGCGGTCGTGCACCTTGGCGGTGCCGGAGCGGAAGCTGCTCAGCAGGCCGGGGTCGATGTCCGAGAGGTCCTCGGCCGCCTCGGCGAGCTCCCCGGCCCGGACCTCGTCGCTGATGTCGACGGTCCGGCCCTTGTGGTAGTCCTCGCCGTCGGTCTTGAGCGTGACGACCGTGCTCGTCACGGACTGCTCCATGACCTGCTCGGTGCCGTAGAACCGGAACCGCGACTCCGGCCCGCTCCAGTACCCGACCCGGCGGAACTCGTTCGTCCGCATGACGCCGCCGTCGGCCAGTTCGAACAACGCCGACATGTTGGAGAAGTCGTTGCCCCAGCGGGAGACGGCCGTGTCGAAGACCCCGTCGCCACGGGTGTCGCTGATCCCGGTGCAGCTCACGCTCACGGCGTGCGTCGGCCAGGCGCCCAGCACGCCGCCGATGGCGTGGGTCGGGTAGAGCATGGGCGGGTAGCTGGCGGTCTCCTTCCAGTCCTCCCCGCCGCTGTACTGGTAGGCGGCGTAGAACCCGTTGTCCATGTCGTGGACGTAGTCGCCCTCGCCGTAGAACACGCGGCCGAACTCACCCGTGGCGATGTGGTCGCGGGCCCAGACGGTGACGGGGTTGTAGTAGCTCGTCTCGCCCATCATGTAGGTGAGCCCGGTCTCGCGGACCTTCGCGACGATGGCCTCGACCTCGTCGACGGCGCTCGCCATCGGGACGGCGGAGTACACGTGCTTGCCGGCCTCGAGCGCCTGCAGCACCAGGGGGCCGTGCGACCAGCGCTGCGTCATGATCGCGACGGCGTCCACGTCGGAGGCCAGGGCGTCCTCGAAGCTGTCGAAGGACCCCGCCAGGCCGTGGTTCTCGACGTGCTGCCGGGCCCGTTCGGGGACGAGGTCGGTGACCCAGACCTCCTCGACGTCGGGGTGCAGCTGCCACAGGGTGATGAAGCTGCGGGCGAACTGGCCGGTGCCGATGACAGCGATCTTCACGGGACTCTCCTGCGAGTCGAGGGTGCGACGGGGGGACTTCACCAGAAATCTACACGAGTCAACTCGTCCGCGCCGGGTCCACCGGGCCCGGGACGCAGGACGGCCCGGACCTCGCGGGAGGTCCGGGCCGTCGTGTGTCGTGCGGTGTGTCGTGCGGTGTGTCGTGCGGTGGGTCAGGCGGTGGGTCAGGCGGTGGGTCAGGCGGTGGGTCAGGCGGTGAGCCCGCGGGTCGGGCGGAGCAGCTTGATGACGAGCAGGGCGCTCGCGACGATCGTCATGAAGGCGAGCGAGCGCCAGCCGACGGTGAGCACGACGCGCTGGAACTCGACACTGGCCTGCGTCAGCCAGTACCAGGCGCCGACCGAGGAGACGACGACCGAACCGACGATCGTGCCGAGCAGGGCGCCGGCGCCGCCGCCGGAACGCTTGCCCGCCTCGGCCGCGGCCTGGGCGGCCCACAGGTCGCGACGGGTGCCGAGCAGGTGCGTCACCCAGGACTTGGCGGTGTTCCAGCCCGAGAACCACAGCCACGCCTCACCCGGCAGCCAGAGCGCGGCGAACAGGTAGTCGGCGCCGCGGCGGTGGGGGGACAGGTGCGCCATCTTCAGCTGGTAGAGCGCCGCGAGGGCGGTCGGGGTGATCCACCACCAGGACCACACGAACTGGTGGGTGGAGACCGAGGCGGCGAGCAGGGCGACGAAGGCCAGGCGCATGAAGACGTTCAGGCCCAGGCCGAGGTGCTGCAGCCAGAACGGCAGCGTGCGCTTGGACAGCGGCATGCTCGTCATGAGGGCGATGAGGCCGGCGTTCCACTTGGCGCGCTGACCGGACAGGGCGCGCACGGTCGGCATGGCGCCGACCTGGGCGCGGGCGGTGGCCGACATGACCGTCGTCCAGCCCATCTCCTGCAGCTCCAGGCCGAGCTGGGCGTCCTCGGTCGCGGTCTCGTTCGTCCAGGGGGCCGCACGGCGGTGGCGGCGGGTCACCTCGTCGATGGCCGAGAACCGGAACGCCGAGCACTGGCCGCCGACGATCGTGGTCCGGCGGGCGCGCTCGTTGGCGCGGACCTGGAACTGGGTGAAGTCCATCTTCTGCGCCCGGACGAGCTGGCGGTTGAACCAGCCGCCCTGGCCCTCGGCGAAGTGGTACTTGGCCGAGACGGCCGCGGCGCTGGGGGTCTTGAGCAGCTCGGCCTCGAGGTCGGCGAGGCAGTCGGGGTCCAGGACGACGTCGGCGTCCATGCTCACCATGACGTCGAACGCGCCGCCGGCGAGGAACTCTGCGTAGCCGGTGGCGAGGGCGCCGACCTTGGCGTCGGTGTTGCCCTCGGTCTCGATGACCTTGACCCCGCGGTAGCGACGGGCGATCTTCACGGTGTCGTCGGTGCAGTTGTCCGCGACCACGACGATGAGGTCGGGGGTGCGGGTCTGGGCCATGAGGGAGTCGAGGCAGGCCTCGATGTCCGACTCCTCGTTGTGCGCCGGCAGGAGGACGGCCATCTTCGCGATGCGTCGGGTGGCGGGGCGGTACCGCAGGCGGTGGATCGTGACCTCGAGCGCGCGGCGGGCGTTCACGGCCGTGTCGGCGAGCCGCTCGGCGAAGCCGGAGCGGGGGGCGGGGATGCTCGTCCGGGGCAGGACGGTCCCCTCGACGATGCGCGGCTCGGGCTGGACGAGGAGCGGGGCGAGGTCTTGAACGGCCATGGGGCTGCCTCCGTGGGCGGGGCTCGGGCTGGGCGGTGCGGTGCGGTGGGGCTTGTCAGTGACGTTAGGTAGCCGATTGCTCCCCCAACAGCTCCGTTCCGCCGCTAGGGGTAACGCTGTGCTCATCTACCGACCGAGTGGACCCGCCCTCATCACTCCCGGTGACGAAAGGTCACGGGGTTCGTCGCTCCCTGTCACGCAGCGTCGTCGTCCCTGACCGGGGCGCGTCGGGGTGCGGCGAACGGGGAAGCCCGGCGGGACGACGCCGGTTACCATGGGCGCACAGGCGTCGATCCGGCCATCACCGGTGAGCCTCCGGAAGAACGGGTGCCCCCGGGCGCCTCACTAGAACCGGACGGGTGCGGCCCGTGACAGCCGGACGAGAGCGGTCGCTCCGCTCTCCCCCGCGGGGGAGGGTGCGGGCGGCAAGCGGGGTGGTACCGCGGCACCGCCGGCCCCGGCGGGCGTCGTCCTCGCGGCTGGAGCAGTTCAGTCGAGGAGACACGGTGTCCGAGGACGTGACGGAAGCCCCCCAGACCGGCGAGGTCGCCGCAACCGCCGAGACGGCGAGCGGCCCCAGCTTCCCCGAGATCGAGCGCACCGTCCTCGACTCCTGGGCCCGCGACGACACCTTCCGCGCCAGCGTCGAGGCCCGCAAGGGCTCCGCGGCCGGGGAGTTCGTCTTCTACGACGGCCCGCCGTTCGCCAACGGCCTGCCGCACTACGGCCACCTGCTGACGGGGTACGTCAAGGACCTCGTGCCGCGCTACAAGACGATGCGCGGTCACCAGGTCGAGCGCCGCTTCGGCTGGGACACCCACGGCCTGCCCGCCGAGGTCGAGGCCGAGAAGCAGCTCGGCATCACCCACAAGTCCGAGATCGACGCCCTCGGCGTCGCGGCCTTCAACGACGCCTGCCGCACCTCCGTGCTCAAGTACACGAAGGAGTGGGAGGAGTACGTGACCCGGCAGGCGCGCTGGGTCGACTTCGACAACGACTACAAGACCCTCGACACCGACTACATGGAGTCGGTCATGTGGGCCTTCAAGACCTTGTGGGACAAGGGTCTGGTCTACGAGGGGTTCCGCGTCCTGGCGTACTGCTGGCGTTGCGAGACGCCGCTCAGCAACTCCGAGACGCGCCTGGACGACGTCTACCGCAACCGCCAGGACCCCGCCGTGACCGTCGGGTTCCGGTTCGCGGACGCCGGTGACGACCTCGACGGCGTCCTCGGGCTCGTCTGGACGACGACGCCGTGGACGCTGCCCAGCAACCTCGCGATGGCCGTCCACCCGGACCTGGAGTACGTCGTCGTCACGGGCACGGGCGACCACAAGGGCCGCAAGTTCCTGCTCGCCGCCGAGCGGCTGGGCCACTACGCCCGCGAACTGGGCGAGGACGCCGCCGACCGCGTCGTCGCCCGCCACCGCGGGGCCGACCTGCTCGGCCGGCGCTACGTCCCGCCGTTCGACTACTTCGAGGGCCGGGAGAACGCCCACCAGGTCCTCGCCGCCGACTACGTCACGACCGACTCCGGCACGGGGATGGTCCACATCGCCCCCGCGTTCGGTGAGGACGACAAGCTCGTCACCGACGCGGCCGGGATCGTCCCCGTCGTCCCCGTCGCCTCGAACGGGACGTTCACGAGCGAGGTCCGCGACTTCGCCGGGATGCACGTGTTCGACGCCAACAAGGAGATCAACCGCGCCCTGCGCGACGGCGTGCCCTCCGGTGCCCTGCTGCTGCGGCTGGAGACGTACGACCACTCCTACCCGCACTGCTGGCGGTGCGGGAACGCGCTCATCTACCGCGCCGTGTCGAGCTGGTTCGTCAAGGTCACGGCGATCCGCGACCGCATGGTCGAGCTCAACGAGCAGATCACGTGGGTTCCCGAGCACGTGCAGCACGGGTCCTTCGGCAAGTGGCTCGAAGGCGCCCGGGACTGGTCGATCAGCCGCAACCGCTACTGGGGCAGCCCGATCCCGGTGTGGACGTCGGACGACCCGGCGTACCCGCGCGTCGACGTCTACGGCTCCCTCGACGACCTCGAACGCGACTTCGGCGTGCGGCCGGCGGACCTGCACCGCCCGTTCGTCGACGAGCTGACGCGGCCCAACCCCGACGACCCGACGGGGCGCTCCACGATGCGCCGCGTCCCGGAGGTCCTCGACTGCTGGTTCGAGTCCGGCTCGATGCCGTTCGCGCAGGTGCACTACCCGTTCGAGAACACCGACTGGTTCGAGAGCCACTACCCGGGCGACTTCATCGTCGAGTACATCGGGCAGACGCGCGGCTGGTTCTACACGCTCCACGTCCTGGCCACGGCGCTGTTCGACCGGCCGGCGTTCCGCACGTGCGTCTCGCACGGGATCCTGCTCGGCGACGACGGCCGCAAGATGAGCAAGTCGCTGCGGAACTACCCGGACGTGTCCGAGGTGCTCGACCGCGACGGCTCGGACGCCATGCGCTGGTTCCTCATGAGTTCCCCCGTGCTGCGTGGCGGGAACCTCATCGTCACCGAGCAGGGCATCCGCGACTCGGTGCGCCAGGTGCTGCTGCCGCTGTGGAACACGTTCCAGTTCTTCCAGCTGTACTCCGGCACGTCCACCCACACCCCGCGGTGGCGCACGACGTCCACCGACGTCCTGGACCGGTACGTGCTGGCCAAGCTGCACGACACCGTCGTGCAGGTGACGGCGCAGCTCGACGGCTACGACATCGCCGGGGCGTGCGAGACCGCGCGGCAGTTCCTGGACTCCCTGACGAACTGGTACGTCCGCCGGTCCCGGTCGGCGTTCTGGGACGGGGAGTCCGACCGGGCCCGCGACGCCTTCGACACCCTCTACACGGTGCTGGAGACGACGACGCGGATGCTCGCGCCGCTGCTGCCGCTGTTCACCGAGGAGATCTGGCGGACGCTCACCGGGGGCCGCTCGGTGCACCTCACCGACTGGCCGGACCCGGTGGACCTGCCGAGCGACCCCGCGCTCGTGGCCGCCATGGACGAGGTGCGCGCCACGTGCTCCAGCGCCCTGGCGCTGCGCAAGGCCAACGGTCTGCGCGTCCGGCTGCCGCTGGAGAAGCTCGAGGTCCTCGTCGCCGACCCGGCCGCGCTGGAACCCTTCGCCCAGCTCGTCGCGGACGAGGTGAACGTGCGGCGGGTCGCCCTGGCGCCGATCGAGCGCGCCACCGAGTACGGCGTCGTCGCCAAGCTGACGGTCAACGCCCGCGCGGCCGGTCCTCGACTGGGCAAGCAGGTCCAGCAGGCCATCAAGGGGTCCAAGAGCGGGGACTGGAGCGAACGCCCCGACGGCACGGTCGTCGCGGGCGGGATCGAACTCGTCGAGGGCGAGTACGAGCTCACGACGACGGTCGAGGGGGCCGACACCGGCGTGGCGACGTCCGCGCTCGACGGCGGGGGTTTCGTCGTCCTCGACACCACGGTGACCCCGGAACTGGCGGCCGAGGGCATCGCCCGCGACGTCGTCCGCCTCGTCCAGCAGGCCCGTCGCGACGCGGGGCTGCACGTCAGCGACCGCATCCGGCTGACGGTGGCCGCGGACGGCCCCGTCTGGGAGGCGATCGTGACGCACCAGAACCTCGTCGTGACCGAGACGCTGGCCCAGCAGTTCGGGTCCAGCGGGTCGGCTTCGGCGGTGAGCCAGGAGGAGGCGACGCTCGTGGGGTCGGTCGAAGGGCACGAGGTGCGCATCGCTGTGCAGCGCGCCGACGAGGTCGGGGGTCAGCGGTGAACCTCCCCGGGGACGACCGGGACCGTGAGCTCGAGGAGCTCATGGGTCCCCTCGGCGACGGCGAGCGGGACGACGGGGACGACACGGGGGAGGCGTTCGGCACCGACGGGATGCGCCGCGGGCGCGTCCCGCAGGACCACCGCGTCCCCCGCGTCACCACCGAGGGTCGCCTGCTGCCGGCCGGGCCGGTCGAGGAGGACGACGAGCGGTTCGAGGCCGTCGTCGAGCTGATCCTCGACCGCAACCCCGAGCACCGGATCCACCCGACCCTGGACCGGGTGCGCGAGGCGTGCGGACTGCTGGGCGACCCGCAGCTGGCCTACCGCGTCGTGCACCTGGCCGGCACGAACGGCAAGACGTCGACGGCGCGCATGGTGGAACGGCTGGTCCGCGAGCACGACCTGCGGACCGGCCGGTTCACGAGCCCGCACCTCGTCGACATCACCGAACGCATCTCGATCGACGGCGACCCGATCTCGCACGCCGCGTTCGTGCGGGCGTGGGACGACGTCGAACCCGTCGTGAGCATCGTCGACGAACGGGCCGCCGAGCGCGGCGACCCGCGCTTGAGCTTCTTCGAGGTGCTGACGCTCATGGCGTTCGCGGCCTTCGCGGACGCCCCCGTCGACGTCGCCGTCATCGAGACCGGGCTCGGCGGGACGTGGGACACGACGAACGTCGTCCAGCCCGACGTCGCCGTCGTCACCCCGGTGTCGATGGACCACGAGACGTGGCTCGGCTCGACGCTGGAGGAGATCGCCGGTCAGAAGGCCGGGATCATCAAGCACGGCTCGACGGTCGTGCTCGGCAAGCAGGAGGAGGAGGCCGGCGCCGTGCTGCTGGCCAAGGCCGCCGCCGAACGCGTCACCGTCGTGCGCGAGGGGTTCGACTTCGGGGTCGAGGAGCGGACCCTCGCCGTCGGGGGGCAGCAGGTCTCGCTGCGCACCCGCGGTGGGGTCTACACGGACGTGTTCCTGCCGTTGCACGGCGCGCACCAGGCGGAGAACGCCGCCGTCGCGTTGCAGACGGCCGAGGCGCTCCTGGCGCTGCCGGGCGGAACGCTGACGCCCGGGCTCGTCGAGACCGCGTTCGGGGACGTCACCTCGCCCGGCCGGCTGGAGGTCCTGCGCACCTCGCCGCTCGTCCTGGCCGACGCCGCGCACAACCCGGCGGGGGCGCAGGCCCTGGCCGCGGCCATCGCCGAGGCGTTCACGCTGAGCCGGCTGGTCGGCGTCGTGGCCGTCATGGGGGACAAGGACGTCGAGGGCGTCCTGCTCGCCCTCGAACCCGTCCTCGCGGAGGTCGTCGTCACCCGCTCGAGCTCCTCGCGCGGGATGGAACCCGGTGAACTGGCCGAGGTGGCCGAGGACGTGTTCGGCGAGGACCGCGTGCACGTCGTCGAACGGCTCGACGAGGCCATCGCCACGGCCGTCGACCTCGCCGAGGCCGAGGCGGGCACGGGCGGTGGCATCGGGGGGTCCGGCGCCGGGGTGGTCATCGCGGGATCGGTCGTCCTCGCCGGCGACGCCCGCGCGTTGCTGGGGAAGGGCAAGCAGTGAGGAACCCGAAGCGGCTCATGGCCGCCACGACCCTCGGCAGCGAGGCGCTGGTCGTGTTCTTCGCGACGCTCGTGGCCTACGGGCTCGTGCCGATGGAGCAGCGCAGTTCCACCTACCTCGTCGTGGGCGGCGTGCTGGTCCTGCTGTGCCTGCTCGCGGCGGGGATGCTGCGTCGCCGCGGCGGGTACGCCCTCGGCTGGGTCCTGCAGGTGGTCATCGTGGCCGGGGGTTTCGTCGTGCCCCTGATGTTCGCCGTCGGCGGGGTGTTCGCCGTCATCTGGATCTGCTCGATCGTCATCGGGACGCGCATCGAGCGGGAGCAGGCCGAGGTGGCCCGGAGGATGGCCCAGGAGTGAGGGGCCGCCCGTGATCGTCCGGGACGTCGTGCCGGCGGACGTCGTCGCCGTGGCCGAGTTCCAGACCCGGACGTGGGACGAGTGCTACGCAGGGCTCGTCCCGGACGCGTACCTGCAGTCCCGACGGGTGCCCGAGCGGGTGGCGGCCTGGACGCAGACGCTGCGGACGGGCGCCCGGGGGTGCGCGCTCGCGCAGGACCCCGGGTCCGGGGAGGTCGTCGGGGTCGTGAGCTGGGTCCCGGGCGACCCGCGCTGGGAACTGCGCAGCCTCTACGTGGCGGCCGAGCACCGCGGCACGGGCGTCGCGGACGCCCTGCTGCTGCGGGCGGTGGGGGACCGGCCCGCCGAGTTGCGGGTGTTCCGCGACAACCTCCGGGCCCGCAGGTTCTACGCTCGGCACGGGTTCACCGTCGTGCCCGGCAGCGATGAGGTCGACGCCGGGACGGGGGTTCCCGAGGTCCGGATGTCCCGGTTCTGACGACGTCCTGGAGGAACCCGCCGTGCGCATCGCCGTCGACCCCACCGCGGCCCAGCCCGCCGAACTCCTCGACCACGACGTGTTCACGTCCTTCGACGTGGCGGTCCCCGCCGGCACGTCCGTGCGCGACCTGGCCGCCGTCCTCGGCCCGGTGGGGGAGCTGGACGCCCCGGGGGACGACGTCGCCGCCGCGCACGTCCGCGTGTCCGTGGCGTGGCTGCGCCGAACCGCGCACGCCGAGGGTGCGGACGCCGGCTGGGACGCGCAGTTCCAGGGGATGCTCGCGTTCGCGCAGAAGCAGGGGTGGGTCGCCGGGGACGGCCCGGACCGGACGGTCAGGGCGCACGTCGTCGTGGAGTAGAAGCCCTCAGCGAAGGACGGGGAACGCCTCGCGGAGTCCTGGGTGCCGCAAGGCCTCGGTGCCGGTGAGCTCGACGCGCCCGGTCCCGGCGAGGACGACCGTTGCGTCGTCCCAGTCCGCGGGAACCGTTGCGGCCGTGAGGTCCTCGACCGTGCGCCGGGCCAGGCGGAGCGCGCTCGCCGCGGGCGGGTCGGCGATGAGCTCGAGGTCGAGGTGGTGCACGGCGAGTTCGACGGCCCAGCTGCCGAGGAAGTCGCCGGTCGAGAACGTCATGTCCTGGAACGCGATGCGCCCATCGGGGACACGTTCGACGCCGCGGATCAGGCCACGGACGGTCGCGGCGACGTGCCCCGTGAGCGCGTCGGGCCGCGAGTACGCGTCGGCGACGGCCGCCAGCAACCGCGCCTCCCGTTCCCGAGTTCGGTCGTCCGCTTCGAGCCCGGGGTAGCGGGTCCAGTAGCCGGCGGCGTCCACCGTGACGGGACCAGGCCCGTCCGGCGCGAGCAGATCCAGAGCCATGGACTGCAGACCCCAGTGCACGTGCACCAAGACCTGCCCGCACGTCCATCCGGAGCACCGGCTCGGCGCGTCGAGCTCGTCGAACGCGTCCAGCAGCCGGTCCCACTCCGCCAGTTCGTCGAGGAGGGCCTCCCGGCCCTCCTCGAACGTGAGGTGGAGAGTCATCCCCACGTCACCGGACGGTGGCCGCGGGTGCTTCCTCGTCCATGTCCTCGAGTTCGCGTCCCTTGGTCTCCCGGACGGCCTTGCGGACGAAGACGAACGACAGCAGCGCGATGAGTGCGTAGAGGCCGTAGGCGAACTGCAGCCCGAGCCCGGCCAGGGCGGGGAAGCTCGTGGAGATGGCGAAGTTCGCCAGCCACTGCGCGGCCGCCGCGACGGCGAGCCCGGCGGCGCGGATCTTGTTGGGGAACATCTCCCCGAGCAGGACCCATACCACGGGACCCCAGGTGGCGCCGAAGGAGATGACGTAGACGTTCGCCGCGATGACGGCGATCGTCCCCCACGGGTCGGGGAGGCTCGGTTCCTTGACCGAGCCGGTCGCCTGCGCGAACGCGATCGCCATGACGGTGAGCGAGACGAACATGCCGGCCGACCCCACGGTCAGCAGCGGTTTGCGGCCGATCTTGTCGACGAGGGCGATGGCGATGAACGTCACGACGACGTTCGTGACGGCCGTGATGACCGACGTCGTGAAGGCGTCGGACTCGTCGAAACCGACGGCCTGCCACAGGGTCGTGGAGTAGTAGAAGATCACGTTGATCCCGACGCCCTGCTGGAGGACGGACAGGAGGATGCCGACCCACACGACGGGTTGGAGTCCGAGCCGGGGACCCCGCAGGTCCCGCAGGCTCGGGTCGTGTTCGCGGCGCATCGACATCTTGATCTCGGAGACCTTGCGCTGCACCGCCGCCATGTTCCGGGTGCCGAGCACCTGGCGGAGGACTTCGCCGGCCCGCTCGGTCTGGTTCTTGGCGATGAGGTAGCGAGGGGACTCCGGGACGCCCAGGGCGAGCACGGCCCAGACCACCGACGGGATGACGCCGACGAGGAACATCCACCGCCAGGCCTCCCAGCCCAGCCAGGTGGAGTTCTCCGCACCCCCGGCCGAGTCCGCGATGACCTTGTCGGACAGCAGGGCGACGAAGATGCCGACGGTGATGGCGAGCTGCTGCAGCGAGGCGAGACGCCCCCGGATGCGTGCGGGGGCGACCTCGGCGATGTAGGTCGGCGCGATCACCGAGGCGACCCCCACCCCGAGCCCGCCGACGACGCGCCAGAGGATGAGGTCCCAGACGGCGAACGCGAACGCCGATCCGATGGCGCTGACGGCGAAGAGCAAGCCGCCGACGACCATGACGGACTTGCGTCCGAACCGGTCGGCGATGCGTCCTGCGAACCAGGCGCCGACGGCCGCGCCGAGGAGGGCGCAGGACACCGCGAACCCGGACAGCCCGTCGGACAGCGAGAACTGGTTGGTGACGGCCTTGACGGCCCCGTTGATGACGGAGGTGTCGAACCCGAAGAGGAAGCCGCCGATGGCCGCCACGATCGAGATCATCACCACCTTGATGGTGGTGTGGCGTTCGTCGTCCTCGGCGTCGTTGGTGCGCCCCGGCGCGCTGTCCGAACTCATGCGGTTCTCCCTCGGTGCACGGACCCCGAGCCCGGAGCCCGCCCACGATGGTCCGCCCAGGACACGATCACCGCACGTCGAAGCCTCACAGCCGCCACCCAGCCCGCGCGGAAAACACTCTTTCCGCCCTTCCAGGCCACTCTCCGGGGCCGAGAGCACACCTTCCGCCCCGACGCGGTGGGCTGCCAGGGTGGTCGCCATGGGCGGCGACGTGGTGGTGCGAGCAGCATCGGTGGACGACGTGGCCGAGGTGGCACGGCTCTTCGCCGCGTACCTCGTCTTCTACGAGTGCCCCCGTGAGCCCGCCGAGGTGACCGCGTACCTGACGGCGCGCCTCGCGAACGGCGAGAGCGTCGTCCTGCTCGCCGAGGTCGAGGGGACCGCCGTCGGGTTCGCGCAGTGCTACCCCACCTGGGCCTCCCTGGAGCTGGCCCCTGCCTGGGTGCTCTACGACCTCTTCGTCGACCCGTCCGCCCGGGGTCGCGGCGTCGGTCGGACGCTGTTGCGCGCCGTCGCCGACCGCGCGCGGGCCGCGGGCGCGACGACGGCCGTCCTGGAGACGGCGCACACGAACACCACCGCGCAGGCCCTCTACGAGAGCGAGGGCTGGGTGCTCGACACCACCTACCGGACGTACGCCCTCACGCTCTGAACCGCCCACGTCGGGGCGGACGTCGTGCTCCGCGCCCCCGAACTCCCCGTCGGAGGGCGGAAGGAGTGTCCTCCGCCCCCGGGAGGGGGAGCGCGTCAGGCGTCCTCGCCGCGCGCGGTGGCGAGGTCGAGGGCGGCGATGTCGACGGCCTCCTCGGCGCGGCGGGCCGCGTCGACGAGCCCCGCGAGCGCGGAACCGTCGGGCACGCGGGCGGTGCGGCCCGCGTAGGCCTTGGACAGCGACCTCGCCTCGGCGGCGAGCTCGGCGAGGACCTGCGCGGCCTCGTCGCGGGCGGCGCGCAGCGCCTGTTCCTGGGCGGTGGTGTCCTCGCGGTCGTGACGCACCCGCACATCCTGGCGCACCGCGCCCGCGGGGTGTCCGATGCGTGCAAGACGTGGGGCCTCCGGTCACGGCACCCTCGGACGCATGACCGACCCCACGCCCTCACCCCGCCTCGACCTCGTCGGCCTCGTCGTCGCCGACATGGCCGCCTCGCTGGCCTTCTACCGCCGCCTCGGACTCGACCTGCCCCCCGACGCCGACGGCGCCCCGCACGTCGAGACGACCCTGCCCGGCGGACTGCGCCTGGCCTGGGACACCGAGGAGACGATCCGGTCCTTCGACCCCTCGTACACGCGGGAGGCCGCCGGCAACCGGACGAGCCTCGCGTTCCTCTGCGCGGGGCCGGCGCACGTCGACGCCCTCTTCACCGAGCTCACGGACGCCGGGGCGCGCGTCCACCTCGCCCCGTTCGACGCCGTGTGGGGGCAGCGCTACGCGACGGTGCTCGACCCCGACGGCGGTGCCGTCGACCTCTTCGCGCCGCTGCCGAGCTGAACCGCACCGGGGGTCGTCCCGCCGAACCGGCGCACCTCCCGCGTCAGGTGCGCCTGGTCGGTGAAACCGAGCCCGGCGGCCACCTCGACGGGCGGGCGGCCGGCCCGCAAGGCCGCCAGGGCGCGCCGGAAGCGCAGGACCCGCGCGAGCAGCTGGGGTGAGTACCCGAACGCGGCCAGGCTGCGCCGGTGCAGCGTCCGTTCGCTGACGTCGAGGTCGGCCGCGACGGCGGACACCGGACGGCCCGCGGCGAGGGCGCGGACGACGTGGTCCAGGGCCGCGTCGGGGGCGGGCCCCGTCCCGGCGACCGCTTCCAGGACGGTCCCCGGGGCGGCGCTCGCGGCCACCCGCGCGGTGAGCCGACGGACGCGGGTGGCGTCCCAGAGGTCGGCCAGGTCGACGCGGCGGTCCCGCAGCTCCTCGGCCCGCACACCGAGGACGGTGGGGGCGTGGCCGGGGGACAGGCGCAGTCCCGTCCAGCGGACCCCCGGCTCGCCCTCGGTCGACTGCGGGGCGGTGTCGGGCCCGGCGACGAGCAGGCGTTCGGTGTCGCTGCGCCACAACAGGTCCATGCAACCGTCGGGCAGCACGGGCCCGGTGTCGGCGCCGGTCGACGTGCTCGCCCACACGACGGCCCCGGGCACGACGGACGCGCGTTCGGTGTACGTCGTGGGGTGCGGGGCCGGGGGCACGCTCCCAGTCCACACCCGGACGCGATGCCGCGTCCCGCTAGGGTCGACGCCGTGACCGAGACCCCAGCCCAGCGCACCCTCGTCCTCGTCAAGCCCGACGGCGTTCGGCGCAACCTCTCGGGGGAGGTCCTGCGCCGCATCGAGGCCAAGGGCTACACCCTCGTCGCCGTCGAGCTGCGCACCGCCTCGCGCGAGCTGCTCGCCGGCCACTACGCCGAGCACGAGGGGAAGCCGTTCTACGAGCCCCTCGTCGAGTTCATGCTGTCCGGGCCGATCCTGGCGGCCGTCGTCGAGGGTCACCGCGTCATCGAGGGCTTCCGCTCGCTCGCCGGCACCACCGACCCGACGACGGCGGCGCCGGGCACGATCCGTGGCGACCTCGGCCGCGACTGGGGCCTGAAGGTCCAGCAGAACCTCGTCCACGGTTCGGACTCCGAGGAGTCCGCGGCCCGCGAGATCGGCCTGTGGTTCCCGAACCTCTGACCGACCGATGAGTTCTGCGGCAGGCTGAGGTCGAGAAGGGCAGGAGGGCCGGACCGCCGGCCCCGGACGCTGGGGAGCTCACCGTGCGCATGGTCTTCGTCAACCTGCCGGTCGCCGACAAGGAGGTCTCCAAGGCCTTCTTCACCGCGCTCGGCTTCAGCCTGAACCCGCAGTTCGAGGACGAGACAACGGCGTGCGTCGTGGTCGAGGAGAACATCATCGTCCTCGTCCACGAGCCGGTGAAGTGGAAGCAGTTCCTCCTCACCGAGGCCGCCCCGTCGGGGTCCAACGAGGTCATGGTCGCGCTGTCCTGCGCCGACCGCGCCGAGTGCGACGACCTGAAGGCGAAGGCCCTGGCGAACGGCGGTGCGGAGTACGCGCCGACGATGGACTTCGGCTGGATGTACGGCACGAGCTTCCTCGACCCGGACGGCCACATCTGGGAGACCAGCTGGATGGACGTCGCCGCGGCCGCCGAGGCCGGCGGGATCAACCCCGCCTGAACGCAGCGCGACGGCGGTGCAACGGTGGCTCCCCGGTGACGGTCGTCGTCAGCGGGGAGTCACCGTCGCGTCGGGCGCGAGGTCGGCGGGACTGCCGGCGGGACTGCCGGCGGGACTGTCAGCGGGACTGCACGTACTGCGCCCACGCCGCCTCGACGGCGGCGAGGGCCGTCTCGTCCTGCAGGGACGTGACGTCGCCACCGCCGCGACCGGCGGTCATGTCGGCCATGAGGCGGCGCATGATCTTCCCCGACCGCGTCTTCGGCAGGTCCGGCACGACGACGACGTCACGGGGTTTGGCGACGGGGCCGATCTGCTGGGCGACGTGCTCGCGCAGCTCGGCCGAGACGTCGTCGGGCCCCTGGCCGCGCAGGATGACGAACGCCACGATCCGCTGACCCGTCGTCGCGTCGGGGGCGCCGACGACGGCCGCCTCCGCGACCCGGGGGTGCGAGACGAGGGCGGACTCGAGTTCGATGCTCGACAACCGGTGCCCGGACACGTTGAGGACGTCGTCGATGCGCCCGCCGATCCAGACGTACCCGTCGGCGTCCTTCGTCGCGGCGTCACCGGCGAGGTAGTACCCCTGCGCCGCGTACGGTTCCCAGTAGCTCTTGACGAACCGCGCGTGGTCGCGCCACACCGTCCGCGCCATCCCGGGCCAGGGCCTCGTGATGACGAGGACGCCCTGCTCACCGGGCGCGACCTCGTTCCCGGCCTCGTCGACGACGGTGGCCGACAACCCCGGCAGCGGGACCGTGCCCGACCCGGGTTTCAGCGGCGTGACGCCCGGCAGGGGAGCGACGACGGCGGCGCCCGTCTCGGACTGCCACCACGTGTCGACGATGGGGCAGCGGCCGCCTCCCACGTTGCGGTGCAACCAGAGCCACGCCTCGGGGTTGATGGCCTCACCGACCGACCCGAGCAGCCGCAGCGACGACAGGTCGAAACCCGCGGGCAGTTCGGGCCCGTGCTTCATGAACGTCCGCACGAGGGTGGGGGCGGTGTAGTAGATCGTCACGCCGTACTTCTCGATGACCTCGAAGTGCCGGCCCGGGTGCGGCGTCAGCGGCGACCCCTCGTAGATCACCTGCGTCACACCGTTCGACAGCGGCCCGTACATCTCGTACGAGTGCGCCGTCACCCACGCCAGGTCCGCCTGGCACCAGTAGACGTCGTCGTCCTTGACGTCGAACACCGCCCAGTGCGACCACGACGTGTGGGTCAGGTACCCGCCGGAGGTGTGGACGAGACCCTTCGGCTTCCCCGTGGTCCCCGACGTGTAGATGATGAAGAGCGGGTTCTCGGCGTCGAAGCTCGGCGCGACGTGCTCGACCGGCTGCCGGTCGACGAGGTCGTGCCACCACACGTCGCGGCCCGGCGTCCACGGCACGTCCGGCGTCCGGTCCCCGGTGCGGCGCAGGACGAGGACGTGCTCGACGTGGTCCAGACCCTCGACCGCGGCGTCGGCCGCACCCTTGACGGCCACGGCCGTCCCGCGCCGGAACTGCCCGTCCGTGCAGACGAGGAGCTTGGCACCGGTGTCCTCGACGCGGAACCGCAGCGCCTCGGCCGAGAAACCCCCGAACACCAGCGAGACGACGGCGCCGATGCGGGCGCACGCCATCGTCGTGACGATCGTCTCCGGCAGGACCGGCAGGTACAGCACGACGCGGTCGCCGTGGCCCACGCCGAGTTCCTCGAGGGCGTTGGCGAGGCGGCACACCTCGTCCTGCAGCTGCGCGTAGGTGATCGCCCGGGAGTCGCCCGGTTCGCCCTCCCAGTGCAGCGCGACCTTGTCCCCGCGCCCGGCCGCCACGTGCCGGTCGACGCAGTTGACGGCCACGTTGAGCTTCCCGCCCGTGAACCACTGCGCCGTCGGCAGCGTCGAGCCGTCGAACACCGTGGTGAACGGCTCGTCCCACTGCAGGCGCCGGGCCTGCTCGGCCCACCACGCCTCCGAGTCGGCGGCGGCCCGTGCGTACTCGTCGGCGCCGACGTTGGCCTGGGCGGCGAAGTCCGCCGGGGGCGGGACGACGAGCTCGTCGGGCATGCAGGTGTCCTCCGGGATCGCAGGGGTGTCGCAGGTGGTGACGCACGGGTGAGCACGTCGGGGTGGCTTGGTCGTCAGCCTAGCCGCGCCGTACCGTGGAGCCGTGGAGCGGACCGGGAGCCAGGAGGTCGCCCGAGCGCGCCCCTTCGTGGCCGTCCAGCGGCGC
This sequence comes from Kineococcus sp. NPDC059986, assembly GCF_040702905.1. NCBI lineage: Bacteria > Bacillati > Actinomycetota > Actinomycetes > Kineosporiales > Kineosporiaceae > Kineococcus > Kineococcus sp. NPDC059986. Next base: position 93,637 of record NZ_JBFBND010000007.1, on the reverse strand, counting down.
CACGTGGACCTCTGCCGGACCCGCTCCGCGGTCTGTCGCTGACCCGCCCCGCCGCCCTCGGGACCCCGAGGCGGCCGCCGGCGCCCTCCCCGGGCCGACCGGCAGGTCACGACCACCCCAGGAGACCGCCGTGCCCTCCCGTCCCCCCGCCGCCCTGCGCTGGGCCGTCGAACTCGACGGCGCCGGCCGCCACCCGGCCGCCTGGCGCCTGCCCGGAGCCCGCCCGGAGGAGCTGTTCACCGCGGCGCACTGGCGCCGGCTCGCGGCGACCGTCGACGCCGCCGACGTCGACCTGCTCGTCGTCCCCGACGCCTACCGCCTGCAGTCGGCCGCCGAACGCGACCAGCGGGGCCGCCTCGACGCCGTCGCCGTCGCCGCCCACCTGGCCCCGCTGACCCGCCGCCCGGGGCTCGTGCCGGTCGTCACGACGACGCACACCGAGCCCTTCCACACGCAGAAGGCCATCGCCACGCTCGACCTCACGAGCCGCGGTCGCGCGGGCTGGCAGGTCGAGGTGTCGACGACGGCGCAGGAGGCGGACCTGTTCGGGCGCAAGGCCGCCGCCCCGGCCGAGGAGCTGTGGCGCGAGGCGGCCGAGACGGTCGACGTCGCCCGCCGCCTCTGGGACTCCTGGGAGGACGACGCGGTCGTGCGGGACGTCGCGACGGGCCGCTACGTCGACCGCGACAAGCTGCACCACGTCGACTTCTCCGGTGAGTTCTTCGCCGTGAAGGGACCCTCCATCACGCCCCGCTCCCCGCAGGGGCAGCCCCTCGTCGTCGTGCCCGTCCGCGACCAGCCCTCGCTCGAGCTGGCCGTCGCGCAGGCCGACGTCGCCCGTCTCGAGACGGCCGACGCCGGGCAGGCCGCCGGGTGGGCCGCGGCGCTGCCGACCGCGACGGTCCTGCTCGACGTGGAGGTGCTGCTGCGGCGGGACGCCGCCGAGGCGGCCGACGTCGCGGCGCAGCTGGACGCGTGGAGCCCCGGCCCCCCGCCGCGGTCGGTCCGGCACGTCGGGACGCCGGAGTCGTTCCTCGACCTCCTGACCGCGCTGCCCGCGGGTGTCGACGGCGTGGCGGTCGTCCCGCTCGACCTGCCGGTCACCCTCGACCTCCTCGCCTCCGACGTCCTGCCCCGAGTCACCCGTCCCGTCGTCCACGGCACGACCCTGCGGGAGCGCTTCGGGCTGCCCCGACCCGTCAGCCGCTACGTCGAGGAGGTGTCCGCGTGAGGACCCAGCCCCGCTCTCCCCGTCAGGTCCACCTGGGCGCCCACTTCCCGGGGGTCAACCAGACCACCGTGTGGCGCGACCCGCGGGCGGGCAGCCAGACCGACCCCTCCTCCTTCGAGCACCTCGCCCGCACGGCCGAGCGCGGGTTCATGGACTTCTTCTTCCTCGCCGAGGGGCTGCGCCTGCGGGAGCAGCGCGGACGGATCTACGACCTCGACGTCGTCGGCCGGCCCGACACCCTCACGGTGCTGAACTCCCTCGCGGCCGTGACGACGCACCTCGGTCTGGCCGGCACCATCAACGCGACCTTCAACGAGGCCGCGGAGGTCGCGCGGCAGTTCGCCTCCCTCGACCACCTCTCCGGCGGCCGGGCGGCCTGGAACGTCGTCACGAGCTCGGACGCGTTCACGGGTGAGAACTTCCGCCGCGGCGGGTACCTGGCCCACGCCGACCGCTACGTCCGGGCCCGCGAGGTCCTCGACGTGGCCCGGGAGTTCTGGGACTCCTGGGGCCCGGACGCCCTCGTCGCGGACCCCGTGAGCGGGGTGTTCGTGCGGGACGTCCACGAGGTCGAGCACCACGGACCCCAGTTCGACGTCCGCGGGCCCGGGCTGCTGCCGCGGAGCCCGCAGGGGCACCCGGTCCTCTTCCAGGCCGGCGACTCCGACGGGGGCCGCGACTTCGGCGCGGCCTACGCCGACGCGATCTTCACGATGCACGGCACGCTGGAGGCGGGGCAGCGGTTCACCGCCGACCTGCGCGCCCGTGCCGTGCGGCACGGCCGCGCGGGCGAGGACCTCCGGATCCTGCCCGGGGCGTCCTTCGTGCTGGGGGACACCGAAGCCGAGGCGCGGGAGAACGCGCGGGAGGTCCGGTTCCAGCAGGTCGGTCCCGAGCAGGCCGTCGCGTTCCTCGAACAGGCCTGGGGCCGTGACCTCACGGGGTTCGACCCCGAGGGACCGCTGCCGGCGCAGGAACCCGACCTCACCTCGACCATCGTGCAGGGACGGGCCCGGTCGGTCCAGGACCGGGCCGAGACCGTCCGGCAGTGGCGCGAGCTCGCGGCCGCCCACGGCTGGAGCGCCCGCGAACTCGTCGTCGAGGTCTCCGGCCGGCAGCAGTTCGTCGGCACCCCGGACCAGGTCGCCGCGGAGATCGACGCCTACGTCCAGGCCGACGCGTGCGACGGGTTCATCCTCGTCCCGCACCTGACGCCCACGGGCCTCGACGAGTTCGTCGACCGCGTCGTCCCGCTGCTGCAGGAGCGCGGGGTGTACCGCACGGAGTACACCGGGACGACGTTGCGCGAGCACCTCGGCCTGCGCCACCCGCACGACACGGCCCGCCGCACCGACGCACACCCTGCTCGACACCCTGCTCGACACCCTGCTCGACACACCGCTTGAGGAGCGACAGATGACCACCACGACGATCGACGCGGGGACCCTCGCGCACGCCCGCACCGCGTGGGAGGCCTGGCGCGCCGAGCGCACCGCGACCCTGTCGGCTCCGCACGGCTGGTTGAGCCTCACCGGCCTGCACTGGCTGGGCACCGACGTCGCGGAGGTCGACGGGCTGCCGGGTCGTTGGGCCTCGGTGGACGGCGCGGTCGAGGTCACGGCCACCGCGGCCGACGGGATCGTCCTCGACGGGGTGACCGTCGAGGGCACCGTCCGCGTCGAGACCCCCGAGGGGGCGCCGGGAACCCTCGTGGAGATCGGTGAACGGCGGGTGGAGGTCATGCAGCGCAGCGGGAACCACGCGCTGCGCGTGCGCGACCCGCAGGCCCCGACGCTCGCCGCGTTCACCGGCGTCCCGGTGTTCGAGTTCTCGCAGCGGTACGTGCTGCCCGCGGAGTTCGTCCCGCACGAGCAGGTCCAGGACGTCGTCGTCGGCGCCGTCGTGGAGGGTTTGCAGCACCACCACCGCGCGGTCGGCGTCGTCCGCTTCGAGCTGGACGGTCCGCAGCAGCTCACGGTGTTCGACGGCGGGACGGCCCTGTTCACCGACGCCACCTCCGGCGTGACGACGACGGGGACGACCCGCTCGGTCCCCGTCCCCACGACGCCCGGTCCGGTCGTGCTGGACCTCAACCGCGCCCAGAACCTGCCGTGCGCGTTCACCGACCACGCCACCTGCCCCTTGCCGCCGGCCGAGAACCGCCTCACCGTCCCCGTCGCGGCGGGGGAGAAGGACCCGCGGTGACGACGCTGCTCGAGGGTTTCTCCCCGGCGGAACTCTCCGCCCTGCGCGCGGACTTCCCGATCCTGTCGCGCACGACCCGGTCGGGCAAACCGCTGGTGTACCTGGACTCCGGGGCGACGTCGCAGAAACCGCGGTCCGTCCTGGACGCCGAACGCCGGTTCTACGAGACGCACAACGCGGCCGTGCACCGCGGCGCGCACCAGCTCGCCGAGGAGGCCACCGACGACTTCGAGGCGGCCCGTTCCGCGATCGCGGCGTTCGTCGGCGCCCCCGCCGACGAGGTCGTGTTCACGAAGAACGCCACGGAGTCGCTGAACCTCGTCGCCCACGCGTTCAGCACCACGACGGCCTACGCCGCCCGCGGTTCCGCACCGGCGGGGCAGGCCGTCGACCCGCGGTTCGTCCTCGCCGAGGGGGACGAGCTCCTCGTCACCGAAGCCGAGCACCACGCCAACCTCGTGCCGTGGCAGGAGCTCTGCGCGCGCACGGGTGCGGTCCTGCGGTGGATCCCCGTGACCGACGACGGCGTCCTCGACCTCTCCGGGCTCGACGCGCTCGTCACCGACCGGACGAAGGTCGTCGCGTTCGCGCACGCCTCCAACGTCCTCGGTGCGGTCGCGCCGGTCGCCGAGCTCGTCGCGGCCGCCCGCCGGGTGGGGGCCCTCGTCGTGCTCGACGCCTGCCAGTCCGTGCCGCACCTGCCCGTCGACCTGCCGTCCCTCGGCGTCGACCTCGCGGCGTTCTCCGGCCACAAGATGCTCGGCCCGTCGGGCGTCGGGGTCCTGTGGGGGCGCGCGGAAGTGCTCGCCGCCATGCCGCCGTTCCTCACCGGCGGGTCGATGATCGAACTCGTCCGGATGGAGCGGTCGACGTTCGCCCCCGCCCCGCAGAAGTTCGAGGCCGGCGTCCCGATGACGGCCCAGGCCGTCGGCCTGCACGCCGCGGTGGACTACCTGCGCGACCTCGGACCCGACGGGACCGGCATCGCGCGCGTCGAGGCCCACGAACGCTCCCTCACCGCGCTCCTCCTCGGGGAACTGGCGGAACTGCCGTGGGTCCGCGTGCTGGGGCCGCTGGACGCCGCCGCGCGGGTGGGTCTCGTCTCGTTCGTCGTCGAGGGACCCGACCTGCAGGTCCACGCCCACGACGTCGGCCAGCTCCTGGACGACGAGGGCGTCGCCGTCCGCGTCGGGCACCACTGCGCCTGGCCGCTGCACCGCCGGTTCGGGGTCGCGGCGACGACGCGCGTCAGCTTCGGGCCCTACAACCAGCCCTCCGACGTCGACGCCGTGCTCCGGGGCCTGCACCGGGTCCGCGACCTCTTCGGCTGAGCTCCCCGTGAGAACCTGACGCGCGTGGACCTGTACCAGCAGCTGATCATCGAGCACTCCAAGCGCCCCCACGGCGAGGGGTTGCGCGAGCCGTTCGCGGCGGAGGCTCACCACGTGAACCCGACGTGCGGGGACGAGATCACGCTGCGGGTGCAGGTCGAGGACGGCGCGGACGGGCCCCTCGTGCGGGACGTCTCCTACGACGCCCTCGGCTGCTCCATCAGCCGGGCCTCGGCCTCGGTGCTGCACGAGCTCGTCGTCGGCCGCCCCGTCACCGAGGTGGGGCAGGTCCGCGACGCCGTGCAGCACATGCTCACCAGCCGCGGCGAGGACCCCGGCGACGAGGAGGTCCTCGGCGACGCCATCGCGTTCGCAGGGGTGGCGAGGTACCCGGCGCGGGTGAAGTGCGCGCTGCTCAGCTGGTCGGCGCTCGCCGACGCGCTGCTGCGCGCCTGAGGCTCAGCGCCTGGCCGTCAGGAGCCAGAACCGTCCGGTCCGCCGGAAGGGCTCCCGGTCGCACAGGGCCAGTTCGAGCGCCAGCAGTCGAGCGAAGAACTCGGGGTCGCGCTTGCGGTCGTCGTCGGTGACGAGGTCCGTCACGCACCGCACCCCGTACCGCCCCGTCACCGTGAGACCACTGCGCTGCAGCGCCTCCTCGACCGTGGCGGACTCCAGCCGGTTCATCGGGTGGTCGAAGGTCTGGCCGTGGACCGTGCGCGCGTCGAGCAGCGCGAGGGCCTCGGCCGGGTCGAGGCGGCGGACGGCGGCCGCGAGCACGTCCATGGCAGGGGTGGGTGCCATGAGGGAGACCACGCCGCCGGGCGCGAGGAACGCGGTGAGACGGTCCACGGCCCCCGCCACGTCGTCGAGGTAGTGCAGGACGTTGTGGCACAGCACGACGTCGAAGGCGCCCTGCAGGTCGGCCGGCTCGTCGTCCAGGTCGGCGACGCGGGTGGCGAACCCGTGCTCCGCGGCCCGGCCCAGCAGGTCGGGTGAGCGGTCGAGCACGGTGACGCTGTGCCCGGCGGCCGCGAGGGGCACCCCGTCCTGTCCGTCGCCCCCGCCGACGTCGAGGACCCGCAGGCCCGTGCCGGTGACCGTGCGCCGCAGCACCTCGGCGACGACGGCGTAGCGCACCCGGCCCCACGGCTCGGCCTGCCACTGCGCCCACTGCGCCGACCGGTCCCCGAAGACGTCCGTCACTCTCCGCACGCTAGCCGCCGTTAGCCTGCCCGCCGTGGAGATCCGCGACTACGCCGACGCCGACTGGGCCGGCATCTGGCCCTTCTTCGACGAGATCGTCGCCGACGGGGAGACGTACGCGCTGCCGCAGGGGCTCACGTCGGACCGGGCCCGGGCAGAGTGGGTCGGCGCGCCGCCGTGGGGGACGTTCGTCGCCGTGGACGAGGAGGGGACGGTCCTCGGGACCGCCAAGTGCGGGCCGAACCGGCCCGGCGCCGGGTCGCACGTCTCGACCGCCAGCTTCATGGTGTCCCCGGCCGCGCGGGGACGCGGGGTGGGCCGGGCCCTCGGTGAGCACGTCCTGGTGTGGGCGCGAGACCGTGGCTTCCTGGCGATGCAGTTCAACGCCGTCGTGGAGACCAACGCCGCCGCCGTCGCCCTGTGGCAGTCCCTCGGCTTCGCGGTCCTCGGCACCGTGCCGCAGGCCTTCGACCACCCCGAGCACGGGTACGTCGGCCTGCACGTCATGCACCGCTTCCTCTGACCCGCGCCGACGGGGCCGGTAGCGTCCGGGGATGAGTGGTGCGCGGCCGGGCGCCGGTCCCGACGAAGCTGCCGAGGGCCGGTGCGGGACGTGGTTCCCGCCGCCGCCGTTCATCGACTCCTTCGTCCTGCCCCGGGTGGTCCTGCGGCGGACCGGTGCGGGGGAGGGGGACAGGGCCGGCGTCCTGGCCGCTCTCGTGGCCGCGTTGCCGGCGACGGGACCGGTGCAGGTGTGGACGGAACTGCCCCACGACCCCGCCGGCGCGTCGGAGGACCGGCTCGTCGCGGAGTTCACCCGGCTGCGGGACGGGATCGGGCCGCAGCACCACCAGAGCGTGCAGACCCGGCCCGACCCCGACGGCCGCAGCACGACGGTCGTCGTCGAGCACGACCCGTCGCCACGCCTGCTCGCCCGGCTCGCGGACAGCCCCGCCGTCGCGGCGGGAACGCTCCGGACGTGCCTGACCGACGAACGCTGCACGGTCTTCCTGCGACCGGTCGCCACCGGCGTCGAGGTGCTGGGCGCCGACGCCGCGCTTGTCGACCGCGTCGCCGCCGCGGCACCGCCCCCGTCGGTCGATGCCCTAGGCTGACCGGACCATCCAGAGCGGCCGAGAGACCTGGCTCGTCGACGCCGCAGCAACCCCGGGGACGGACCGCCGTCCCGGAGGGTGCTCATGCCAGGACCGATGGGAGGAACAGTGGGTTACGCCGGTGACCTCACCCCGCGTGAGGCCTTCGACCTGGTGCAGGACGACCCGGACGCCGTCCTCGTGGACGTGCGCACCGAGGCGGAGTGGCGGTTCGTGGGGGTTCCCAGCGGGCTCGAGCGCGAGCCCGTCCTCGTCTCCTGGTTGCCGGTCGACCCCGGCCGGTTCCTGGGCGAGCTCGCGGAGGCGGGCATCGTCCCCGGGACCGACCGGAAGGTCGTCTTCCTCTGCCGCTCGGGTCAGCGGTCCGTGGCGGCGGCCGAGACGGCGACCGCGGCGGGGATCGCGGTCAGCTACAACGTGCTCGAGGGGTTCGAGGGTCCGCTCGACGGCGAGGGCCACCGGGGCGGTTCCGGCTGGCGGGCGGCCGGTCTGCCCTGGCGGCAGTCGTGAACGACCCGCAGTGGCGGCCGGACACCACCGCCGTCCGCGGCGGCCTCGCCCGGTCGGGGTTCGAGGAGACGGCCGAGGCGCTGTACCTCACGTCCGGGTACGTGTACGAGAGCGCCGCCGCCGCGGAGGCCGCGTTCGCCGGTGACGTCGACCGGTACGTCTACTCGCGGTACGGCAACCCCACGGTGTCGGTGTTCACGGAGCGGCTGCGGCAGCTGGAGGGGGCGGAGGCCTGCTACGGCCTCGCCAGCGGCATGTCGGCGGTGTTCTACGCCCTCGCCGCGCTCCTCGGCGCGGGCGACCGGGTCGTGGCGGCCCGCAGCCTCTTCGGGTCCTGCTTCGTCGTGCTCGACGAGATCCTGCCCCGCTGGGGGGTCGAGACGGTGTTCGTCGACGGCGAGGACCTCGCGCAGTGGGAACAGGCCCTGGCCGACGGTGCGCAGGCCGTGTTCTTCGAGACCCCGGCCAACCCCATGCAGACCCTCGTCGACATCGCGGCCGTCACGGAACTCGCGCACGCCGCGGGCGCGACCGTCGTCGTCGACAACGCGTTCGCCTCGCCCGTCGGGCAGCGGCCGCTGCGGTTCGGTGCCGACGTCGTCGTGTACTCCGCGACCAAGCACATCGACGGTCAGGGCCGCGTGATGGGCGGAGCGGTCCTGGGCACCGAGGAGTTCCTCGGCGGCCGGTTCAAGGAACTCACCCGGCACACCGGGCCCACCCTCAGCCCGTTCAACGCCTGGACCCTGGCGAAGGGTCTGGAGACCCTGAGCCTGCGGGTCCGCCACTCCGCCGCGAACGCCCTGCGCATCGCCGAGCACCTCGAGGCGCAACCGGGCATCCGCTGGGTCCGGTACCCGTTGCTGGCCAGCCACCCGCAGGCCGAGCTCGCCCGGCGGCAGATGGACCTCGGCGGCACCGTCGTCACGTTCGCGCTCGACGCCCCCGAGGGGCGCGGCAAGGACCGTGCCTTCGAGGTGCTCGACGCGCTGCAGGTCGTCGACATCTCCAACAACCTCGGCGACGCCAAGTCCCTCGCCACCCACCCGGCCACGACGACGCACCGCCGGCTGGGGCCGGACGGTCGCGCCGCCATCGGCCTCACCGACGCCGTCCTGCGCCTGTCCGTCGGACTCGAGGACGTCGAGGACCTCCTCGAGGACCTCGACCGTGCCCTCGCCCGCGCCTGAACTCCCCCCGAACGGAGCACCACCCGTGACCAGGTCCGTCCCCGTCTCCCACGCCGGCAGCCTGCCGCGCACCCCCGAACTCATCGCCGCCAACGACGCGCGCACGATCGGCGCCGACGGTTTCACCCTCGAACGCACACCCGAGTTCGAGGCCCTGCTCACCGACGCCGTCGTCGACCTCGTGCGCCGCCAGCGCGACCTCGGGGTGACGATCGTCGGCGACGGCGAGTACGGCAAGGCCATGACGAGCGCCGTCGACTACGGCGCCTGGTGGTCGTACTCGTTCCAGCGCGTCGCCGGGCTCGAGGTCACGGGCGAGGACCTGTTCACCCAGCCCGTGGTCCGGTCCGAACCGGGGAACGTCCGGCTCACGAGCTTCCCCGACCGCCGCGACTGGACGATCTTCCGCGACGCCTACACCGACCCGACGTCGGGCATCTCCACGGGCAAGAACGCGACGGCGTTCCCCGCGACCACGGGGCCGCTCTCGTACACCGGTCACGCGGCGATCGCCTCCGACATCGCGAACCTCAAGGCCGGTCTCGCGGCGGCCGGCGTCGGGGAGGGTTTCATCACCTCGCTGTCCCCGGGCAGTGGTGCGCGCATCTCCAACCGGTACTACGCGACCGAGGAGGAGCACATCTGGGCGTGGGCGGACGTCCTGCGCGAGGAGTACCGCGCGATCGTCGACGCCGGGCTCACCGTCCAGGTCGACGACCCGTCGATCGCCGAGAACTGGGACCAGATCAACCCCGAACCCTCGGTGGAGGACTACCGCGCGTTCACGCGCATCCGCGTCGAGGCCCTCAACCACGCCCTGCGCGGCCTGCCGCCGGAGCAGGTGCGGTTCCACCTCTGCTGGGGCAGCTGGCACGGTCCGCACACCACCGACGTCGAGTTCCGCCACATCGTCGACCTCATGCTCGAGATCGACGCCGGTTCCTACTCCTTCGAGGCCGCCAACGTGCGGCACGAGCACGAGTGGAAGGTGTGGCGCGACGTGCAGCTGCCGGCGGGGAAGAAGATCGTGCCGGGCATCGTCAGCCACGCCACGAACGTCGTGGAGCACCCCGAACTCGTCGCCGACCGGATCGAACGGTTCGCCTCCGTCGTCGGGGCGGAGAACGTCGTCGCCTCGACCGACTGCGGTCTCGGCGGTCGCATCCACCCGCAGATCGCGGTGGCCAAGCTCGCGGCCCTGGGCGAAGGCGCCCGGATCGCCGGGTCCCGCCTCTTCGGGTGATCCGGGTGGACACGAGGTGAGGCCCACGAACGGGCCCGCGGGGGACGCGGCCTGGGCGTTGTGGCAGGACTCGCCGTGGGGACGGTTGCGGTACCACGTCGTCGCCCGGCTGTTGCGGGACTGGACCGCCGACCTCGGCGACGGGTTGCGCGTGCTGGACGCGGGAGGCGGGGACGGTCGCGACGCGTTGCCCTTCGCCCTCGCCGGGCACGACGTCACCGTCCTGGACCGCTCGCCGGAGATGCTGGCGCTGGCCCGGGCTGCGGCCGCGGCGGCGGGTGTCGCCGACCGGGTGCACACGGTGGCGGCCGACCTGGAGGACCTGACGGCACTGGCCGCGCTGACCCGGCACCGCGCGGGCGGGTCGGGGTCCTTCGACGTCGTCTTCTGCCACGACGTGCTGCAGCACAGGGCCTCGCACGCGCAGGTGCGGGCCGACGTCGCGACGCTCGTGTCGTCGGTCCGCCCCGGCGGCCTCGTGTCGCTGCTCGCCCCGAACCCGCCCGCGGACGTCCTCGCGACGGTGCTGGGGCAGGGGCCGGCGGCCGCGTGGGTGTCGCTCGACGCCGAGCGCGCGACCGATCCCGCGACGGGTCACACCGCGTTGCGGTTGTCCCCGGAGTTCGTGGAGGACGCCCTCGCCGACGCCGGCTGCGACGTCGTCGGCCGTGCGGGCGTGCTCGCCGTCACCGCCCTGCTGGAGGACGCCGAACGCGTCGACGACCGCGTCGCGGCCGACCTGGAGGAGCTCGAGGTGGACCTCAGCGGGCGGCCGGCGTTCGCCGGGACGGCGCGGTACTGGCTGCGCGCGGCGCGACGACGCTGACCTCCGGCGCCCGGGCGGGAGCCAGCGCGAGGAGCGCCCGCGCGACGCGGTCGTTGAGGCGGAAGAACCCCGCGTCCAGCCCGGGGCGCGCGAACGCGGCCGCCCAGCCGCCCCCGGCCACCCAGGGCCCGACGGCGAAACGCCGGGGGTGGACCGTGCCGTCGGCGTGCACGAGGCGCTGCTCGGGGTCGACGACGAGCTTCCCGCCACCGAGCTCCCGGAGTTCCTCGCGGTCGGACAGGTTGCGCAGCAAGGGGTCCGCGCTGGCGGTGACCCGGGCTTCGGGCAACCGGGCGTCGACGAGGACGGTGGCGCTCACGGCGTCGGGGGAGTTCGCCGGGCGCGCTGTCCAGCACCCGCCGACCTCGTCCGCCGTGAACCGCACGTCGCCGCCGAGGAAGCGCACGACCCCGGCGTCGGCGAGGGCGAGCAGTTCGGCCAGCCGCCGCGGCGGCGGTCCGGAGGCCAGGTAGCTGAACAGCCCGTGCCACCAGCCGTCGACCTCGGCGACCGAGACGTCGTCGAGCCGGCCGTCGTGGGCGAGACCGGCGACCGCGACGTAGGACGACAGCAGGGCGTGGAACACCGCCGCGTCCATGCTGAACCCGGCGTCGCCGCGGCGGGCCACGTCGGCGGCCACGTGCGCGCGCACGCGTTCGTGCACGCCCGCGCCGGACGGTGCCCACCACCCGTCGAGGGGCCGGTCCAGCCGGTGCAGGTCGAAGCGGTCCCCGGCGGCCGGGACGGCCTGCGCCACGAGGGTGTCGAGTTCCGGCGACCCCCACGCGGCGGCGGCGAACCGGGCGTCGAACTCCTCGCGGTCCAGCGACGTCCGCCCGGCGTGCGCGCGGAACAGTTCCGCGTAGTGCGCCCCGGCGAGTTCCTTGGCCACCAGGGGCCACACGTCGCGCCGCAGGTTCAGCACCCGGTCGGCGGGCAGCGAGTCCGCGGTGAGGAAGCGCGGCAGCGGCGGGCGCTCGTCCAGCACGTAGGTGATCTTCGACCGGTAGGGCACCCCGCGCCGGGACCCGACGTGCAGCACGGGTTCACGGCCGCTCGGGTGGTAGACCGGTCCGTCCGCGGTGTCCTCGAAGCGTCCGCCGCGGCCCTGGGTGAGCAGCACGAGCAGGTCGACGAAGGCGAGGCCCATGCCCGCGACGAGGACGTCCCGTCCCGGGGGCAGCGTGTCCTCGTCGTCGGTGAGGCCGAGGTCGCTCGTGTAGCCGGGGGCGACGTACCCCAGCCCGTGCCGGTCGGCGAACTCGCGCGCCGACCGTTCCCGCGGCCCCGGGACGACGTCGGGGTGCCCCTGGGCGAGCACGATCCCGTCGACGAGGAGCTCCGTCCCGTCCTCCAGGACGACGACCTGGAGCTCGGCGCCCCGCACGTCGGTGACCCGGGTGCGGTGCACGTGCAGGCGGACGGAGGGTGGGAGCTGTGCCACCACGCGGTCCCACGCCCAGCTGAGGTAGCGGCTGCCGAGGGCCCGGGAGACGAACGTCCCCTCCCGGACCGCGAGCACCTCGCGACGCAGTGCCTCCTCGCCGGTGCGGGCGAACCCGTCGGCGAGCTCGTCGCGGTGCGCGTCGATCCAGGCGAAGAGCGTCGGCCCCGTGCGGACCGGCCCGGCCAGGCGTGAGGAGGCGTCCGGGAGGACGGTGACGTCGGCCGCGCGGGAGTTCATCCAGAGCAACGGGTGCTGGTCGGCCCGCCAGATGCGTCCCGCGCCGGCGGGGTGCGGGTCGACGACGTGCACGTCCACGACGGCACCGGTCGCGGACGCGTGCGCGGACAACCGGTCGAGCACGCCCAGGGTGCGCGGACCGGCGCCGACGAAGAGCAGGGTGAGGCTCACGGGGGCTCCTGAGGAGGGGGCGGAGAGGGACTCCGGGGACGCTCCTCAGCGACACGTGGCGGTGTGCGTGCGGCACAGGTCGACGTGACGGCGGCGCACGAGCCGGCCGTTCGTCGTCCCAGGGATCCGCACGGACCCAGCGTAGGCGAGAGCGCGCCGCCCCACCCCCGCGCGCGACCGCCCACACCGCCTGGCGGATAGCACGCCTCCCGCCCTCACCCACCCCCGTCCCGCGCGGAAAACACTCTTTCCGCCCCTCGCGGGCGCTCCGGAGGGCGGAAAGAGTGTTTTCCGCGCGAGGGTCAGGAGGCGGTGGCGCGCCGGTTGCCGAGGACGAAGGTCTGGATCGCGGTGACGGCGGCGCCACGGGCCCACTCGGTGAACCCGGTCGGCTGCACCTCGAGGTCGAGGGGGCTCGCGTACCGGCTGCGGTGCTCCCGCAGGCCGCGGTGCAGGGCGTCCTCGCCGACGACGGCGAGCCGGATGCCCTCGCCCGAGAGGATGACCTTCTCGGGCATGGTCAGGTTGCCGATGGCGGCGACGAGCACGCCGAGGCCGTAGGCGGAGTCGTCGACGACGCGGCGCGCCAGCGGGTCACCGGCCGCGGCGAGGTCGAGGACCTCCTCGTACCGCACGGGCCGGCGCAGGGCCGAGGACGCGCGCGCCTCCACGGCCGCGACGGTGAGCAGCGCGTCGGCGCAGCCCTGGTGCCCGTCCGGGCACAGCGGGCCGCCGGGCAGCAGGGGGAAGTGGCCCAGCAGGCCGACACCGGCGTCGGGGCGGTCGAGCACCTCGTCGCGCACGACGAGGCCGTAGCCCAGGCCCTCGCCGATCGTGACGACGGCGAAGTGCCCGCAGCGCCGGGCCGACCCGAACCACTGCTCGGCGCGGGTGAAGGACAGGAGGTCGTTGTCGACGACGACGGGCAACCCCAGGTCCGCCTCGAGGTCGCGGCCGAGCGGCACGTCCTGCCAGCCGAGGAAGCTGGCGTTGAGCACGTGCCCGCCCTCGCCCACCAGCCCCCCGAGCGCGACGCCCACGGCCCGGACGTTCCCGGGGCCGGCCAGGCCGTGCTCGGCGACGACCGTGCGGACGAGCCCGGCGACGGTCTCGCGGACGGTGTCGGGGGAGGGGTCCGGCAGGACGGCCTCGGAGACGCCGAGGACGTTGGCGCGCAACGAGGTCAGCACGACGTGCACCGTCGTGGCGGTGAGCTTGACGCCGACGAACAGGTGCGAGTTCTCGTCGACGTCCATGGGGCGGGTCGGCCGTCCCGTCACGGGGTCGGGCGCCTCGCCGATCTCCTGCAGGAGACCGGAGTCGAGCAGCGGCCGGGACAACCGGGTGAGCGTGCCCGCGGACAGGTCCAGCCGGCGGGCGAGCTCGCTGCGCGGCAGGGGCCCGTCGAGCAGGACCTCCAGGGCGATGCTGTGGGCCGTGCCCGTCAGGGGTGTCCAGGCCACGGCCGTCGGTGCCGCGGGGCCGGATGCGAGAGCGTCGATGGTCCGCCTCCTTCGTCGAAGCCAGAGAGTACGCCTGGGAGTGTTGGTCCGGAACCTACTTGTGGAAGTTGGCCCCTCTGGAACCGTGACTCGGCCGTGATTGACGCCGTGGGAGTTTCAGCGTAGAACTCTCCCTGTCCCGTACATCGACGTGCCGACGGAGCCACCGTGATCCAGCACGACCCCACCCCCCTCGCCTCGCCCGACGGCCCCGTGGCCGCCGGCGCCGGCGCCGTGGAGGGGCGGACCCTGCACCTGCGGGCCGCGGGCGTGAGCCTCGTCGTCGACGTCCCCGCCACCTCGGTCCCCGTCGTCGTCCACTGGGGCGCCGACCTCGGCGACCTGTCCGCCCGGCACCTCGCCGACCTCGTGACGGCCGGCCGCACGGCACGCGCCAACAACGACCTCGACGAGCCGCAGCCCGTCCGCCTCCTGCCCGAGGCGTCCTGGGGCTGGAGCGGGCGGCCGGGCTTGTCCGGGCACCGCGCGGGCGCCGCCTGGTCGAGCCGCTTCGTGCCCACCGCGGTGGAGGTCGAGGAGGGGTCCGCCGGGGGTCGGCTGCTGGTGGAGTGCGCCGACGACGTCGCCGGGCTGAGGCTGGGGATCGAGCTGGAGCTGCTGCCGTCCGGTCTCCTGCGCCACCGCGCCACCCTGACCAACGCGGGGTCCGACACCTACGAGCTCGCCGACCTCGCCCTGAGCCTGCCCGTCCCCGAGGTGACCACCGAGGTCTTCGACCTCGCCGGTCGCTGGGCCAAGGAACGCATCCCGCAGCGACGTCCGCTGACCTTCGGGTCGCACGTGCGCGAGAACCGCCGCGGCCGCACCGGCCCGGACGCCCCGCTCGTCCTCGCCGTCGGGACCGCCGGTTTCGGCTTCCGTCAGGGGGAGGTGTGGGCCCAGCACACGGCCTTCAGCGGGAACCACCGTTCCGTCGTGGAACGCCTGAACAACGGCAGCACGACGTTGTCCGGCGGCGAACTGCTGCTGCCCGGCGAGGTCCGGCTGGCGGCGGGGGAGAGCTACCGCACCCCGTGGGTGTTCGGCGCCTGGTCCGACCGCGGTCTGGACGGGATCGCCGCGCGGTTCCACGAGCACCTGCGCTCCCGGCCCCACCACCCGAGTTCGCCGCGACCCGTCGTCGTGAACACCTGGGAGGCCGTGTACTTCGACCTCGACCTCGACAAGCTGCTGGAACTCGCGCGGGCCGCCGCCGAGGTCGGGGCCGAACGGTACGTCCTGGACGACGGGTGGTTCCGCCACCGCCGCTCCGACGACGCCGGCCTCGGTGACTGGTACGTCGACGAAGGGGTCTGGCCGCAGGGTCTGCATCCGCTCGTCGACGGTGTCCGGGCCCTCGGTCTGCAGTTCGGCCTGTGGGTCGAACCGGAGATGGTGAACCCCGACTCCGACCTCGCGCGGGCGCACCCCGACTGGATCCTGCGCGGCGGGGACCGGTTGCCGTTGCCGTCGCGGCAGCAGCAGGTCCTCGACCTCGGGAACCCGGACGCCTTCTCGCACGTGCTGGAACGCCTCGACGCGATCCTGTCGGAGTACGAGATCTCCTACCTCAAGTGGGACCACAACCGGGACCTCGTCGAGGCCGGGTCGGGTCCCGTGCGGGCCCCCGGGGTCCACGAGCAGACCCTCGCCGTCTACCGCCTGTTCGACGAGCTGCGGCGACGGCACCCCGGTGTGGAGATCGAGTCGTGCTCCTCGGGCGGGTTGCGGATCGACCTCGAGGTCCTCGAGCACACCGACCGCGTGTGGGCCAGCGACTGCATCGATCCCCTGGAGCGCCAGGACATCCAGCGCTGGACGATGCAACTGCTGCCGCCCGAACTCATCGGTTCGCACGTCGGCGCGTCCCCGTCGCACACGACGCACCGTTCGAGCGACCTGTCGTTCCGGGCCGGGACGGCGTTGTTCGCCTCCTTCGGCATCGAGACCGACCTCACCAGACTGTCCGCGGACGACCGTGAGGAACTGGCCCGCTGGGTCTCCCTCTACAAGGACGTCCGCGGTCTGCTGCACACCGGGACCCTCGTGCGGGCCGACGACGTCGACCCCTCGTTCCGGGTCCACGGCACCGTCGCGACCGACGGGTCCGACGCGTTGTTCGCGGTCGTGCAGACGGGAACCCCCGATGGTTCCGTTCCCGGCCGGGTGCGCCTGCCCGGCCTGCTGCCCCAGGTGGAGTACGAGGTCACCGCGCAGGAACCGGGGCACGACCCGGCCGTGCGCGGAGGACGGGACCTGCCGTGGCTCGTCTCGGGGGTGCGCCTCACCGGTCGCGCCCTCGGGGCGGTCGGGGTCGTCGCACCGGCGATGCAACCGCAGCAACTCCTGCTGCTGCGGGTGCGTCGTGTCTGACCCACCCGCCCCCGCGGGTGACCGAACCCACTGCGCGGCAGTCTTCCTACCGCGCGCAGGGTGAGTTCCACCAGTTCGTCCCCGGGGTTTCCCGGAACCGCTTGACAGTCGATGAACCCCCAGCACACGCTTGCAGGAACTGACCACCGTGATCACGGTCGGCAGCACTGCGCGCCGCGTCCCGGTCAGATCCGGACGCCGACGAAGGAGTCGCGATGAACCGCCCCGCCAACGAATCCGAGTACCTCGCCGGCCTCGTGCCCGCGTCCGCCGGCCGGCACGGCTTCAGCCGTCGCTCGATGCTGCGCGGTTCGCTCCTCGCCGCCGGGATCCCCGCCCTGCTCGCCGCCTGCGGCAACGGCGGCGGGTCCGGCAACGGCGGCGGCGGGGGAGGGGGCCAGGTCACCCTGGGCTCCAACTTCTCCGACGCGGTCCCGCTCAAGACCATGAACGCCATGGTCGCGGATGCCCAGAAGAAGAAGGGCATCTCGATCAAGCTCAACACGGTCGACCACACGACGTTCCAGAACAACATCAACAACTACCTCCAGGGCAGCCCGGACGACGTCTTCGCGTGGTTCGCTGGGTACCGCATGCAGTTCTTCGCGGCCCAGGGCCTGGCCTCGGACATCTCCGACGTCTGGAGCACGATCGGCGCCGACTACACGGACGCCTTCAAGAAGGCCTCCACCGGTGAGGACGGCAAGCAGTACTTCGTCCCCACCACGTACGGTCCGTGGGCGGTCTTCTACCGCAAGTCGCTGTGGCAGGAGAAGGGCTACCAGGCCCCCAAGACCCTCGACGAGATGAAGACCCTCTCGACGCAGATGCAGAAGGACGGCCTCGTCCCGCTCGCCTTCGCCGACAAGGAGGGCTGGCCGGCGATGGGCACCTTCGACCAGCTCAACATGCGCATCAACGGGTACCAGTTCCACATCGACCTCATGGCCGGCAAGGAGTCCTGGACCGACCAGAAGGTCAAGACGGTCTTCGACACCTGGAAGGGCCTGCTGCCGTTCCACCAGACCGACTCCCTCGGGCGCACCTGGCAGGAGGCGGCCACGGGCGTCGTCAACAAGACCTCCGGCATGATGGTCATCGGCTCCTTCATCGGCCAGCAGTTCGAGGCGGCCGACCAGGAGGACATCGACTTCTTCAACTTCCCCGAGGTCGACTCCGCCATCGGCGCCGACGCGGTCGAGGCCCCCATCGACGGCTTCATGATGTCCAAGCGCCCCCGCAACGAGGACGGCGCCAAGAAGCTGCTGGAGTACCTCGGCTCGCCCGACGACGGTGTCGTCCAGACGACCAACGACCCCTCGGGCATCGCGGCCAACACCAAGTCCGACAAGTCGCACTACACCGAGCTGCAGAAGAAGTGCGCCGACTTCGTCGCGAGCGCCAAGTCGATCTCGCAGTTCATGGACCGCGACACCCGTCCCGACTTCGCCTCGACGGTCATGATCCCCTCGCTGCAGTCGTTCATCCAGAACCCGAACGACATCGACGGGCTCTGCACCCAGATCGAGAACCAGAAGAAGAGCATCTTCACCTCCTGAAGGAGCGCCCGTGTCGTCCCCCGACCTGCCGCTCGTGGCCCCGCAGACGGCGCACCCCGCGCCGTCCGCGGGTTCCCACAAGGGCTCCGGCAAGAAGCAACGCGTCCGTCGGCTGACAGGCCGGGACCGCGTGGCCGTCATCCTCATGGTCGCCGTCCCGACCCTCGTGGTCGTCGGCCTCATCTGGCTGCCGGCCATCGCGTCCGTCCTGCTGTCGTTCACCAACTGGAACGGCGTCGGATCGCTGGCCGACGTGAAGGTCGTCGGTGTGGAGAACTACACCAACGTCTTCACGAACTACCCGCCCTTCAAACCGGCCGTCGAGCACAACCTGCTGTGGCTCGTCGTGATGTTCGTGGTGGCGACACCGCTCGGCATCCTCTTCGCGGTCCTCATCGACAAGGAGCTGAAGGGCAGCCGGTTCTACCAGACCGCGCTGTACCTGCCCGTCGTCCTGTCGCTGGCCCTCGTCGGCTTCATCTGGCAGCTCATGTACTCCCGCGACCAGGGCCTCATCAACGCGGTCCTCGGCACCCAGATCGACTTCTACGGCGACCCGAAGTGGAACATCTGGGCGGCGCTGTTCGCGACCTGCTGGAAGCAGGTCGGGTACGTCATGCTGCTGTACTTGGCCGGCCTCAAGGGCGTCGACGGCTCGCTCAAGGAAGCCGCCCAGATGGACGGCGCCAACCAGGTCCAGACGTTCTTCCGGATCGTCTTCCCGGTCATGCGCCCCATCAACATCATCGTCCTGGTCATCACGGTCATCGAGTCGCTGCGCGCCTTCGACCTGGTCTGGGTCATCAACCAGGGCCGCAACGGCCTCGAGCTCATCGCGACCCTGGTGACCGCGAACATCGTGGGTGAGGCCAGCCGCATCGGCTTCGGCTCCGCCCTGGCGACGATCATGCTCGTGATCTCGCTGGTGTTCATCAGCATCTACCTGTGGGTCGTCATGCGGGAGGACGAACGATGAGCACGAGCACCATCGGAGGCGTCGGGGGCCGCACGGCCTCCGGCGTCCCGCAGGCGGAGCGCCACACGTCGCCCGCCCGGATCGTCCTGTACGTCTTCCTCATCGGCGCGTCGATCCTGTGGCTCTTCCCGCTGCTGTGGGCGCTGTTCAACAGCTTCCGCGACTACGGGTACACCCAGGCCCACGGGTACGCCTCGTTCGGCGGCTTCACGCTGAAGAACTACTCGAACGCGTGGGAGCAGGGCGACTTCGGCCGCCACTTCCTCAACTCCGTCATCATCACGGTGCCGTCGGTCGTGCTCGCGCTGCTGCTGGCCTCGATGGTCGCGTTCGTCGTGGCCCGGTTCAACTTCAAGTTCAACCTGGCCCTCCTGGGCCTGTTCACGGCGGCCAACCTGCTGCCGCCGCAGGCCCTGCTCATCCCGCTGTACCGCCTCTTCCGCGCCATCGAGGTGCCCTACTGGTTCAGCTACTCCGGGACGCTGCTCGACAGCTACTGGGCGCTGATCATCGTCAACACGGCCTTCCAGACGGGCTTCTGCGCCTTCGTCCTCAGCAACTACATGAAGACGCTGCCGTACGAGCTGTACGAAGCCGCCCAGGTCGACGGCCTGAGCGTCTTCAAGCAGTACTGGAAGATCACGCTGCCGCTGTGCCGGCCGGCCCTGGCCGCGCTCGCGGTGCTCGAGATCACCTGGATCTACAACGAGTTCTTCTGGGCGACCGTCCTGCTGCAGTCGGGGGACAAGTTCCCGATCACGAGCTCGCTGAACAACCTCAAGGGCCAGTTCTTCACGGACTACAACCTGCTGTCCGCCGGTTCGGTGCTCGTCGCCCTCCCGGTGCTGGTCGTCTTCTTCGCACTGCAGAAGCAGTTCGTCTCCGGTCTGACGCTGGGAGCCACCAAGGGATGAACCACTGGTTCGAGGACTTCACGCCCGCGCGGGGTTCGCTCCCCGCGCGGGCGTGGGTGCGTTCGGACGCACCCACGCTCTCCCTCAACGGGGGCTGGCGCTTCCGGTACGCCGAGCACGCCGACACCCCCACCGACCTCACGGACCCGGGCCTGGACGACTCCGCCTGGGACCGCATCGAGGTCCCCGGGCACTGGCAGCTGCAGGGCTGGGGCGCCCCCGCCTACACCAACATCACCTACCCCTTCCCGGTCGAGCCGCCGTTCGTCCCGGACGAGAACCCGACGGGTGACCACCGCCGGAGCTTCGTGCTGCCGGACGGGTTCCTCGACGGCGGTGCCCGCGCGGTGCTGCGCTTCGAGGGGGTCGACTCCGCCTTCACGGCGTGGGTCGACGGCACCGAGGTCGGCCGCTCGGTCGGCTCCCGGCTGCCCGCGGAGTTCGACGTGACCGACGCGCTGCAGACGGACCGCGAGGAGCACGTGCTCGCCGTCCGCGTCCACCAGTGGTCGGCCGCGAGCTACCTCGAGGACCAGGACATGTGGTGGCTGTCGGGGATCTTCCGCGACGTCACCCTGCTGTCCCGGCCCGCCGGCGCCGTCGAGGACGTCTTCGTCCACGCCGGCTACGACCACACGACGGGGGCCGGGTCGCTGCGCGTCGACACCCCGTCCGCCGCGCGGCTGCTGGTCCCCGAACTGGGGATCGACGTCCCGTGCGGCCAGGACGTCGACGTGCCGGGTGTCGAGCCCTGGTCGGCCGAGGTCCCGCGCCTGTACGACGCGGAGGTCGTGAGCGGTGGCGAGCACCTCCGGCTGCGCATCGGCTTCCGGACGGTGGCGATCGTCGACGGCGTGTTCACCGTCAACGGGGTCCCCGTCAAGCTGCGCGGGGTCAACCGGCACGAGGTGTCCGCCGACCGCGGCCGCGCCGTGACCGACGCCGAGATGCTCGCTGACGTGCTGCTCATGAAGCGGCACAACGTCAACGCCGTCCGCACGAGCCACTACCCGCCGCACCCGCGCTTCCTCGACCTGTGCGACGAGCACGGCCTCTGGGTCGTCGACGAGTGCGACCTGGAGACGCACGGGTTCTGGCTGCTGGACTGGCGCGACAACCCCTCGGACGACCCGCGCTGGCGCGAGGCGTACCTGGACCGCGTGCGGCGCACGGTGGAGCGGGACAAGAACCACCCCAGCATCGTCCTGTGGTCCCTCGGGAACGAGAGCGGCACCGGGGAGAACCTCGCGGCCATGTCGGCGTGGGTCAAGGAGCGCGACTCCTCCCGCCCCGTGCACTACGAGCACGACTGGGCGGTGCCGTACGCCGACGTCTACTCGCGGATGTACGCCAGCCACGCCGAGGTCGAGGCCATCGGCGGACGGACCGAGGAACCCCTGGAGGACCCGGCCGCCGACGCGCGGCGGCGGGCCATGCCGTTCGTGCAGTGCGAGTACGCCCACGCCATGGGCAACGGACCGGGCGGCCTGGTCGAGTACCAGGACCTCTTCGAGTCCTCCGAGCGCTGCATGGGCGGGTTCGTCTGGGAGTGGATCGACCACGGGCTGCGCCAGACCGGCCCCGACGGCGTCGAGCGCTACGCCTACGGCGGGGACTTCGGTGAACCCGTGCACGACGGCGCCTTCGTCGCCGACGGCCTCGTGTTCCCCGACCGCACGCCCTCGCCGGGGCTGCTCGACTACGCGGCCGTCATCGCCCAGGTGCGGTTGCGCCCGGAGGAGACCCCGTCCGGTGGCCTGCTGCGGCTGACCAACCACTTCGACGTCGTCGACCTCGGCCACGTCGCGCTGCGCTGGTCCGTCGAGGACGACGGGGTCGAGGTGGCCGGCGGAACCCTGCCGACACCGGACCTCGCACCGCGGGCCTCGACCCTGCTCGACCTGCCCGACGAGGTCGCGGCGCTCGGTGCGGCCACGGGAGAGCGGTGGTTCACCGTGACCGCCCACCTCGCGGGGAGCACCTCGTGGGCCGAGACGGGCCACGTGCTCGGCCGCGGCCAGGTGCAGCTCGACCCGGGCACCGCTGCGGACCCTGCCCCCGAGGGGTCGCCGGTGCTGCGCGGGCCGGACCTGCTCGTCTCCTCCGCGGTCCTCGACGGCCGGACCGGTCGGGTGCGGCAGCTGGGGACCGTGCCGGTCGCGGTGGCCGAGCTCTCCCTGTGGCGCGCTCCCACCGACAACGACCGCGGCGACTTCGGCGAACCCCTCGCCCCGACGTGGCGTTCCCTCGGGTTGCAGCGGTTGCGCCACCGCACGGGGCACGTGGAGCGCACCGACACCGCGGTCGTCGTGGGCGGGCGCAGTGCACCGGCGGGGACCGACACCGGGTTCGCCACGACGTGGCGCTGGACGCCGCTGGCGGACGGGGCCGTGCACCTGCAGGTCGACGTCGCCCCCGAGACGCCCGGTGGTCTGGAGGTCCCGTTGCCGCGCATCGGGATCCGGCTGGCCCTCCCGCGCGAGCTGCGTCACCTGGCGTGGTTCGGGCAGGGACCGGGGGAGGCCTACCCCGACACGGGGTCGGCGACCTGGACGAGCCGGTTCGCGGCCTCCGTCGAGGACCTGCAGACGCCGTACGTCCGCCCGCAGGAGAACGGGCAGCGGGCCGGGGTCCGCTGGGCCGAACTCACCGACGGCTCCGGCCGGGGGCTGCGCGTGCGCAGCACGACCCCGTTCGGGGTGACGGTGCGGCCGTGGAGCACCGAGGCGCTGGACGCTGCGACGCACACGTCCGCGCTGCACGACGAGGGACGGGTCTGGCTGCACCTGGACCACGCCCAGCAGGGCATCGGGACCGGGTCGTGCGGGCCGGGCGCGCTGCCGCAGTACCGGCTCGAGGCGGGGCCGGTCAGCTTCGGGTTCGTCCTGGAACCCGTGGGCTGACGGACCAGCTGAGGGGACCGGCGGTCCGGGCGGACGTCAGCGGCGGGAGCCGAGGACGAACGTCCGGATCGCCGTCACCGCGGCCCCCCGGGCCCACTCCGAGAAACCGGTGAGCTGCACGTCCACGGGCAGGTCCGTGGCCAGGGGGTTGCGGCCGGCGCGAATCCCCGCCTCCAGCGCTGCCCGGCCGACCTCGGCCAGGCGTGCGTTCTCGCCCGAGACGACCACCCGTTCGGGCATCGTGAAGTTCCCGACGGCCGCGACCAGGGTGCCGAGCGCCAACGCGGCGTCGTCGACCACCCTGCGGGCCAACGGTTCCCCCTGCTCCGCGAGGTCCAGGACCTCCGCGACGGTGACCGGGCGGCGCAGAGCCAGTCCGGCCCGCGCCGTGAGCGCCCCCGTCGTGAGCACGGCGTCGGCGCACCCGACGTGCCCGGCCGGGCAGAGGGGGCCGTGCGGGTCCACGGGGTGGTGGCCCAGCAACCCGACGGCGGAGTCGGGCTGGTCGACGACCTGGTCGTGGACGACGAGGCCGTAGCCGATCCCCATGCCGACGACGACGACGGCGAAGTGCCCGCAGCGGCGCGCCGACCCGAACCACTGCTCGGCGCGCGTGAGCGAGAGGACGTCGTTGTCGACGACGACGGGGACGCCGAGCAGGTCCTCCATCGGACCCCCGAACGGAACGTCCTCCCAGCCGAGGTAGCGCGCGCTGTCGACGACGCCGCCGGCTCCCACCCTGCCGCCCAGGCCGACGCCCACGGCCCGCACCGGTCGGGGGTCGAGCGCGTCCAGTTCGCCGACGAGCGCCGCAACGGTCCGGCTCACGTGCCCGGGGGAGCGGTCGGCGAGGGGGACCTCGCGCTCGGCGACGACCTCGGCCCGCAGGGTCGTCAGCACCGCGTGGGCGGTGTCGGCCGTGAGCTTGACGCCGACGAAGGCGTCGCGGGTGTCGTCGACGTCGAGGGGGCGCGTGATGCGCCCGGACGCCGGGTCGCAGACCCCACGGGTCTCGACGAGGAGCCCGGAGTCCAGCAGGGGCTTCGACAACCGCGTGAGGCTGCCGGCCGACAGGTCCAGCCGGCGCGCCAGTTCGCTGCGGGGCAGCGGGCCGTCGAGCAGCACCTCGACCGCGATGCTGTGCGCCGCACCGGTCAGCGGCGTCCACGTCGACCGCTGCCGGGTCGCCGAGTCCAGGCTCACCCACGACCTCCCCGCCGGCGACGACCCCGTCGCTCCCTGCCCCGGAACGGTAGCCGACTTCCGTCCCGAAAGTCGTTGGTGCGGCAGATGCCCGGTCTCGAGCAGATCACGATGCGGTACTGGGTCCCGTGAGGCCGTTGACGACTCGCTGTGTATTGGCGTAGAACTCGGGGCACACGAAGAGCCCGGCCCACGACGACGTGACCACGGAGATCCAGTGCACCCCACCCTTGCCACGCCAGCCCGCCCCCGGACGGCCTGAGCCATGGCGCTCACGAGCAGGAACGCGCGGACGGGCAGGGTGTCGCTGTCCGGTCAGGAACTGCGCCCGGACGTCAACGGGTCGCGCCGCGAACGCCTGACGGCCATCGCCTTCATCGCGCCCGCGCTGCTGGGCTTCACCGTCTTCTACTTCTGGCCCACCCTGCGGGGGCTGTACTTCAGCTTCACGGAGTACGACGTCTTCAACCGGCCGGTCTTCGTCGGGCTGGACAACTACTCGAAGCTGCTGCAGGACGAGACCTTCTGGAACGCCATGAAGGTGACGGTCCAGTACGTCCTCATCAACATCGGCACTCAGACCGTGCTCGCCCTGCTGCTCGCCGTCCTGCTGCACCGGCTCACGCGCTCGATCGTGGTCCGCAGCATCATCGTGCTGCCCTACCTCATCTCCAACGTCGTCGTGGCCCTCGTCTTCTACTGGATGCTGGACGCCCAGATCGGCATCACCAACCAGGCGCTGCAGTTCCTGGGCCTGGACGCCATCCCGTTCTTCGGCGACCAGAACTGGGCCATCCCGACCATCGCCTTCGTCAACACGTGGCGGCACCTGGGGTACACGGCGCTGTTGCTGTTCGCCGGGATGCTCATGATCCCCGGCGACGTCTACGAGGCCGGCCGGGTCGACGGCGCGTCGGAGTGGAAGATGTTCTGGCGCATCACGTTGCCGTTGCTGCGACCGATCCTGGCGCTCGTCCTCGTCATCACCGTCATCGGCTCCTTCCAGGCCTTCGACACGGTCGCGGTGACGACGTCGGGCGGACCGGGTGACGCGACCCGGGTGATCCAGTACTACATCTTCGACCTCGCCTTCCAGCGCTACCAGTTCGGGTACGCCTCGGCGGTCTCGGTCGTCCTCTTCCTCATCCTCGCCGTCGTCGCCTTCGTCCAGCTCCGGCTGATGCGGGCCGACGAGTCCGACGTCGCCTGAGCGACCAGAGCGTTCTGAGAGACCAGGAGTCGTCATGGCCACCACCGCCACCACCTTCGACGAGGCCGTCGCGGTCTCGAACCCCGCGGGTCGAGCCCGCCGGGGACGGCCCGGGATCGGGCGGGTCCTCGCCTGGACCACCCTCGGGCTCATCATGCTCGTGACCCTCTTCCCCTTCTACTGGATGCTGCGGACGGCGTTCTCCAACGGCGCGTTCCTGGCGACCGAACCGACGAACCTGCTGCCGGTCGAACCCACCCTCGGGGCCTTCGAGCGTGTGCTGGGACTCGCGACCACGGCCGAGGCCCAGGCGCAGGCCGGGTCGGGGGCCTCGGTGAGCCTCTTCCGCTCGCTGCTCAACTCCGTCCTGACGGCCACGTTCATCACGTTCGGTCAGGTGTTCTTCGGGGCGATGGCCGCCTACGCCTTCTCGCGGTTGAAGTGGCCGGGCCGCAACGCGGTCTTCTTCCTCTTCCTCACCGCGCTCATGGTCCCGCCGATCTTCACCCAGCTGCCGAACTTCCTCCTGATGCGCGACCTCGGCCTGCTGAACAGCTACGCGGCGATCATCCTCCCGTTCTTCTTCATGACGCCGTTCGCCATCTTCTTCCTGCGCCAGTTCTTCCTCGGCATCCCGCGCGAGGTGGAGGAGGCCGCACGGCTCGACGGCGCCGGTGCGGTCGGACGGTTCTTCCGGGTCATCCTGCCGATGGCGTCGGGGCCGCTCGTGACCCTGACGATCCTGCAGTACATCCAGGCCTGGGGTGAGTACTTCTGGCCGCTGCTGGTCGCCTCCGACCGTGCCCACCGGACGCTGCAGGTGTCCCTCGGCATCTTCCGGTCGCAGACCCCCCAGGGCGCGCCGGACTGGGCCGGGCTCATGGCGGCGACGCTCCTGGCTGCCCTGCCCGTCATCGTCCTGTTCGCGGTGTTCAGCCGCAAGGTCGTGAACTCCATCGGTTTCTCCGGGATCAAGTGAGGTCGGCTGTGAAGCTCTCCAGAAGACTGCGCACGGCCGTGGCCGCCGCCGGCACCGCGGCGATGCTGACGGGCTGCGGCACCTACGGCGTCGACCCCGGCGCGGACGGCCAGACGGGCACCGTCACCTACTGGCTGTGGGAGTCGGCCCAGCTGCCGGCCTACCAGCAGTGCGCCAACACCTTCGAGACCGAGAACCCGGACATCGAGATCCAGATCGAGCAGTTCGGCTGGGACGACTACTGGAACAAGCTGTTCACGGGGTTCGTCGCCAACTCCGCCCCGGACGTCTTCGCCGACCACACCCAGCGCTACGGCGAGTTCGCCGAACGCGGCCTCATCGTGCCCATCGACCAGCAGGTGCAGGACGCGGGCATCGACCTCGACGCCTACGTCCCCGGCACGACCGACCTGTGGATCGGCCCGGACGGCAAGCGCTACGGCCTGCCCAAGGACTTCGACACGATCGGGCTCTTCTACAACGAGACCATGGCCAAGGACGCGGGCATCTCGGTCGAGGACATGAAGAACCTCACCTGGAACCCGCAGGACGGTGGCACCTACGAGAAGGTCATCGCCCACCTGACCGTGGACGAGAACGGCGTCCGCGGTGACGAACCGGGCTTCGACAAGTCGAAGGTGAAGACGTACGGGCTGGGTCTGGGCTCCTCCGGGGCACCCTTCGGCCAAGTCGAGTGGAGCTACCTCGCCATGACCACGGGGTGGACCTACGCCGACAAGGAGATGTGGGGCACGAAGTTCAACTACGACGACCCCCGGTTCCAGGAGACGTACTCCTGGTGGCGCGGGCTCATCGAGAAGGGCTACATGCCGCCGCTGGCCTTCACCGAGGGCGGGTCGCCGGACCAGCAGATGCAGGCGGGCCGGTACGCCATCGTCAGCGAGGGGTCCTGGCAGACGGCCAACTACGGCAAGCTCAAGGGTGTCGACCTGGCACTGGCACCGACCCCGATCGGGCCGTCGGGCAAGCGCTCGGCCATGCAGAACTCCCTCGCGGACTCGATCTCGACGTCGTCGAAGGTCAAGGGTGCGGCGTGGAAGTGGGTGAAGTACCTCGCCTCGGAGGAGTGCCAGTCCGAAGTGGCGAAGGCCGGGGTCGTCATGCCAGCCATCGCGAGCACCGTCGAGACGTCGAAGGCCTCGCTGGGCAAGACCGGCTTCGACATCAGCGCCTTCACCGACCAGGTCGAGCAGGGGACGACGTTCCCCTACCCGGCCGTCCTCAACGGGGCGGAGTTCCAGTCGATCATGTCGTCGGCCATGGACAACGTCATGGCCTTCAACGCCGACGTCGACAGCCTCACCGCGGCGAACGACAAGGTGAACGCCCTGTTCACCGCCCCGAAGCGGTGACCGCCGAGCCGACGGTCCGGGTGGCGCGGTAGGCGCCGGGGGAGCAGCCGCACGCCTTCGAGAAGTGGGCGTAGAGGCTGCTCCCCGACCCGAACCCGGCTGCATGGGCGACAGCCGCCGTCGTCATCGACGTCGTCAGCAGCAGGCGCTGCGCCTCGGCGATCCGGTGCCGCAGGAGCTGCTCGCCGAGGGTCACCCCGACGGTGGAGCGGAAGAGGGTCGTGGCGTAGTTCGGGTTGAGGTTCGCCGCCCGGGCGATGTCGGCCGGGGAGATCGCGGACCGGAAGTTCTCGGCCGTGAAACGGGCCATCCGCGCGACGGGCCGCAGGTCGGTGCGGGGCGCTGCGGGGGCCTCCGCCTCGACTTGCCCGTGTGCCAGGATCCTCAGCACCAGGGCGTGACCCTCCAGCAGGACCGTCCCCGGGTCCGCCCCCGACGCCAGGTCCCGTTGCCACGTGCCGAACTGGGGGACGACGTGGTCCCCGACGGCGCCCGTGGGGACGACCAGCACCCCGTGGGACAGGATGCGCGCCGCGGCGCCCTCGGGCAGCGTCCAGCGCAGCACCGCGGCCAACGGCAGGTGGATCCAGCAGATGTCGCTGTCCTGCGGCTCGCGCGGCGGGACGAGGCGGTGCGGGACGGCGGCCCAGAACATGGCCGTGTGCCCCTCGGGCACCGTGACTCGACGGCCCCCCAGCAGGTACTCCAGCGAACCCCGCACCGCCACGTTGACCTCGACGTCGTCGTGGCGGTGGAACTCGCGCATGGGGGGCGCGGATCCCCGGTGCACCCACAGGGCCGGCTCGGCGACGTCCATGGGGCCACGGTACCTGAGGATGCTGGAACTTCTCGTGGGCGCCACGGAGGCCCTGAGTGCGGTTCCGCACCTAGCCTGGGGACATGACGCAGAGCCCCAAGATCACCATCATCGGCGCCGGTGGTTTCGTCTTCCCGTTCCGCCTCATCGGCGACATCCTCAGCTTCCCGGCCCTGCAGTCGGCCCGGCTGTGCCTCATGGACGTCCGTCCCGACAAGCTCGGCCCGGTCGCCGACGCGGCCCGCAAGCTCGTCGCCCACCACGGGTTCGACGCCCAGGTCGAGGAGACGACCGACCGCCGGACCGCCCTCGACGGGGCGGACTTCGTCATCATCACGTTCCAGGTCGGCGGCGTGGAGGCGTACAAGGACGACGTCCTCATCCCGCGCCGGTACGGCATCGACCAGACCGTCGGCGACACGCTCGGCCCCGGAGGGGTCTTCCGGTTCCTGCGGTCCGTCCCGGCCTACGAGGCCATCGCGGCCGACGCGCTCGAGGTCTGCCCGGACGCCGTGTTCATCAACTACGCGAACCCGATGGCCATGGCCACGGCGTTCCTCAACGCCAAGGGTCTGAAGACCGTGGGGCTGTGCCACAGCGTGCAGGGGACCACCCGCATGCTGGCCCGCACGCTGGACGTCCCCTACGACGAGGTGAACTACCTGTCGGCCGGCATCAACCACCAGGCGTGGATCCTGAAGTTCCGCCGTGGCCAGGAGGACCTCTACCCGCGGCTGCGCGAGGTGATGAACGAGAAGCACGTCGCCGGTCGTGGCGCCCAGGAGCTGGCCGGCGACGACGGCGACCACAGCGAGGCCGCGCAGGCCGCCAGCACCTACGAGGGCGGCAACGAGCAGGTCCGCACGACGCTGATGAACGCCTTCGGGTACTTCGAGACCGAGTCGAGCCACCACGCCTCGGAGTACCTGCCGTACTTCCGCAAGACCCCCGAGATGGTCGAGCACTACATCCCCGAGCGCTGGGACTACTACGAGATCTGCGTGGGTCACGACGACCAGGGCGACATCGACACCCAGCTGGCCAAGCTCAAGGAGGAGCTCGCGCCGAGCGTGGAGTACGGCGCGTCCATCGTGAATTCCGTCGTGACGGGCGTCCCGAGCGTCGTCTACGGCAACGTGCCCAACGGCCCCGGTGTCATCGCCAACCTCCCGGCCGACGCGTGCGTCGAGGTGCCGTGCCTCGTCGACGAGAACGGGGTGCAGCCGACGTCGATCGGGGAGCTGCCGCTGCAGCTCGCCGCGCTGAACCGCACCAACGTCAACGTCCAGACGCTGGCCGTGCAGGCCGCGCTGACCGGGAACCGCGAGAACGTGTTCCACGCCGTGGCCCTGGACCCGCTGACGGCGGCCCTGCTCACCCTCGAGCAGATCCGGGCCATGACGGAGGAACTGCTCACCGCGCACGCCGAGCGGCTGCCGGAGGCTCTGCGCGCATGACCAGACCGCCGATGGGCTGGAACAGCTGGGACTGCTACGGCACCACGGTGACCGAGGCGGAGGTGCTCGCCAACGCGCGGTTCCTGGCCGAGCACCTCCTGCCGTTCGGGTGGGACACCGTCGTCGTGGACATCGACTGGTCCGACCCGACGGCCAAGGCCCACGGCTACAACGAGGGTGCACCCCTGTGCCTGGACGCCGCGGGCCGGCTCGTCCCCGACCCCGGCCGGTTCCCCAGCGCGGCCGGGGGCGCGGGGTTCGGCCCGCTCGCCGCGCAGGTGCACGCCCTGGGGTTGAAGTTCGGCATCCACGTCATGCGCGGCGTGCCCCGGCTCGCGGTGGACGCCCGGACCCCGTTCGCGGACCGCACCAACGTCTGCGAGTGGAACCCCGACATGCTCGGGCTCGACCACTCCCACCCCGGGGCGCAGGCGTACTACGACTCGGTGCTGGAGCTCTACGCCTCCTGGGGCGTCGACTTCGTCAAGGTCGACGACATGCTGTGGCCGTACCAGGCCGCCGAGGTCGAGGCGTTCGCGCGGGCCGTGCGCCGGTGCGGGCGGGACATCGCCGTGAGCCTGTCGCCGGGGCGGGACCTGTCGCTGTCCCGGCTCCCGCACCTGCGCCGGAACGCGACCATGTGGCGCATCTGCGACGACCTGTGGGACCGGTGGGAGGACGTCGAGGCGAACTTCGCGCGCTTCGCCCGGTGGGCCCCGCACGCCGGTCCCGAGGGCTGGCCGGACGGGGACATGCTGCCGCTCGGCCGGATCGGGTTGCGCGCCGAACGCGGGGAAGCGCGCGACGACCGCCTGACCCCGGCCGAGCGCCGGACCCTGCTGACGTTGTGGGTCGTGGCGCGCTCACCGCTGATGATCGGTGGCGACCTGCCCTCCTCCGACCCCGCGACCGTGGCGCTGTTCACGAACCCCGACGTGCTCGCGGTCCTGGAGGCCACCGGGAACCGCGAGGTGTTCCGCGAGGACCCGCTCGTCCTGTGGTCGGCGCAGGGCCCGGACGGGAAGGGTTTCGTGGCCGCCTTCAACCTCGGCTCCGAACCCCTCGACGTCGCCCTGGACAGCCAGGACGTCGACCTGCCGGCCCGGCTCGGAACGGTCCACGACGTCTGGACGGGTGAGGTCGTGCCGACCGTGGCCGTGACGGTCCAGGAGGACGCCACCCGCGGTGTCGCCCCCGGCAGCACGGCGGTCCCCGTCCACCTCGAGCCCCACGGCTGCGTCCTCCTCCGCCACGACCCTCGGTGATCCGAGGGGGCGGGTCGTCGGCGCGCAGGGACGGGCTCCCGGACCCGCGGATACCATCCGCCCATGGGGCACGCTGACGTGGTCGAGGGCGGCGGCTCGACCGTCGCCGGCGTGCTGGACGCCGCCGCGCGGGTGCCCGGGGTGAGGATCGACCGCGCCGGCTACCTCCGGTCCGCCCTCAAGCGGTACTGCACCGACGAGCAGATCGAGCGAGCGGTCGTCGTCGGGCCGGCGGCCGCAGGCGTTCCCCCCGAGGTCGTCGACGCCGCCGCCAGGACCTCCATCGCCTTCGAGACGACCAGGGTCACGGGCCTGTCGACCCTCGCGGGGCTGCCCGGTGGGCTGGCGGTGGTCGGAGCCGTTCCCGCGGACCTCGCCCAGTACGTGGGGCACATGCTGCGGGTCGCGCAGAAGCTCGCCTACCTCCACAGCTGGCCGGAACTCTTCGACGAGGACGCCGACGAGGTCGACGAGGCGACGCAGGGCATGCTGATCCTCTTCGTGGGGGTCATGGTCGGTGTGCACGTGGCGCAGAACGGCGTGGTCAGGGTCGCGGGGATGGTCGCGGCCAACGCGACGAAGCGGCTCCCGCGGCAGGCGCTCGCGCGGGGGGTCGTCTACCCCGTCGTCAAGAAGGTCGCCCGGCAGCTCGGCGTGCGGATGAGCAAGACCCTGTTCGCCCACGGCGTCGCCAAGGTCGTCCCGGTGGTCGGGGCCGTGCTGTCCGGGGGCCTGACCCTGGGGACCTTCCTGCCCATGTCGAGGAGGTTGCAGAAGCACCTCGCGAGCCTGGAGTTGACGAGGCCAGGCCCCCGCGGCCCGGGCGCAGGGGCCCCCGGCCCGGTGGCGGTGGCGGTCACGACGGATCGGGCAGCGCTGGACGCGGCCCCCCGTCACGGTGAGCCGCGCGTCGACGGCGACCTCCGCCCCACCTCCTAGCCCGCCCCACCCCAAATCGTCACGCCCCGTCGCCACCCGTCACAGGCCCGCGCGGAAAACACTCTCTCCGCCCTCCGAAAAGCATTTCGAAGGGCGGAAAGAGTGTTTTCCGCGCGGGGTGGGGGGCGGGGCGGGGCGGGGCGGGGTGGGGGCGTCGGGGTGGGGGTCAGGCGGGGAGGGCGCGCCAGGCGGTGCGGCGGCGGTGTTGCTCGTCGGGGTCGGTGACGGGGGCGGCGGCGACGAGGCGGCGCGTGTAGGGGTGCATCGGGCGGGTCAGCACGGCCTCGGCAGGACCCTCCTCGACGACGCGGCCGCGGTGCAGCACGGCGATGCGGTCGGCGACCTGGCCGACCACGGCGAGGTCGTGCGTGATGAAGAGGCACGCGAAGCCGAACCGCCCCCGCAGGTCGGCCAGCAGGTCCAGGACCCGCGCCTGCACCGACACGTCGAGCGCGCTCGTGGGTTCGTCGGCGATGAGCAGGTCCGGACCGAGGGCGATGGCGCGGGCGATGGCGACGCGCTGGCGCTGGCCGCCGGACAGCTCGTGCGGGAACCGGTCGCCGCTGCCCGCGGGCAGGGCGACGGCGTCGAGCAACCCCGCCACCCGGTCGCGGACCTCGCGGGGCGGGGCGTCGGTGTGCAGGAGGAGGGGTTCGGCGACGGAGTCGGCCACGCTCGCCCGCGGGTCCAGCGAGGAGTACGGGTTCTGGAAGACCACCCCGACACGGGCCCGCACCGCTCGCAACGCCTTGCCGCGCAGCGTTGTCGGGTCGACGCCGCTGATGCGCACCGACCCCTGGGTGGGTCGGACGAGTCCGTTGACGACCCCGGCGAGCGTGCTCTTGCCGGACCCCGACTCCCCGACGAGGCCCAGCACCCGGCCGGCGCCGATCCGCAGGTCCACACCGTCGAGGGCGCGCAGCCCCTCCTGCCGCCACCGACCGCCGTACGTCACGGAGACGCCCCGGACGTCCAGGACCGGGACCTCGATCCCGGGGTCGGTGCCGGGCAGGGAGGAGCGCGCCGGGTCGTCCGGGACCGCCCGGTGGTCGCGTTCTCCGGACACCACCTCCGTGTCGAGGTGAGCGGCGGGCAGCTGCGGCACGGCGGCCAGCAGTTCCCGCGTGTACTCCGCTCGCGGGGACCGGAGCACCTCGCGCACGGTCCCGGTCTCCACGACCTCGCCGTGGCGCAGGACGACGACGCGGTCGGCGAGGTCGGCCACCACCCCCATGTCGTGCGTGATGAGCACGACGGACGTCCCGCGCCTCACCGTGAGGTCCCGCAGCAGGTCGAGGACGTCGGCCTGCACCGTCACGTCGAGCGCCGTCGTGGGCTCGTCCGCGACGACCACAGCGGGTTCGTCGGCCAGCGCCATGGCGATCACGACGCGTTGCAGCTGCCCGCCGGACAGCTGGTGCGGGTAGGCGCGCACCCGCGACGCGGGGTCGGGCAGCCGCACGGTCTCGAGGAGGTCCAGGGCCCGGGCCCGCGCCGCCGCCCGGCTCGTGCCGGGCCGGTGGACGCGGACCGCTTCGGCGAGCTGGTCGCCGATCGTCAGGACCGGGTTGAGCGTGCTGCCGGGGTCCTGGAACACCATGGAGACCACCGCGCCGCGCAGTCGGCGCAACGGTTCACCCGACAGGGCGAAGAGGTCGCCGTGCCCGGCGAGGTCGGCGTGACCGGTGACGTGCGCCGAACGGGGCAACAACCCCAGCAGGGACAGCGCCGTGACGCTCTTGCCGGAGCCGGACTCGCCGACGACCGCCAGCACCTCGCCCCGGCCGAGGTCCCACGAGGCGCCGTCGACGGCGGTCGTCGCCGACGGACCCGCACCGAAGACGATCCGCAGGTCCCGGACCGAGAGCAGAGGTCCTCCCGCGGTGGGCGTCACGAGCTCACACCCACCGCCAGGTAGTTCGGGTACGCCGGGAAGGCGCCGATGAAGAAGTTCGTCACCTTCGACCCGCGCAGGAACGAGTTGCGGGTGTAGATGAGCGGCACGACGGGGGAGTCCGCCATGACGGCCTTGTCGACGGCCACCCAGGCCTTCGCCGCGGCGTCGGTGTCGACGGTCGCCTGCGCCGTCGCGATCGCGGCGTCGACGGACGGGCTGGAGTACCGGGCGGAGTTGTAGCCGCCGTTGCCGATGGCCGAGGTCGCGAACAGGGGCTGCAGGTTGGCGTTCGGGCTCGGGAAATCAGGCTGCCACGACGCCAGCGCCAGGTCGTACTCGTCGGCGTTCACCGTGTTGATCGCCGCGTAGTACGCGTCCTCGTCCAGGACCTGCAGGTCCACGCCGATGCCGGCCTTGGCCAGGGACGCCTGGACCGCCTGGGCCTGCGCGGGGCCGTTGTTGGACTGGCTGACGAGCAGCTTGAGCCCGGACAGGCCCTGCGGGTGGCCGGCCGCGGCGAGCAGTTCCTTCGCCTTGGCCGGGTCGCCCGACGGGTCGGTCGGGTAGAGGTCGAACTCCTCCCGGCCGGCGATGCCGTCGGTGATGAGCGTCGTCGCGACCTCGCCGGCCAGCGCGGCCGTGCCGGCCGTCGCCACCTGGAACGCCGCCTTGTCGACGGCGTACTGGAAGGCCTTGCGCACCTGCACGTCCTGCAGGGGCCCGCGCCGGGTGTTGAGCGCGAGGAACGCCAGCGCGCCGGACTCCGACGTGACGAGCCGACCCTTGGCCGAGGGGTTGCTGCTCACCTGGACCAGCTGGGCGGGGGAGACGAAACCCGCACCGAACGCGGTCTGGTCGGCGCTGGAGTCGGCGGCCAGGCGCTGCGAGACCACGTCGGTGGCCTGGCCGAGGGAGAACACCACCGAGTCCGGGTAGGCGGGACGCACGTCGTCGGTCGAGGCGCTCCAGTGCTCGTTGCGGGACATCTCGATCTTCACGCCCTGCTGCACGGCCGAGACGACGTAGGGCCCCGAGGCGAGGGGCTTCAGGCCGTAGTCGGCCTCGGCGCCCTTGCCCTCGGGGACGGGGGCGAACGCCGGGGTGCTCGCGACCCAGCCCCAGTCCCCGTACGGCCGGGCGAGGGTGAAGACGAGGGTCTTCTCGTCGGGGGTGGCGATCGAGGCGAGCCGTGCGCCCTCGAACGGTCCGGTGTAGCCGGCGGCCCCCGCCAGCAGGTCCTTGTGGTAGGTCAGGCCGCCGCTGAACGACGCCGCGAACGAGCGTTCCAGACCCCACTTCACGTCGGCCGCCCGGATCGGGGAGCCGTCGGAGAACATCAGCCCGTCCTTGAGCGTGAAGGTCCACGTCGTGCCGTCGTCGCTCGTCGTGCCGACGTCGGTGGCGAGGTCCGGGACGAGTTCGGCGGGTTTGCCGGACTCGACCTTCCAGGTCGTGAGGCGGCGGTGCACGAGCCCCAGGGAGGTGATGGCCAGGCTCTGGCTCTTGGCCGGGTCGAAGTTCGTGCTCGTCGAGGAGACGAGCACGGTCAGGGTCCCGCCCTTGGTCGGCGTCGATCCCGAGGACTGCCCGGAACCGGAACCCTGCCGCTCGTTGGCACCGCACGCGGCGAGGAAGGACGTCGCGCCGAGCCCGGCGAGGACGAGACGGCGGCTGGGGGAGGAGTGGGTGTTCACGGGAGACCTTCCAGGGGACGAGCGGTGGGTTCAGGTGAGGCGGGCGCGGGGGTCGAGGAACCCGTAGACGAGGTCGACGACGATGTTCGCGACGACGATGAGGAACGCCGCGAAGAGCGTCGTCCCCAGCAGCAGGGGGAGGTCGAGCTGGCCGACGGCGTCCAGGAGCAGGCTCCCGACGCCGGGCATGCCGAACGTCTTCTCGGTGATGACGGCGCCCCCGAGCAGCCCGCCGAGGTCGAGGCCGAAGAGCGTCACGAGCGGCAGCGTGACGTTGCGCAGGGCGTGCTTGCCGACGACCGTGCGCTCGCGCAGGCCCTTGGCCCGCGCGGTGCGGATGTAGTCCTCCGACAGCACCTCGAGCATCTGCCCGCGGGCCAGCCGCACGTAGACCGCCCCGTTGATGAGCGCGAGGACGATCCACGGCAGCACGAGGTGCCAGGCCCAGTCGAGCGGCGACTGCGTGAGCGCGACGTACCCGCTGACGGGGACGACGTCGAGGGTGAACCCCAGCAGGAGGATGCCGAGCAGCCCGAGCAGGTAGACGGGCGCCGAGACGCCGACGACCGACAGGCCGCCCAGCAGGTGGTCGACGGCCGTTCCGCGGCGCAGCGCCGCGACGACGCCGAGCGCGACGCCGACGACGAGCCACAGGACGGCCGCGCCCAGGGCCAGCGACACCGTCACCGGCAGCCGGTCGGCGATGAGCTGGACGACGGGCGCGGTCTCCTGGAACGAGTAGCCGAAGCACGGGGCCGGGCAGACGACGGCCGTCGCCCCGGTGCCGAACGTGCGGCCCGTGACGATGCCGGCGAGGAACTGCCCGAACTGCTGGTACCAGGGGTGGTCCAGCCCCATGAACCCCTTGGCCAGGGCGAGGTTCTCCGGCGTGCAGGGCCGGCCGCAGGACAGCTGCGCCGGGTCCGAGGGCAGCAGGTTGAAGACGGCGAACGTCACGAACGCCACGACGAGCAGGACACCGGCGCCGCTGGCGAGCCGGAGGAGGACGTACCGGGCGGAGGCCATCAGTGCGCCCCCTCCCGCGCGGTGCGCGGGTCCAGCGCGTCGCGCAGGCCGTCGCCGAGGAGGTTGAACGCCAGGGTCGCGCCGAACAGGGCCAGCCCCGGGAAGACCAGGAGCATCGGGTCGGTCTGCACCCAGGCGATGGCGTCGGAGATCGACCGTCCCCAGCTCGGGGTGGGTGGGCGCACGCCGACGCCGAGGAAGGACAGGGCCGCCTCGAGACCGATGCGCTCGGGGATCGACAGCGTCGCGACGACGACGACCGGCCCCCACAGGTTCGGCACGACGCGTCGCGTCAGCGTCCGCCAGGTCGGCGACCCCATGACCTGCGAGGCGCGGACGAAGTCGCGACGGGCCACGCCCAGCGTCGCCGACCGGACGACGCGGGCCACGCGGGGCCAGCCGAAGAACCCGATGGCGACGACCAGGAGCAGCGTCCGTGGCACCTGCGGGGGTGCGACGGCGCTGAGGGCGATCATGAACACGAGGTAGGGGAAACCGAAGATCACGTCACCGGTCCAGCCGACCACCCGGTCCCACCAGCCGCCCAGGTAGCCCGCGCTCGCGCCGATGACGACCCCGAGCACGACGGCGAGGGCCGTGGCGAGGACCCCGATGAGGAACGACGTCCTCGCCCCGTGCGCCACCATCGCGAACACGTCGCGGCCCGTGAGGGGTTCGACCCCGAACCAGTGCTCGGAACTGATCCCGCCCAGGGGCCCGGCCGGCAACCCGGTCGCGGGGTCGAGGGCGAACTTGTCGTAGGTGTACGGGTCCTGCCCGGTGATCCGCGAGATGAGCGGCGCCGCGAGCGCGAGCAGCACGAACCCCGCGATGAGCACGGCACCGACCGTCGCGGGCCGGCGTTCGACGACGGCCCGCACGAGCGCGGAACGTCGCCACCGGCCGCGCCGGGGGTCGGGGCCGGCCACGGCGCGGACCGGTGGGGGTGGGGGAGCGGTCACAGGTCACCTGGGGGGAGGCACGGGTCGGACGGTCGGGACCAGTGTGACTCAGGTGTAGAGCGTGAACTCCGGGTGGGCACCGGTGAGGAAGTGGTTGCCGACCTCGCGCGCCTTGTACTGCACCGGGTCGTGCAGCGTGTGGGTGCGGACGTTGCGCCAGAACCGGTCGAACCCGTACCTGTTCGACGACGCCCGCGCGCCGGTCACCTCGTAGATCGCCGACGTCGCCTCGACGGCCAGGTCGGAGGAGACGACCTTGAGGGCCGCGATCTCCTCGGCCACCTCGCCGCGTTCGGCCCACGTGAGGTCGGCGCCGCGCGCGTGGGCCTGCGAGAGGGACTCCCCGACGCTGCGACCGAGGGCCTCCGCCGCCCGCAACCGCGCGACGAGGCGGCCGTAGGTGGCGAGGACGTACGGGTCCTCGACGGCGTCCTGGACGTCCGACAGCAGCCACGGCCGGGACGTCGTGCGGGTGTACTCCGCCGCCGTCTCCAGCGCCCCGCGGGTCACCCCGAGGTAGAAGTGCCCGAACGCCGCCTGGATGGCCGGGGTGACGAGGGACCCGAAGGCCCCGCTCGTCGACGCCGAGCCCAGCACGGCGTCCGGGGCGATCCGCACGTCCTCGAACCGCACCGACCCCGACGCCGACAACCGCTGGCCGAGGTTGTCCCAGTCGCCGCCCTTGACGAACCCCGGCGTCTCGCGCGGGACCACGACGAGGAGGTCGCGGCCGTCGTCGGTCAGGCCGCCGACGACGGTGACGTCACCGACGCTCGCCCCGGTGGAGAAGTTCTTGGTGCCGGACAGGATCCAGCCGCCGTCGACCTCGGGGTCCGGCCGCAGCTGCAGGTCCGGGTCGACGGGGTTCACCGAGTCGCCCCACAGCCACTGCTGCTCGGCGGTCGGGACCCCCCACCGCTGCCGGCCCGCGTCGTCGGCCACCCAGACGAGGTTGTGCGCGTTGACGTAGTGGTACGCCAGGAGCTGGGCGATCGACCCGTCGGTGCGGGCGATCTCCTTCACGACGTCGAGCGCGACCGACCACGGCAGCCCCGCACCCCCGATGGACGTCGGGAGCAGGACGGCCGGCAACCCGGCCTTGCGCAGCAGTTCGGCCTCGGTGAAGGGCTCGGCGTTCGCGCGGTCGCGTTCGAGGGCGTCGAGGCCGAGGTGGTTCGCCACGCCGCGGGCGGCGTCCAACACTTCGTCGCGGGCGGCGTCGAGGGCCTGGTCGCGGGTGGTCATGCGGGTCTCCTGGGGTTCTCTGGTCGGGTCAGCGGTTCGAGGCGCGGAAGGCGGCCGCGGGGTGGTCGTCGCGCACGTGGACCTGTCCCTTGCCGTAGATCGTCTCGCGCAGCGTCTCGCCCTCGTACTCCGTCGGGTAGACGCCACGGCGCTGCAGTTCGGGGACGACGAGCTCGACGAGGTCCTCGAACGTCCCGGGCGTGATGGCGTAGGCGCAGTTGAACCCGTCGACGTCGCCGACCTCCATCCACCGCTGCAGCTCGTCGGCCACGGTGGACGGCGACCCGACGACGACCGCGCCCATCCCGCCGATGCCGACCCAGTTCGCGATGTCGCGCGGGGTCCACTTGCGGTCGGGGTCGGCGGTGGAGAACGCCTCGACGGCGCTGCGGACGGCCTGCGTCTCGGCGTACTCCAGCGGCTCGTCCGGCGGGTAGCTCGACAGGTCCAGGCCGCTCCAGCCGCCGTAGAGGTTGAGGGCGCCGTCGTAGGAGACGTACTGCGCGTACTCCTCGTACTTGGCGCGCGCCTCCTCGTCGGTGGGGGCGGTGATGATCGTGACGAGGGTGAAGACCTTGACGCTGCGCGGGTCGCGACCGGCTTGCGCGGCCTGGGCGCGCAACCGGTCGACCCACGGCCGCATGACCTCGGGGCGCGTGGCGGTGTTGAAGATCGCCTCCCCGTGGCGGGCGGCGAACCCGATCCCGCGCGGGGAGGCGCCGGCCTGGAAGATCACCGGGGTGCGCTGGGGCGAGGGGGCGGTCAACCCGATGCCGGGGACGTCGAAGAACTTCCCGTGGTGCTCGATCGGGTGGACCTTCGCGGGGTCGGTGAACACCCCGGCCTCGGCGTCGCGGACGACGGCGTCGTCCTCCCAGGAGCCCTCCCACAGCTTGTAGACGACCTCCATGAACTCCTCGCCGAGCTCGTAGCGCTCGTCGTGGGAGATCTGGGTCGACAGGCCCAGGTTCCTGGCCGCGGACTCCAGGTAGCTCGTCACCACGTTCCAGCCGACCCGGCCGTTCGTGTAGTGGTCCAGCGTCGCCATCTTGCGGGCGAAGGAGTACGGCTGCTCGTAGGTCAGCGACACCGTCACGCCGAACCCGAGGTGCTCGGTCACCGCGCCCATCGCCGAGACGGCGAGCATGGGGTCGCCGACGGGCACCTGGGTCGACTCGCGCAGCGCCGTCTCCGGGCCGCCCTGGTAGACGTCGTAGATCCCCAGGACGTCGGCGATGAAGAGGGAGTCGAACTTGCCGCGTTCGAGGAGCTTGGCGAGTTCCGTCCAGTAGCGGATGTCGTCGAACCGGTGGGACTCGTCGTCCGGGTGGCGCCACAGCCCGGGGGACTGGTGCCCGACGCAGGTCATGTCGAACGCGTTGAGGTGCACCCTGCGGGGTTCGGTCACGGGGGTCTCCATCTCGGGGCGGGTCATTTGACGGCGCCGGCGGACAGTCCGCCGACGAGCCACTTCTGGGCGAGCACGGCGAGCACGTACATCGGGACGATCCCGACGAGCGAGGCCGCCGCCTGCTGGCCGAACTGCACGGTGCGGTCGCCCTGGAACAGGGACAACCCGACCGGGAGGGTCTGGCTGTCGGTGCTCTGGGAGAACGACACGGCGAAGAGGAACTCGTTGTACGACAGGAACAGGCAGATGAGCAGCGCGGCCACCAGGCCCGGGGCGAGCAGCGGCAGCACGAGGCGCACGAGGCCGCCGGTGGTCGACAGCCCGTCCACCCAGCCGGCCTCCTCGATCTCCACCGGGATGCGCCGGACGAAACCGTCCAGCAGCCAGACGGCGACGGGCACGTTCGCCAGGCCGTTGACCAGGACGAGCCCGATGGCGGTGTTCGTCAGGTCCGCCTGCTTGAGCAGGTAGTACAGGGGCAGCACGGCGACGATCGGCGGCGCGCAGTAGCTCGCGAGCAGCACCGTCTGCAGCCGTTCCCCGCGCACCCCGGCGCGGGCCGTGACGTACGCGGCGGGGACCGCCACGAGCGAGGTCAGCACCGTCGCGCCGACGGCGACGACCCAGGAGTTCGCGAGCATCGTCGACAGCGGGACCGTCGAGAACGCCTTCGAGAAGTTCGACCACACGAAGACGCTGGGAAGCCAGCCGCCGTTGGCGATGTCGTCGACGCTGCGCAGCGACAGCGAGACGAGGAACAGCAGCGGCAGCAGCGCCACGAACGCGACGACCGCGAGGACGACGCGGATCCCCCCGCGGCGCAACGTCGCCGCCGGGGTCGTCGCACGCCGGGCGCTCGGAACCGTCGTCGCGCTCACTGGTCGGCCTTCACGGCGCGCGCCCGCAGCAGCGTGACGACGGTGGTCAGGACACCCACGACGAGGCCGAAGACGAGGGTCTCCGCCGCCGCCGTGCCGATCTCGTAGCTGCCGCGCATGCCCGTCCTGAAGATCTCGAAGCTGGAGACGATGGTGGAGACGCCCGGCCCGCCCTGGGTCACGACCGTCACGAGGTCGAACACCTTGAGCCCGATGACGAGTTCGAGCAGGAGCACCGAGAACACGTTCGGCGCGACGACGGGCCACACGACGTTCGTGAACGACCGGAACGCGCCGGCCCCGTCGAGGGCGGCCGCTTCGCGCAGTTCCTCGGGAACCCCGAGCAGTGCCGCGAACACGAGCAGCGTGACGAGCGGGGTCCACTGCCAGACGTGCATGACGACGAGGGCGCCGAACGCACCCACGCTGTCGCCCAACGGGTTCGCCCCGGGGAACCCCAGGGCGGAGAACAACCCGCCGAACGCGCCGCCGACGGGGGCGAGCATGAGCTTCCACGCCACCCCGACCATGACGGGCGGGGTGACGAGCGGTAGCAGGAGGACCGTCCCGACGACGCCGAAGCGCGTCCCGCGGGCGTGCAGCAGCAGGGCCAGCAGCACGCCGATCAGCGTGGCCGCGAGGGCGGCGACGACGGCGAACACGACCGACCGGACCAGGGAGCCGGCGAACGCGAGGGACCCCCACGCGTCCACGAAGTTCTCCGTCCCGGTGAACCGCTGCAGCGGTCGGGCCAGCGAGGACTTCGTCACCGCCAGCGCGACGACGAACAGCGTGGGGTAGACGAGCATGAGGGCGAGCCCGGCCAGGCTGGGCGCCGCCAGCCAGGTCGAGACGTGCCCGGGCCGGTGCCGGCCGGGGACCGCCCGCCGGCCTCCGGGAGCGGATCCGCGGCGGGGCCTCGGGACCCCGGCCCGCGTCCGTTCCCCGCGCTGTTCGTCGAGCTGCGTCATCCGAGTTCCTTCTCCCAGCTCTCCGCGGCCTTGTCGAGCGCGGCCTGCGGCGGCGTCTGCCCCTGGATCGCGAGCGCCAGCTGGTCGACGAGGTCCTGCAGCGCCTTCGGGGCGCCCTGCCGGCTCGGCCACGCCAGCGGCGTGCCGTCCAGGCCCTCGCGGATGACGTCGGTGGCCTTGCCGGCCGCCTGCGCGTACGAGTCCGCGTCGAGCACCGACTTGCGGGCCGGGTCGATGCCCGAACCGGCGGTCGAGGCGAGCAGGAGGTTGTTCTCCTTGTTCGTCGCCCACTCCACGAAGGCCGCCGCCTTGTCCTGCTGCTTCGAGGCGCTCGACACCCCGAGGCCGAAGCCCGCGTCGAGGGCCGTGCGCGGCGTCGTGTTCTTCCCGCCGACCGGCAGCGTGACGACGCCCCACTTGTCGACGATCTTCGAGCTCGACGGGTCCTGCGCCTTGAGGCCGAGGTCGGTCCAGGTGTCGAGCATGGCGCCCTGCCCGGACAGGAAGGCCGAGTTGGCCTGGTCGAAGCCCGTCTGCAGCGGCGTCGGCAGGGCGGAGGGGGAGACGTCGATGAGGTGCTGCAGCGCCGCGAGGCCCTCCTCGCCCGCGAAGGCGGGCTTGCCGTCGGAGTCCACGAGCGTCCCGCCGTAGCCCGCGAGACGGTTGATGAAGGAGCAGCCCAGGATCATCGGGACCTGCTGCCCCTCGACGATGGCGCCGTAGACCGCGCCGCCGGAGTCCTTGGTGATCTTCTCGGCGGCCGCGTCGTACTCGTCCCAGGTCTTCGGCGGCTCCACGCCGTACCGCTCGAAGACCTCGGCGTTGTAGTAGAGGACGTGGGTGTCGCCGTCGAAGGGCAGGCCGTACCGCTTGCCGTCGATGAGCGTGTACGGGTCGTAGATCGACGGGAGGAAGTCGTCCGTGCCGATCTCGCCGTTGGCGCCGATCCACTCGGTGAGGTCGACGAGGGCGTCGGCGTTCACCAGCTCGCCCAGGCCGAAGTAGAAGTAGTCGAAGACGTCGAACTCGCCGTCGCCGCCCTGCACGTCGAGGATCTGCTTGCTCGTCAGCTGGTCGTAGGGGACGGCCGTGACATCGAGCTTGCCGCCGAACTCGTCGGCGAACTTCTTCCCGAGCAGGTCCGTGAAGGCCAGCACGTGCGGCTGGTTGACCATGAGCTTGAGCGTCGCGCCCTTGAGGTCGACGGCCTTCTGCGCGGCCAGACCCGACGCGGCGGACCCCTCGCCGCAGGCCGCGAGGGTGCCGGTGGCGGCCAGGGCGCCGACCCCGAGGGCGCCGGACAGGATGCGGCGGCGGCTGGCGACGAGGCGGGCGGCGGCCGACGGGGCGGGCTGGGGCAGGGGGGTGCGACGGGGCGCGGACATGGCGGTGCTCCGGGGGTAGGCGGACGGGACGTCCGTCGGGGGGTGCGCGCGGAACGGCGCGCTCGTGCGGTGCGGGGAGGGCGGGGCGATGGCCCCGGGGACGTGCGGCGGCCGGTCAGGCTGCGGCTGACGTCCCCTGGTGCGCCGAGGAGCCCGGGCGACAGACCATCGAGGCCGTGCGCGCGAGGTCGACGTGGTAACGCCGGGTCAGACGGGTACGGCTGTGCATCGCGAGTCCTCCATCG
This sequence comes from Kineococcus sp. NPDC059986, assembly GCF_040702905.1. Lineage (NCBI taxonomy): Bacteria > Bacillati > Actinomycetota > Actinomycetes > Kineosporiales > Kineosporiaceae > Kineococcus > Kineococcus sp. NPDC059986. The sequence continues at coordinate 49,744 of NZ_JBFBND010000007.1, read as the reverse complement.
TCCCTGGCGGGAGCACCTGCCGCTCACGCGGTGGTTGCTGTGGCGTCGTCGAGCCAGGACTCTCGGCCACTCTGGATGGTGTTGGTCGCAGCGTAGCGGACCCCCTGCCCTTCCGGGAACGTTCCGAGAGGCGCCGGCGGTGGGCGCGAGTGCGCAGGGTCACGGCGGGCGGGCTGTGCGGCACCGGGCTGTGCCACACTGAAGACGGTCGCGCGTTCCCCGACACCGGGCGGGCGGCCCGCCGTCGAGACCGTCGCCTGGTGCGTGGGTCCCGGGCAGCGCCGCGGTCTGGTGGAAGGACCTCGCTGGCGCCCCGGCCCGTTCCCCTGACGACGACCGCCGGCGGCTCCGGGGGGAGCACGCGTCGCGCGACCCCTCCGGTGCACCAGGACTTCCGTCGGGTGCGGGTCGACCCGCCCGGCGATTCCGACAAGGACGCCCGAGCGTCCGCGGGGGACGACCGGTGGCGCGGAAGCTGCGGGCGAAGCGGAGCACACCCGTGACCAGCACACCCGACGAGAACACGACGACCGACGGCGCGACGACCGCGTCCGCGACGGGCACCGGGGCGACGCGGCCCCGCCGCCGTCGCGCCGCGAGCAGGCCGGCCGGTCCGCCCGCCCACGTGGACGCGACCACCGACGAGACCACCGCCGAGAACACCAGTGACGGCGCAGCGGTCGCCGCCCCCGTGGCGGAGACCCCGGTCACCCCGGACGTCGCCAGCGAGCCCGCGCCCGAGGCGACCCCCGAGGTGACCCCGGACGCGGAGGCTCCCGCCCCGCGGCGACGGGCCCGCCGCGCCGTCCGCAAGGTCGCGGCGCCCGAGACGCCCGCCGCCGAAGCGCGCACCGAGACCCCGGCAGTCGCGGAGACCCCGGCAGTCGCGGAGACCCCGGCAGTCGCGGAGATCCCGGCAGTCGCGGAGACCGGTGCCGTCGCCGCCCCTGCCGACACCCCCGCCGAGGACGTCCCGGTGGAGGTCACCGCGCCCCCGCGTCGGCGTCGTGCGCGCAAGTCGGCCGGCACGCCGGCCCCCGTGGAGACCCCCGCCGCGGAACCCGCCGTGGAGCCGGTCGTCGCGGCCGCCGCCGACGCGCCCGTGGAGGAAGCCCCCGTCGAGGCCCCCCTCGAGGCCCCCGTCGACGCCCCGGTCGAGACCCCCGCGGAGGCGCCGACCGAGCCCTCCGACCTCATGGACGACCCGGTCCTGGTGCGCGCGGCCGGCTTCGCCCGCGGCGCCCGCCGCCGGGACGCGGTCGCCGAGACCACCCCCGAGCGGACCACCGACGCCGCGGCCCGCGCGACGGCTCTCTTCTTCCAGGCCCCGGACGCCGAGACCCCCTCGCGTCGCCGTCGCGCCTCCGCCCCCGCGGGCCCGCCGCCCGCGGCCCGTGCGGACGAGCACGGCGACCAGGTCGACGAGGTCGACGACCTCGAGGACACCACCCACGACGTGCGCTCGCGCGACGACGAGGTGCTCGACAGCCTGCGCGACCTGCGTCGTTCCCGTGGTGTGCGCCGCCCGCAGACCGAGGACGCCGACGAGGCGGACGACGACGAGGACGCCGAGGACCAGAACGAGGACGACGAGTCCGACGAGGACGACGACGACACGCGCGACGAGGACGGTGGCGCACCGCGCCGTCGTCGTCGCCGCGGGGGCCGCGGCCGTCGCAGCCGCGGCCGCGACGGCGGGGACGAGCGCGACGACCCGGACGCCGAGGACTCCACCACCGACGGCGGCTCCGCCGAGGACGACGAGGACTCCGACGACGCGGCCGAAGGCTCCGAGGACGGCGACGAGCAGTCCGGCTCCTCGCGCCGCCGTCGCCGTCGTCGCCGTCGCGGGGGCTCCGGCGAGTCCGAGGACGTCGCCGGCGACGACCCGCCGAACACCGTCACCCGCGTCCGCGAACCGCGCCGTCCGCGCAGCACGGCCGCCGCGAGCACTCCTGGCACGGGCGAGGACGAGATCACCGCGCTGCGCGGCTCGACCCGGCTCGAGGCCAAGAAGCAGCGCCGCCGCGAGGGCCGCGAGGCCGGCCGCAAGCGCGCCATCCTCACCGAGGCCGAGTTCCTCGCGCGCCGCGAGGCCGTCGAACGGGTCATGGTCGTGCGCCAGCAGGACGACCGCACCCAGATCGGCGTCCTCGAGGACGGCATCCTCGTCGAGCACTACGGCGCCAAGCAGGCGCAGACGACCATGGTCGGCAACGTGTACCTCGGCCGCGTCCAGAACGTGCTGCCGAGCATGGAGGCCGCGTTCGTCGACGTCGGCAAGGGCCGCAACGCCGTCCTGTACGCCGGTGAGGTCAACTGGGACGCAGCCGGGCTCGAGGGGCAGCCGCGGCGCATCGAGGCCGCGCTGAAGTCGGGCGACCCCGTCCTCGTCCAGGTCACCAAGGACCCGGTGGGGCACAAGGGGGCCCGTCTGACGAGCCAGGTCTCGCTGCCCGGTCGCTACCTGGTCTACGTCCCGCGCGGGTCGATGACCGGGATCTCCCGCAAGCTGCCCGACACCGAGCGTGCGCGGCTGAAGAAGGTCCTCAAGGAGGTCGTGCCGCAGGGCGCGGGCGTCATCGTCCGCACCGCGGCCGAGGGCGTCCACGAGGACGAGCTGCGCGCCGACGTCCAGCGCCTGCAGGCGACCTGGGAGGCCATCCAGGCCAAGTCCCAGAGCAAGAACGCGCCGCTGCTGCTGCACGGCGAGCCGGACCTCACGGTCCGCGTCGTCCGCGACGTGTTCAACGAGGACTTCACCAAGGTCGTCGTCTCCGGCGAGCAGGCCTGGGACGCCGTCCACGGGTACGTCGCCGACGTCGCCCCGGACCTCGGCGAGCGCCTCGAGCGCTGGGAGGGGTCGCAGGACGTCTTCGCGGCCCACCGGATCGACGAGCAGCTGCAGAAGGCGCTGGGCCGCAAGGTCTGGCTGCCCTCGGGCGGTTCCCTCGTCATCGACCCGACCGAGGCCATGCACGTCATCGACGTGAACACCGGGAAGTTCACCGGGGCCGGCGGGACGCTCGAGGAGACCGTCACGCGGAACAACCTCGAGGCCGCGGAGGAGATCGTCCGGCAGCTGCGGCTGCGGGACATCGGCGGGATCATCGTCATCGACTTCATCGACATGGTCCTGGAGTCCAACCGCGACCTCGTCCTGCGCCGGCTCGTGGAGTGCCTGGGCCGGGACCGGACCAAGCACCAGGTCGCCGAGGTGACGTCGCTGGGCCTCGTCCAGATGACGCGCAAGCGCACCGGTCAGGGCCTGGCCGCCGTCCTGGAGGAGCTCGACGCGGCCGCCGACGCGAACCCCGCGCCGCAGCCGCAGCCCGTCTCCTCGGGCGGCGGGAACAGCGGCGGCGGTGGCACCGGCGGCGGGAACAACGGCGGGGGCACCGGCGGTGCTGCGAACGGCAGCGGGAACGGCTCGGGCAAGTCCCGTCGCCGCCGCGGTCGCGACCGCTCCACCGAGGACGCGGGCCGTCCCGAGGGGGCCGAGGCGGCCGAGGGCGGCCCCGAGGGCAAGGGCGAGGAGCCGCCCAAGGACTCCGCCGTGCTCGCCGCCATCGCCGCCGTCGCGGCGGCCGGCCGGCGGGAACGGGACACCTCCGCCCCCGAGCCGGCCTCGCCGGCGGGGGAGTGAGGGCGTCGTTTTGACCCCGGGGGCAGGCGTTCCGTACGCTTACCCCTTGGTGCGCCGTCGTGCGCGAGCCTCGGACTGCGTGTGCGGTCCGGTGGCGTTCCAGTTCGTGACGAGAGAAACGGGTTCGTTGTGGTGTACGCCATCGTCCGCGCCGGCGGCCGGCAGGAGAAGGTCTCGGTCGGCGACGTGCTGACCATCGACCGGGTCCCCGTGGCCAGCGGGGAGACGCTGCAGCTGCAGCCCTTGCTCCTCGTCGACGGCGAGACCGTCACTCACGACGCTTCGGCGCTCGCGGGTGTCAAGGTCGTCGCCGAGGTGGTCGAGGAGGCCAAGGGCCCCAAGATCACCATCCTCAAGTACAAGAACAAGACCGGGTACCGCAAGCGTCAGGGTCACCGCGCGAAGCTCACCCGCGTCAAGATCACCAGCATCGGGGCGTGACGTCAGATGGCACACAAGAAGGGCGCGAGCTCCTCGCGCAACGGTCGTGACTCCGCCGCGCAGCGCCTCGGTGTGAAGCGCTTCGGCGGCCAGGTCGTCAGCGCGGGCGAGATCATCGTCCGCCAGCGCGGCACCCACTTCCACCCCGGTGCGGGTGTGGGCCGCGGTGGCGACGACACGCTGTTCGCGCTGATCCCGGGGGCCGTCGAGTTCGGCACCCGTCGTGGTCGCAAGGTCGTCAACATCGTCGCTGGCGAGTGACGACGCACGAGTCGTGAACACGAGGGGCGGACCGGAGTGATCCGGTCCGCCCTTCGTGCGTTCCACCCGCACGTCCCCCCAGTTCGAGGAGAAGAACACCATGTCGACGCACTTCGTCGATCGCGTCGTGCTGCACGCGTCCGGCGGTGACGGCGGCAACGGGTGCGCCTCGGTGCACCGCGAGAAGTTCAAGCCCCTCGGCGGGCCCGACGGCGGCAACGGGGGCCGCGGCGGTGACGTCGTCCTCGAGGTCGACCCGCAGGTGACGACGCTGCTGGACCTGCACCGCCGCCCGCACCGCAGCGCGCCCGACGGCCGGTTCGGCATGGGCAGCCACCGCAGCGGGGCCGAGGGCGACGACCTCGTCATCGGCGTCCCGGACGGGACGATCGTCCGGTCGTCCTCGGGGGAGCTGCTGGCCGACATGGTCGGTCCCGGCACCCGCTACGTCGTGGCGCCCGGCGGCCGCGGCGGCCTGGGCAACGCGGCGCTCGCGACGACCAAGCGCAAGGCGCCCGGGTTCGCGCTGCTCGGCGAGCCGGGTGAGGCCGCCGACGTCGTGCTCGAGCTCAAGACGCTCGCCGACGTCGCCCTCGTGGGCTTCCCGAGCGCGGGCAAGTCCAGCCTCGTCGCGGCCATGTCCGCAGCGCGACCCAAGATCGCCGACTACCCCTTCACGACGCTCGTCCCGAACCTCGGCGTCGTCGAGGCCGGGTCGACCCGCTTCACGGTCGCCGACGTCCCCGGGCTCATCCCCGGCGCGAGCGAGGGTCGCGGCCTCGGGCTCGACTTCCTGCGCCACGTGGAGCGTTGCGTGGCGCTCGTCCACGTCCTGGACGGGGCGACGCTGGAGTCCGACCGCGACCCGGTGAGCGACCTCGAGGCGATCGAGAAGGAACTCGCGGCCTACACCGTCGACGACGGCACGGTGCCGCTGCAGGACCGCCCGCGCATCGTCGTCATCAACAAGGCCGACGTGCCGGACGCGGTCGACATGGCCGAGATCGTTCGCGAGGACCTCGAGAAGCGCGGCGCCCCCGTCTTCGTCGTGTCCGCCGTCGCCCGCACGGGACTGCGCGAGCTGTCGTTCGCCATGGCCGAGCTCGTCGCCGCCTCCCGCGCGGCCACCCCCGAGGCGGTGCCCACCCGGATCGTCCTCAACCCGCCCGCCGTCGACGCCTCCGGCTTCACGGTCACGCGCGAGGAGTACGGCGACCCCGAGAACCTGCAGGTCCGGTTCCGCGTGCGCGGTGAGAAGCCGCGCCGCTGGGTGCGCCAGACGGACTTCAACAACGACGAGGCCGTCGGATACCTCGCCGACCGCCTCGCGCGCCTCGGCGTCGAGGACGAGCTCTTCAAGAAGGGCGCGACCCCGGGCGCCGAGGTGGTCATCGGCGACGACGCGAACGCGGTCGTCTTCGACTGGGAGCCGACGATGGTCGCGGGTGCCGAGGTGCTCGGGCAGCGCGGGTCGGACCTGCGCCTGGAGGACCAGTCGCGGCCCACCCGTTCGGCCAAGCGCGAGGAGGAGCGCGAACGGCGCGCCGCCAAGGCCGCCGCCCGCGGCGAGCTCGAGACCGAGCGCCTCGCCGGGCACTGGACCGCCGACGACGAGGACTGAGGGACGCGGCGTGGGCGGATCCACCACGGCCGCGTCCGCGGCCCCGGGGTCCTCGTCGGTCGTCCGCCGGCAGGACCTGGCGGGGGCGCGCCGCGTCGTCGTCAAGGTGGGCTCGTCCTCGCTGACGAGCGCGGCCGGTGGGCTGGACGCGACCCGGCTCGACGCCCTCGTCGACGTCCTGGCTCGCCGCCGGGTGGGCGGTGGTGACGTCGTCCTCGTCTCCTCCGGGGCCATCGCGGCCGGTCTCGCGCCCCTGGGGCTGCGCAAGCGCCCGCGCGACCTCGCCAGCCAGCAGGCCGCCGCCAGCGTCGGCCAGGGGCTGCTGCTCGCCGAGTACGCGCGCGCCTTCGGGCACGCCGGGCTGACGGTCGGGCAGGTCCTGCTGACGGCCGAGGACGTCGTGCGCCGCACCCACTACGGCAACGCCCAGCGCACGCTGGAACGGTTGCTGAGCCTGGGGGTCGTACCGGTCGTCAACGAGAACGACACCGTGGCCACCCACGAGATCCGCTTCGGCGACAACGACCGGCTCGCCGCGCTCGTCGCGCACCTCGTGCGGGCCGACGCCCTCGTGCTGCTCTCCGATGTCGACGCCCTCTACGATGCCCCGCCCTCGCAGCCGGGGGCGCGGCGCATCGCGCACGTGCGCGGGCCCGAGGACCTGGCCGACGTGACGGTCGGGTCGGCGGGTGCGGCGGGCGTCGGCACAGGGGGCATGACGACGAAGGTCGAGGCCGCGGGCATCGCCACGTCCGCGGGGGTCCCGACCCTCGTGACGTCGGCCGCGCTGGCCGCGCAGGCCCTCGGCGGCGACGACGTCGGGACGTGGTTCTCGGTGCCGGCCTCGCGGGCGGCCCGGCGCAGCACACGTCAGCTGTGGCTCGCGCACGCGGCCGCCCCGGCGGGGCGGCTCGTCCTGGACGACGGGGCCGTGCGCGCGGTGCGGTCGAACCGGTCCTCGCTGCTGCCCGCGGGGGTCGTCGGCCTGTCCGGACGGTTCCGTGCGGGTGATCCGGTCGACCTCGTCGACGGAAACGGCCACGCCGTGGCGCGCGGGCTGGTGAACTACTCCTCGGAGGAGTTGCCGGACCTGCTCGGGCGCACGACGCGCGAACTGGCTCGGCAGTGGGGTCCGGCGTACGAGCGCGAGGTCGTGCACCGGGACCACCTGGTCCTCCTGGGACGCTGAGGCAGACCGGCGGCCGGTGCGAACGGAAGGGACCGTGGTGGGCGAGTCGATGCCCTTGTGGTCGGTGACGCTGACGGTGGCCGGGCACGCGACCGACGTGGCGGAGGTGCGGTCCGCCCTGGACCGGCTGCTGACCGAGCACCCCTTCCTCTCGAGCGTGCGGTACAGCGCGACGCGCGCCGAGCTGCGCTACTGGGACGAGGCCCGCGACGTGGACGACGCGGCCGCCATGGCGCTGCGCTTGTGGCCCGAGCACCGGGTGAGCGCGGGGCTGCCGAACTGGTCGGTCGCGGGCATCGAGGTCGTCGACCGCGCGACGGTGGAGCACCGCGTCGAGGCCCAGGCCGCCTCCCGGCACCGCCGCCCCGCGCGCCGGGCCCGCTCCCTCGACCTCATCGGTGACATCGCGCCCTGGTGACCCCGGGACGGTCCGGCTCACGACGAGGTGTTGCCCGGGCGGTGCGCCAGACCCTGACCACGTCGGACTCGGCAGCTGGGGGAGTCGTGTGTGGACGGGTGGGCGCTGGGTCGGTGACGACGAGGACCTGCTGCTGACCTCCAGTGCTGATCGCAGAACGCGGGATGACCGCGCAATCGTCGTGCTCACGGGCCCGGGCTCGTCACACCGAGACGATCTCGATGAGCTGGTCTGCGCCTTTGAGGTCTGCGGCGTTGCGGGTGTAGAGCCGAGCGTCGTGTGCGTGGGCCGTTGCGGCGATGAGCAGGTCCATCGTTCGAGCGCGCGGTTGCCGGCCCGCTGCGACAACCGCAGCGGCCAGGTGCCCGTAGCTGGCGGCGACGGCTTCGTCCAAGGGCAGGGCGTCGAACCGTCGTTGCAGGAGGGACAGGCGTCGCAACCGTTCAGCTCTGACCGCCGGGTCGGTCGTGACCAGGACGCCGAAGTGCAGTTCGGCCAGCGTCGCGGAGCTGATGGCCAGTTCTCCGGGGAGGGGACCGATGTCGCGGGCGATGACGACACTGGTGTCCATGACCGCTCTCACCGCGGCTCCCAAGGGTCGCGAATCTCGGAGTCGATGAGGTCTCGGTCCTGCTCCCACGTCGGGTCCGCGGGGCCGGAGAAGAGCTCTTCGATGTCGCTCCAGGTGCGCCAGGACCGTGCGTTGGCGGGGACGAGTCGAGCGCTGGCTCGGCCGGCCACGGTGATGGTGACCTCTTCGCCTGCTTCGACGCGACGGACGAGGTCGGAGGCTTGTTGGCGCAGCTCGCGAAGGCCGACGACTGTCATGGAGCCAAGGTAGCACTTGTGCTACATCGTGGGGTTGGGTCGTGACTGGGATCCAGCATGCGACGGATCGCGGGATGACCGTGCGCTTCGCGCGCACCGCGAGATGACCGTGAGGTGGCGCCGGCATGGGCTGAGCTGCCGGAGCTGCCACCGTGGTCAGGTGAAGTGGCCGTGGAAGCGACAGCCGGGCCTTACCCCTACTCCGGAGGAACCCGTGACGACGACCGCGCTGGCGGCTGCCGGCGAGCTCGTCGCGGTGCTAGGGCGGTTTCATCTGGACCCGGCGGATGCGTCTGACGACTACGGCGCCCTGTTCGCCTACCCGCGCACCGACGAAGGCGAGGAGGACGTGCTGGTGTGCCACTTCGGGCACCTGGTCGAGGTCGACGCCTCTCTGTACTCGTTGCCGACTCTCCGCCCCGGTGACGTCTTGGTGCGAGCGCATGAGGAGGCGCGCTGGGTGCGGTGGCGCTTCCGGACGGCGGCCGATTTGGAGGCGTGGATGGCTGACCCGGTCGGCTGGGGCCTGGAAGGGACAGCGCACTGAGTGCGGGATGACCGTGACGTCGACCGCAGCCGGGATGAGCGGTCAGTCGGTGGGGTCGCCGACGCCCCTGGCGAACTCGCCGATGCGCCGCAGCGGTAGCCGCCGCTGCCACCAGTAGCCGCTGAAGCCTCTGATCTGCAGTGCGTTGTCGACGTCCTCGCGTGTAGCAGCACGGAAGCGTGTGTCCAACGTCTCGAGCTCAAGCTGATGAGCAGTGCGGACGCGCTCGGTGAGCAGTGGCCAGGCCTTCTCGATCCAGTCCCTGCACATGTTGTCGTTGATGTACTCGAAGACGTTGTCCGTGTAGCCCCTCTCCACGGCTCCGACGAACCACGTCCACTTCCGCATCATTTCGTCCAGGGTGAAGACCGTTCTCCAACCTTGTCGGTGGAGCTCCTGACCTGCGCGGCGGATGGAGTCGTGGTCCTCAGCATTCAGCTCGTCCATGGTCCGACCACCTTCCCTCAGTCGATGACTGAACTCGCTCTTCGCCATGTGCGGACGGTCGACGACCTGCTGGTCTGCGGGATGACCGTGAAGCCGCGGCACACCATGATCGCGTCTGAACATCGTCAAGAGCGATGGATCGGCGACATGTGCGAGACGTCGTCGCGATACGGCTGACCTGGCGCTGGCCACTACCTTGGCCGCTGTGGCCACATCGACCGACAAGACGTTGAGCGCTGCGGAGAGCAGGCTTCAGGACGCCCTGCGGGCGGGTGATGTGACGGCCTTGGACGCGCTCCTGCACTCCGACGTCGTCTTCGTGGGGCCAGATGGCGCTGAGGTGGGCAAAGAAGCCGACCTGGAGGCTCACCGTTCTGGCGCGCTCCGCCTGCGTGAGGTCATCGAGATCGACCGGTCGGTCACGGACCTGGGTGATGTCGGGCTCACCCGCGTTCGGCTCCACCTGAGGGGTGAAGCCTGGGGTTCGAGGCTGGATGCGGTTATGGCGTACACGCGGACGTGGGTGCGGGAGGAAGGGGCGTGGCGAGTCCTGCAGGCTCAGGGTGTCGTGGTCCAGTGAGCTGTGGGCTCCGGCGTGGGCTTGCGGTGTGGCCTTCCGCGGGGGCGGCTGTCGGTGAGGGCGCTCGGGTCGCGGCACGAGGGCGCCTCCGCGCGACCAGCAGGATGACCGTGCGCTGCGCACCGCGCGGGTCGCGTGAAGTGCGCCATCGGGCTAGAGGCGACGCCTGATCCAAAGCCACCAGGCGACGATGGTCGCAGCGCTGATCGCGCCCCACACCAGACCGCGCGTGACAGGTGACCAAGTCCACCTCTCGCCGGCCAGCCCTGCGATCAGACCGCCGCCGAACGTGCCGAGACCGATGACTGCGAAGGTGGCACCCAAGATGAGTCGTCTGCGTCTCTGCGAGATGTTCTGCACGGCAGAATGATCGCGCACAATGCGGGATGACCGTGAGGTGGCGGCTCAGGAGCAAGTCAGGATCGCCAGTCGCCGCAGCCAGCGTCTGGGCTCGTGCAGTGAGGTGACGAAGAAGGCGAAGAAGACGGCGGTGCCGATGAGCCACCACCGCGACCACCACGTGCTTGCCGCTGCGTAGCCCATCGTGCCCAGCCCGAAGATCAACAGCTGTCGCCGCTGCCCTCGCAACGTCAACGCCAGACGCTGCTCGGCAATGTGGACGGCGACCTGCCGAACGGCCGGATCGGTGGGGGCAGGACCACGTCGGGCGGCGCGCATCCCGGCTGCGCGCTGCTTAGGGGAAGCCGCTGGCAGGCCGGTGAGCATGTCCTGGCGCAGGCGGGCGCTCTTGGGGCCCATGAGGGCACCGAAGATGACCCCGGCGATGAGGGAGGCGGGCAGAGCAGAGCCGAATGGTCGTTGCTCGGTCAAGGCGGTGCCGGCGGCGAAGATGATGGTGAACAGGGCGCCTTGGGCAAGGGAGAGCACCCACCATGGCGCTTGGAGCCAGCGTTGCGTCAGCACGACTGAAGTGTGGTGAGGACACCATCGCCCGGCTTGTCGAACCGGGCACCGTCACCCGATCAGCCCTAGCCGCGGGATGACCGTGCGCTTCGCGCGCACCGCGGGATGACCGCGAGGTCGTTCCATATGGACCTCACCTCGCTAGCTATTGCTTTTCGATAGGTAGCGGCTGATCATCAATAGGTGAACGCCAACGTCATCAGCGCCGTACGCCTCTGCCTGGTCCTCCTCGGCGCCGGTGCCGCGTTCGGGCAGGTGGTCTACGCCCCGGTCGCCGCGTCGCAGTCAGCGCAGATGTACCCCGAGCTGGCCCACCTGGCGGTGCCGTACACGATCGCGGTGATCGTGGTCCTAGCGTGCGTGCAGGCCGCGCTGGTCGCGGTGTGGAAGCTGCTGGCGATGGTCGACCAGGGGTGGATCTTCGACCCGGCGGCGCTGCGGTGGGTGGACGTCATCGTCGCCGCCGCAGCGGTGGGGACCGTCGTCACGGTGGGCACCGTGACGCACCTGGTCAGCTGGGTCGGGGTCGGGGGCCCGTTCGCGCTGGTCGTCCAAGCCGCCTCCCTGGTCGGTGGAGCGTGCTTCGTCCTGCTGATGCTGGTCATGCGCGGGCTGCTGGTCTCGGCAACGGTGCTGCAGCGCGAGATGGCCGAGGTCGTCTGATGGCGGTGGTCGTCGACCTGGACGTGATGCTGGCCCGGCGCAAGATGTCGGTGGGTGAGTTCTCCCGCCGCATCGGCCTGACGCCGGCGAACGTGGCGGTGCTGAAGAACGGACGGGCCAAGGCGGTGCGGTTCTCGACCCTGGACGCGATCTGCCGGGTGCTGGAGTGCCAGCCGGGCGATGTGCTGCGCTGGGTCCCGGACGGAGCGGCGGAGGTCTCCCATCCACTGCCGGTCGCCTGAAGGCGACCGCTGCTGAGCGATCGACCGTACCCACTCGACAGCCGAAGTAACACTCGCAACTCGTCATGTCGGCGACGTCGGTGCCAGCTCGAGACCGCGCACCACGCGGGATGACCGTGCGCACTGCGGGAGGACCGTGGAGTCCTGGGAAGACGCCGCGACCATCGCCGAGTGCGACACCGGGTCCGGTCGGCCTGAGTCATCCGGTCCAGGCGGCGGAGATGCTGCGGTCGACGACTCGACGCCAGCCGTCCGGAGCGGCGGGGTCGTGGCTCGCCATTCCTGCCATCCACAACAAGGCCATGAGGTCATCGGGGGTGAAGTCCGGCGCGAGCACGCCGGCGGAGTGGGCGTTCTCGACGAGCTCTGCCCCGAGGGCCATGGAGCGCTCACGGGCGTTGATGAGGAGCACGGCGTCGGGGTAGCGCCGCAGCATGGCGTCGTTCATGGCCGGGTCGCTGAGCTGCAGGTCGATCATCTCGCGGATGAACGTCTCCAGCCGTGCGCGGGGCGAGTCCCGGCTCAGCGTCCGCTCCCTGAGCGTGCGGAGCTTCTCGCCGGCGATGTCGTCCACCACGGCGTCGATGAGTTCCTCTCGGGACCCGACGCGGTTGTAGAGGGTTCCGATGCTCACCCCGGCTTCGCGGGCGATGTCCTCCAGAGGAGCGGACAGTCCCCGCTGCGAGAACACCGCCAGGGCCGCCACGCGAAGCTTCTCGAGGTTCGCCTGTGCGTCTCGACGTAGGCCAGGCGGGGGGGGCACGGCGACTCCAGTGGAAAGTGAGGCCGGTCTCAAGTTAAGCTCGGCGGAGTTGAGAACGGTCTCAACTTACCGCACCCGAACGCACCCGGCCCTGCGGTGGCCACGGAAGGACGCACCATGCCCCTCATCACCATCATCGGAGCCGGTCCGGGTCTGGGCCTGGAGATCGCCCGGGCCTTCGGACGAAAGGGCTTCGACGTCGCCCTCGTGGCTCGCGACCAAGCCAAGCTCGACACCCTCGCCCAGACCCTCGCCGGCGAGGGGATCCAGGCTCGCGGGTTCGCTGCTGACGTCAGCGAGCCCGACACGGTACGGAGCGCGATCAGGTCCATCCGGGAGACGCTGGGCCGAATCGACGTACTGGAGTTCTCCCCGGCGGACCGGACGCTGGAGTCCGTCGACGCCCTGGACGTGACGATGGAGAACCTGCAGCCGCAGATCGACTTCTACCTGGGGGGCGCCCTCGCCGCCATCGGCGCGGTCCTGCCGGACATGATCGCCGCCAAGGCCGGAACGGTCCTCGTCACCACCGGTGGCGGCTCTCTCGCTCCGACGCCTGTGCGCGGCAACGTCAACATCGCCGCAGCGGGACTGCGGAACTGGACACTCAACCTCCACGCCGCGCTCGCGGAGCAGGGGGTCTACGTCGCGTTCGTCGCCATCACCGCTCTGATCGGTGGTGGTCGCCCTGACGCCGAGCCCGCGGTCATCGCCCAGTCGTACGTGAAGCTGCACGAGGAACGAGAAGACGCAGAGCTGCACTACGTCGCCTACGACGGCTGACGTGCCTCCCGTCCGGGGCCTTCGGTTCCGGACGGGACAGTGCCGCAGCACCCCGTGATCCCGGCCCCGCAGGGTTCAGGCGGCAGCGGCAGCGGCAGCGGCAGCGAGCGTGCGGAGCGTCGCGACCTGCGCGGCGGTGCTCGGCGGGGAGTCGGCCATCTGCCACGTGGACACCAGTGCCACCATCCCGCCGATCGCGAAGATCCGCGCGTCACCGGTGAGGGCGATGTCCGGGCGATGATGATCGCGATCCGACTCCGTCAACCAGGTGGTGACGGCTGCTGCGATGACCTCGCCGACACGCTCGCCGCGGGGGACGGCGCGGAGCTTGTCGAAGAACTCGCGATCGGCTCGTCCTGCGCTGAGCAGGGGTTCGATCCCGCGCTGCGCGACGGCGTCGGTGAGGGCCTGAGCGAGGTTCGCGGCGCTCTCCTCGAGGGGCAGCTGGTTCTCCAGCAGGCGACTGATCCACAGATCCGTCGCGAGGTCGCCCACGTTGGCGTAGTGGTTGTGCAGGGCCTGCCGGCTCAGGCCTGCCCGCTGCGCGACCGCGCTCATCGAGATCGCTTCACCTCTCGGCGACTCAGACACCAGTGCCGCCAACGCGCGGATGAGGGCGGCGCGGGTCCGGGTGACGCGTGGATCCACCCGGTGCGCCTCGGGCGGCAGTGTGTTCGTGGCCTGCGACATGGGCGCATCTTGCCAGAGCCTGACCACTAATGTACGTTTGTCATCTACTGGACAATCGTAAAGGACATCATGACGCACGTGATCGAGTCGACACCTCGGCGGGCAGAGTCTGCGCAGCACCCGGGATCGGCCCACCACTACCGGAACCTGATCCTCGGCGCGGTCGCGATCCTGTTCCTCGCGATGGCGATGCTGACGAGCTACTCGAGCGCGTTCGGCAACCCGACACCCAACAACGTCCACCTCGCGGTCACCGGTGACGCCAACGCGATCGTCGCGCTCGAGCAGCAGGGCTCACTCGAGCTCACGGTCGTCACCTCTGCTGCGAACGCGCGCGATGCAGTGCTCGACCGAGACGTGGACGGCGCACTCGTCCTGCCCGCTCCGGGAGAGAACGCCGTGGTGAGCACCTACATCGCCAGCGGTGGGGGCCGTGGCCTCGGCCAGGCGATCTCCGGCATCGGCACCTCCATCGCAGCGAAACTGTCCGCCACCAACACGACCACCGACCTCGCCCCCCTACCGGCGAAGGACCCGGTCGGATCGGTGGAGTTCTACGCGATCCTCTTCGTGGGCCTGGGCGCAGCGCTCGGCGCGACGGTGTTCGGGCGCATCCTCGGCACGGTCGACACGGCGGCGACCTTCGTCGAGCGCAGCGTCGTCCTCGTGCTCTACACGGGAGTCCTCGCCGGACTGATCACCGTGTGGATCGACTCCGCTCTGGGCGCGGTGACCGTCGAGCCCGGGGCGGTGTTCGCGGTCCTGTGGATGACGGGCGTGGCCATCGGGGGAGCCGTCACGGGAGTCGCTGCTCTCGGGGGGATGAACGCGGCGCTGGTCATGACCCTCGCTCTGGTGATCCTCGGCAACACCTCTTCCGGAGGCCCGCTCGGCATCCACGTCCTCAACGATTTCTTCCAGGCTCTCTACTACGTCTTCCCCCAGGGCGGCGCTCTGGACCTCCTCCGCTCGGTTCAGTACTTCGACGGCGCAGCCGTCTCGGCTCCCATCATCCGGCTGGGGATCTGGGCAGCGGCGGGCATCCTGTTCACGTTGGCCGCCATGCTCCTGCGGAAGCGACGTGAGGCTGCGACTCGACCGAAGGGTGGCGCCGGCGCCGAGCTCGGCCACTTCACGCCCGCAGCACCGACGAACTCCGCCCCGCAGCGCGCAGAACTCACCACCACTTCGGCGTTCATTCCTCTGACCCCATCTCCCTGAGGCACAGGTGCGAGACCGGCGCCGACGACTTCCCCCACGTGGTGAAACACGGGGCCACTCTTAACGCGCACACCGCGGGATGACCGGAAGGTGCCCTTCGCCCGACGGGAGGAGTGCAGGCTGCTGCTCCTCGCGCAGCCCTCCTCGCCCTGGCAAGGTCGGCCGACGTGACCGGGAAGGCAGGAGAGCAACGCCGCGAGCAGGTGTCGTTGACGGACGTCGTGCAGCAGGCGTTTCCGGCGTCGATGAATCCGGCTGTGGCGCAGGTTGCGGAGGTGCTCAACGACCAGCATCCCCGCCGTTGGCGAGAGGTCTTCGTCGACGGCGAGCTGCTGCGCATCCCTGACCGCATCTACGAGTCCGCCCCTCCGATGGAACTGATCGCCACCTACGAGGCGGACGCGCGCCTCATGGCGCACTGCGCCCTCACTCGCCACCACGACGGGTTCGTCCGTCAAGCGCACCTGCAGCAGATCATCGACGTCGATCGGTCGTGGGTGGCCCCTTACGTGTTGGCACTGCTGGGTGAGTACGTCCTGGAGATCGTCCACGACGTGCACGCGGGGTTGAGGGAGGTGGCGGCTCCCGGATCGTGGCAGCGGGCGCGGTACGTCCGGTGTGCCCGCGAGAACCCCGGGTTCATGGAGTTGAACCGGCAGCGGGCCATGAGCTACTGGGACTGCTACCACCGCGGTCGTTACCGCACCTTCGCGGACTACCCCGCTGCGCAGACCCTGGAGATGCTGCAGGAGGTGAGCTCCGAGAGCGGTTGACGACCACGTCACCGTGGCGGCCGGTCCACCCGGCACCAACGACCATCGACTGCTCGGTTCGCGGGATCACCGTGAAGTCGTGGGGCGAGAGCTCATGACCACACTCGAATCGTTGGGCGCCCGGACGTGGGTCAGTCCGGCTGCGACCAGTCTGCGATGGCCGTGATCAGCCAGCGAGCTGCCAGAACGCTGCAGAAGACGGCGAAGAACAGGTGGAATGCCCGCTGGCGGACGTCGGTCACGAGCAGGAACCACGCGATGAGGGCCGCTCCGCTCATGAGGCAACCCGAGAAGAGAGAGCGTCCGGGCGTGTCAGCCGACTTCCGCCAAGGTCGCTTGCTCACTGGAGGCGTGTCGCGGGTCCCGCCGTGTTCGTTGCTCACGACAACAGAGCGCCGCTCACCAGACTGCTGACGCAGCCTTCATCTGGACAGCTGCCCTCGCGTCAGGTGTTGCGTCGACCCCTTGAACTCAGGGCAGATGAGTGGGTCGGAACGTGCCACTCCAACGGACGGTGCCGCCGCGGCCATCGACAGGGGCGTGACGTCGGCGGTGGGGGTGAGCCGCGACGGCTCCGGGGGGCCGCTCGCCCGCCCGTGGTCGCTCGTGGCCGCCCGTCCCTGCTCACGGTTCGCCTGGCGCAGGTGAGGTCCCCTCCGTGGTGGCCGGCGAGTGCCACAGGCTGGGGCCGGAGAGCTGGGAAGTGGTGCCACCTCGACGATCGGAGGTGTCGCCGACGTCGTGAGGCGCGACGCCGGGGAAACATTGTTGAACAATCAGGGTCCGCGGCTAGGCTGGTCGGCATGACCGTCGCCGCGACCCCCGACACCTCGCTGCAGGACGCCGTCCTGGCCGTCTGCCGTCGCGCCAAGATCGCCTCCCGACCGCTGCGGGTCGCCACGCGTGCCACCAAGGACGCTGCGCTGCAAGCCATCGCGGACGCGCTCGAGGCGGCGACGGACCGCATCGTGGCGGCCAACCAGCTCGACCTCGCCCGTGGTCGCGCGGAGGGGACCTCCGAGCACCTGCTCGACCGCCTGGCCCTCGACCCCGCGCGCATCGCCGCCATCGCCGCCGCCGTCCGCGAGGTCGCCGCGCTGCCCGACCCCGTGGGCGAGGTCGTGCGCGGCTCGACGCTGCCCAACGGGCTGCGGGTGCGCCAGCTGCGCGTGCCGATGGGCGTGCTCGGCGTCGTCTACGAGGCCCGGCCCAACGTGACGGTCGACGTGGCCGTCCTCGCGCTCAAGAGCGGCAACGCCGTCGTCCTGCGCGGCGGGTCGGCGGCCCTGGAGAGCAACACCGTCCTCGTCGACGTCGTCCGCGGGGCCCTGGAGTCCGCTGGTCTGCCCGCCGACGCCGTCACCAGCATCGACGAGCACGGCCGCGACGGCGTCGGGGTCCTGCTCACGGCGCGCGGGCTCGTCGACCTGCTCGTCCCGCGCGGGGGAGCGGACCTCATCCAGCGCGTCGTGCGCGAGGCGACGGTGCCCGTCATCGAGACCGGGGTGGGCAACTGCCACGTCTACGTCGACGCCTCGGCGGACCTGCGGCAGGCGGTCGACGTCGTCCTCAACGCCAAGACCTCCCGGCCCAGCGTGTGCAACGCCGCCGAGACGGTCCTCGTCCACGCGGCCCTGACGACCGACTTCCTCCCGACGCTGCTCACCGCGCTGCACGAGGCGGGTGTCGTCCTGCACGCCGACGAGCGCTCGACCACGGCCGCGCGCGCCGCCGGGGTCCCCGTGCAGCCCGTGAGCGACGCCGACTGGGCGGCGGAGTTCCACGGCCTGGAGATCGCGGTCGGTGTCGTCGACTCGGTCCAGGACGCCGTGGAGCACATCGGGCGCTGGAGCTCGGCGCACACCGAGGCCGTCCTGGCCACCGACGTCCGCGTCACCGACTACTTCTGCGCGGCCGTCGACTCCGCCGTGGTGGCCGTCAACGCCTCCACCCGCTTCACCGACGGCGGCGAGTTCGGCCTCGGGGCCGAGGTCGGCATCTCCACGCAGAAGCTGCACGCCCGCGGCCCGATGGGCCTGGCCGAGCTCACGACGACGACGTGGCAGGTCCTCGGCGACGGGCACGTGCGCGTCTGAGCGTCCTCACGAGCCCGGGTCGTCGAGGGAGTCGCTCGCGACGAGGTACGTGGGTCGCTGCTGCAGCTGGACGTACAGCCGGCCCACGTACTCGCCCAGCACGCCGAGGCACAGCAGCTGCAGCGTCCCGACCCCGGCGACGACGGCGAGCGTCGACGTCCACCCCGGGACGGTCTGGCCGAGGCCGAACGACACCAGCGCGTAGAGCAGCAGCAGGGACGTCAGCAGCGCCCCGCCGAGGCCGAAGAACGAGGCCAGCCGCAGCGGGGCCGTGGACGACCCCGTGATGGCGTCCAGGGACAGCCGCAGCATCCGCGTCAGCGGGTACTTGGTGCGGCCCGCGCTGCGGGCCTCGCGGGCGTAGCCGACCGTGGTGGAGCTGAACCCGAGCTCGGGGATCACGAGCCGCAGCACGCGGTGCGCCTCGGGCAGCTGCAGCACGGTGTCCACGACCGTGCGGTGGGTGAAGCGGAAGTCGCCGGCCTGCTCGGGGGCGCGGCCGCCCAGCGTGCGCACGAGCCGGTAGAACGCCGCCGCGCTCACGCGCTTGAGGCGGGAGTCCACGGAACGGTCCTCGCGGACGGCGTAGACGACGTCGTGCCCGCGGCCGGCGGCCGCCAGCAGGCGGGGGAGCACCTCGGGCGGGTCCTGCAGGTCGGCGTCCATCGTCACGACGCCCGCCCGGGCGCGGGCGCGCGCGAGCCCGGCCGACAGCGCGGCCTGGTGCCCGGAGTTGGCGCGCAGCCGCACGACGCGCAGCTGCGGCCACTCGCGGCGCAGCCGGGCGAGCACGACGGGGGTGGCGTCGGTGCTGCCGTCGTCGACGACGAGGACCTCGTAGCCGCCGAGGCCCTCGGCGAGCAGATCGTCGAGGACGGGCCGCAACCGGGCCGCGAAGACCGGGAGCACCTCGGCCTCGTCGAAGGCGGGCACGACGACGCTCAGCGCCGGGGCGGGGGAGGGTGCGTCGGACACGGGCCGATCCTGCCGCAGCGTCCGGGTGGGGGACGTGCCAGACTGGCGGACGATCTCGTCGTTCGTACCCGCAGGAGGACCGACCATGCTGCACGCGCTCGTCGCCCAGGCCGCTCAGCAGACCGAGGAGACCCACGGCGCGGGGCTCCCCTCGCCCTACGTCTTCGCGGTCGTCGCCGTCTGCGTCCTGGCCTCGCTGCTCATCGTGACGATGGCCTTCCGCAGCGTCGGGACCCGTCACTGACCTCGGTCCGGCAGGACGTGCCCGGTCCCACCGCCTCGCGGCGGCCCCGTCTCGGGGTCATGGGCGGCACGTTCGACCCGATCCACCACGGCCACCTGGTCGCGGCCAGCGAGGTGGCGGCCCGGTTCGACCTCGACGAGGTCGTCTTCGTCCCGACGGGACGGCCGTGGCAAAAGTCGCGCGAGGACATCGCGCCCGCCGAACACCGCTACCTCATGACGGTCATCGCGACGGCGTCGAACCCGCGGTTCACCGTCTCGCGGGTCGACATCGACCGCGGCGGCTTCACGTACACGATCGACACCCTGCGCGAACTGCGCGACCTGCGCCCCGAGGCCGACCTCTTCTTCATCACCGGGGCGGACGCCCTGGCGCAGATCCTGCAGTGGAAGGACGTCGCCGAGCTCTGGTCGCTCGCGCACTTCGTCGGCGTCAGCCGCCCCGGGCACGCCCTCACCGACGACGGCCTGCCCATGGACGGGGTGAGCCTGCTGGAGGTGCCCGCCCTGTCGATCTCCTCCACCGACTGCCGCCGCCGCGTGGCCGGCGGTCTGCCCGTCTGGTACCTCGTGCCCGACGGTGTGGTGCAGCACATCTCCAAGCACCGGCTCTACGCCCCGACGGCGGTGGACGGTCCGGCCGTGCCCGTCGTGGGAGAATCGTCGGGCTGAACCCGTCTCGACCGCTTTCCCCGAGGAGTCCCGTGCCCGCATCCGACCGTTCTCTCGAGCTCGTGCACGCTGCGGCGGTAGCGGCGTCCGACAAGCTCGCGACCGACGTGATGGCGCTGGACGTCTCGGACCAGCTGTTCATCACCGACGCCTTCCTGCTCGCCTCGGCGCCCAACGAGCGCCAGGTCCGTGCCATCGCCGAGGCCGTGGAGGAGAAGCTCCTCCCGCTGGGCTCCGAGCCGGTGCGCCGCGAGGGTGAGCGCGAGGGCCGCTGGGTCCTCCTGGACTTCGTCGACGTCGTCGTCCACGTCCAGCACGTCGAGGAGCGCGAGTACTACGCCCTCGAGCGGCTGTGGAAGGACTGCCCGTTGCTGGAGCTCCCGGAGCCGGCGACGAGCGACCAGCAGGCGTGAGCGCGCGCCGCGTCGTCCTCTGGCGGCACGGCCGCACCGCCTCCAACGCCCAGAACCGCTTCCAGGGCCAGCTCGACGTCCCGCTCGACGACGTCGGGCGGGCCCAGGCGGCCGACGCCGCCGCGCACCTGAACGCGACGACGGACGTGGCCGCCGTCGTCGCCTCCGACCTGTCCCGCGCGGTGGACACCGCGCGCGCCTTCACGGCGCTCACCGGTCACGAGCTCGCGCAGGACCCAGCGCTGCGCGAGGTGGACGCCGGGCAGTGGCAGGGCCTGCTGGGTGAGGAGATCGCGCAGCGCTGGCCCGAGGAGCACGCCGCGTGGCGCCGCGGTGAGGACGTCCGGATGGGCGGCGGGGAGAACCGCACCGAACTCGGGCAGCGGGTCGCCGCCGCCGTCGAACGCCACGCCGCGGCCGTCGAGGGCACCCTCCTCGTCGCCTCGCACGGGGCGGCGCTCAAGGCCGCCGTGCTGCGTCTCGTCGGGCTGCCCGTGACGGCGGGCGGAGCCCTCGCCGGGTTCCGCAACTGCCACTGGGCGGTGCTCGTGCGGCGCGGCGACGGCTGGGTGCTCGAGGAGTACAACGCGGGTCCCGTCGGGGCTGGCGTCGGCGCCGAGGGCTGAGCGCGGGACCGTCGCACGCAGCCACGGGTGGTCACGACCACCGGCGTTCGTGCGGTAGTGTTGTCCTCGTTGCCGGGGGAAACCCGGGCGGCGAGAGCAAGGGGCTGTGGCGCAGCTGGTAGCGCACCTCCATGGCATGGAGGGGGTCAGGGGTTCGAATCCCCTCAGCTCCACCCCTGGTGAAGGGCCCGGACGTGAGTCCGGGCCCTTCGTCGTTCCCGGCCCCCTCCGGCCGCCCCACTACGATCACGGGGTGACGCAGCAGGACGCGACCCCGCCCGCGCGGGACGCCGAGCGGACGCGCCGCGAACTCCTCGACGTGGCCACCGAGGTGTTCGCGCAGGACGGTTTCGCCGGGGCCCGCGTCGACGAGATCGCGCGCCGGACCCGCACGACGAAGCGGATGATCTACTACTACTTCGGCAGCAAGGACGGCCTCTACTCGGCGGTCCTGGAGCGCGCCTACCTGGGCATCCGCGAGGCCGAGCAGCGCCTGGACGTGGGGGACCTCGCCCCGCAGGAGGCCATGCGGCGGCTGGCGGCGTTGACGTTCGACCACCACGTGGCCCACGAGGCGTTCATCCGGCTCGTCGCGATCGAGAACATCCACCGCGGGGAGTTCGTCAAGCGCCTCGACTCGGTCCGCACGGCCTCGGCGCCCGCGCGCGACCTCGTCGCCGAGATCCTCGCGCGGGGGGAGGCCGCGGGCGTCTTCCGCGGGGACGTCGACGCCCTGGACGTCCACATGCTCATCAGCGCCTTCTGCGTCTTCCAGGTCGCGAACAAGCACACCTTCGGGCACCTGTTCGACGTCGACCTGGCCGCCCCGGACCGGCTCGACCGGTCGCGGCGCGTCCTCGGGGACGTCGTCGTGGGATGGCTCGCGGCGCGCTGACGGACGGTTGACCGACGCTGGGGCGTCTGCTCTACTTCCTGAACGTACCGGTTAGTACAAACCGCGAGCCGCTCGAGGGAGAGCCCGGCCATGTCCGACACGCTGATCGACGCACCGGTCGTCACGACCGCTGCGACCCCAGCTCCCGCAACGGGTCCGGAGTCCTCGCGGCCCTTCCTCGTGGGGCTCGTGGGCACCGGGGTCGGCCCCTCGCTGACCCCGCCCCTGCACATGGCCGAGGCCGAGGCGCTCGGGCTCGGCTACGTCTACCGCACGGTCGACCTCACCGAACGGGGCATCGACCCCGCCCGGATCGGGGAGGTGCTGCGCTGGGCCCGCGACCTCGGTTTCGACGCCCTCAACGTCACCCACCCCTGCAAGCAGCTCGTCCTGCCCCACCTCGACGCCGTCGACCCCGTCGCGGCGGCGTTGGGGGCCGTCAACACGGTGCTGTTCACCCCGCAGGGGACGGTCGGCCACAACACCGACACCACGGGGTTCGAGGCGGCCCTGCGCAGCGAGCTCGACGACGCCCCGCGCGGACGCGTCGTGCTCGTCGGCGCCGGGGGAGCGGGGTCCGCCGTCGCCGACGCGCTGCTGCGCTGCGGCACCGCACTGCTCACCGTCGTCGACGTCGACGCCGGCCGCGCCCAGGACCTCGCCGGGGCCCTCGCGCGGCGGCACGGACGTGCCGTCGACGCCGCGTCGTCGGCCGCCCTGACCGACCTCGTCCCGGCCGCCGACGGCGTCGTGCACTGCACCCCCGTCGGGATGGCCGAGCACCCCGGCACCGCGTTCGACGTCGCCCTGCTGCGGCCCACGACGTGGGTCGCCGACGTCGTCTACCGGCCGCTGGAGACCGAGCTCCTGCTCGGGGCCCGCGCCGCCGGCTGCCGCACGCTCGACGGCGGGCACATGGCCGTGCACCAGGCGGTCGGCGCCTTCGAGCTCATCACCGGGCACCGCCCGGACGCCGCACGGATGCTCGCGCACCTGCGCGCACTCGTCCGCACCCCCTGACCCGCACCCCCTGACCCGCACCGCCTGACCCGCACCCTCGGCACCGGCGCCGAAACCCCGCCGGCCACACCCACCCGTTCCGTGTCCGTACCGTCGGAGGTCACCGTGGACAGCACCCCACCCGTCGTGGGACAGGTCGAGAAGACCCCCCGCAAGGCGGCGCTCGCGAGTTTCATGGGCAGCGCCGTGGAGTACTACGACTTCTTCCTCTTCGGCTCCGCCGCCGCCCTCATCTTCCCCACGGTGTTCTTCCCCGACGCGGGGAACGCGGCCCTCGTGCTGTCGTTCGCGACGTTCGGGGTGGCGTACGTGGCCCGGCCGCTGGGCGCGGTCGTCCTGGGGCACTTCGGGGACCGCGTCGGGCGGCAGAAGGTCCTCATGTTCACCCTCGTGCTCATGGGGGTTTCGACGTTCGTCATCGGCTGCCTGCCCTCGCACGACCAGATCGGCTGGCTCGCACCGGCTCTGCTCGTCGCCTGCCGGATCCTTCAGGGCCTGTCGGCCGCCGGGGAGCAGGCGGGGGCGTCGTCGCTGACGCTCGAGCACGCCCCCGACGACCGGCGCTCGTTCTTCACCTCCTGGACCCTCACGGGGACCCAGGGCGGGCAGATCCTCGCCGCGCTCGTCTTCATCCCCGTCGTGGCGCTGCCCGACGACGTGAAGTTCAGCTGGGGCTGGCGCGTCCCGTTCTGGCTGAGCGCGCTCGTCGTCCTCGTCGCGTACCTCATCCGCCGGTCGCTGCACGAGACCCCTCAGTTCCAGCAGGCCAAGGCGGCGGGCGAGATCGCGCGGATGCCGCTCGCCGTCCTCGTCCGCGAGCACTGGCGCGACGTCCTGCGCGTCGTCGGCTGCGCCACGGTCGCGGCCGTCTCGACGGTGTTCGGGAACCTCGCGATCGCCTACGGCAAGGAGGTCGGCGTGAACGCCGCCATCACGTTGTGGCTGGTCGTCGTGGCGAACGCGGTCGCGCTGCTGACGCAGCCCCTGTTCGGCCGGCTCGCCGACCGGATCGGCCGCAAACCCGTCTTCGTCTACGGCGCGCTGTCCTCGGCGGTCCTCATGCCGTTCTACCTGCTGTCCATGGGGGCGGGGTCGGACCTGGTGACGTTCGTCCTGGCGGTGGCGACGTTCTCCTGCGGGTACTGCGCCGCCAACGCCGTCTGGCCCTCGTTCTACGGGGAGATGTTCGACGTGCGGGTCCGCTTCTCCGGCATGGCGATCGGGACGCAGCTCGGGTTCCTGCTGGCCGGGTTCGCGCCGACGATCGTCACCGCGCTCGGCGGAGTGCGCGAGGGGGGCTGGGTCGTCATCAGCCTGTTCACCGCGGCCGTCGCGGTCGTCGCCTCGCTGTCGGCGCTCACGGCGCGGGAGACGCGGGCGGTGCCGACGGCCGAGCTGGGTCGCCGCGTCGCACGGACCGTGCCGGGCGACGTCCACGTCTGAACCCCACCGAGCAGCCTCACCAGGTCGAGTCGAGACCGCGCAGCAGCGTCTCGACGACCCGGGTGACCGCCGCCCGCGAGCCGTCCTGGGCGGGCTGACCGGCCCGGACCGTCGCGGCCACGAGCACACCCCGCCGCCCTCGTCGGGCCGTCCCGACGAGGGCGGCGGTGCCGTACCGGCCGCTGGCGACGGCGTGGGTGAGGGACCAGCCGCCCCGCACCCGCACCGTGGGCAGGAGGTCCGCGAACCGGTACCGGGCCGCCGGGGGCAGGGCCTCCCCGAGCAGCAGCGTCCCCCAGCCGAGCGCGAGGGCCCGCGTCGTCGTCGTGTCGCGGGGGTCCCACGGGGCGGCGGTGCAGGAGTCGGGGGCGCGGCGGTCGATGCGGGTGCGCCGGTCGCCGATCGCCCGGCAGAACCCCGTGACGGCGGCCGCGCCTCCTGCGCGCAGGACGAGCAGGTTGGTGGCGGTCGCGTCCCCGCGGCGCAGCGCGGCGTCACCGAGCCCCGCGACCGTCATGCCGGTCTGCAGGTGCCAGCCGCAGACGGGGGTGGACCCGACGAGGTCGCCGGCGTCGTAGCGGACGCGTTCGTCGAGCACGCCCGTCCCGCGCTCGCGCAGCAGCGCGGCCAGCGCCGGTCCCGCCGGCAGGGTGAGGACGGGGCGGGGCAGGTCGGGGCGGTGCCCCGTGACGCGGCCGGACAGCAGGTCGACGGCCCACGAGGTCACCTCGTCGGGTGGCCAGCCGAAGGCCGCCAGGACGCCCGTCCCGGCTCCGGCGGCCGTGAACGACCGGCGGGACACCTCCACGTGCTCACCTCCCCACCCGCCCCTGCGCGACGGGACGCGAGGGGTCCAGGGTGCGCCCGCCGGGGCCGGAGCACCAGACCCCGGCGGGCCCGCGGTCAGCGCGCGGGCTGCCACCCCAGGGCCGGGGCCACGTGCTCGACGATCGAGCGCATGAGGTGGGTGTTGTAGTCCACTCCGAGGGCGTTCGGGATCGTCACGAGCAGCGTGTCCGCCTCGCGGACGGCCGCGTCCTTGGCGAGGTCCTCCGCGACCTGGTCGGGGTCGCCGGCGTAGGTCCTGCCGAAGCGCGCCAGGCCCGGTTCGCCGAGCGAGCCGACCTGGTCGGTGGAGGCCCGGTCGCGGCCGAAGTAGGCCTCGTCGAGGTCGTCGGTGATCGGCAGGACGCTGCGGCTGACGGAGACCCGCGGTTCGCGCTCCCAGCCGGACTCCTTCCACACCTGCCGGAACAGGGCGATCTGCTCGGCCTGCAGCTCGTCGAAGGGGATGCCGGTGTCCTCGGTGAGCAGGGTCGAGCTCATGAGGTTCATGCCCTGCTCGGCCGTCCAGCGCGCGGTGGCGCGGGTGCCCGACCCCCACCAGATGCGCTCGGACAGCCCGGGGGACTGCGGCAGCACCGGCAGCTGGACGCTGCGGCCGGTCATCCGCGGGTTCGACTCCGCGACCCCGGCCCCGGCGACGGCGCGCCGGAACAGGTCGGTGTGCCGGCGGGCCATGTCGGCCTCGGTCTCGCCCTCGGCCGGGACGTACCCGAACGTGGCGGGGCCGTGCAGGGCGGCCTCGGGTGATCCCCGGCTCACGCCGAGCTGCAGCCGGCCGTCGGAGATGAGGTCGGTCTGCGCGGCCTCCTCGGCCATGTAGAGGGGGTTCTCGTACCGCATGTCGATGACGCCGGTGCCCAGCTCGATGCGGCTGGTGCGGGCGGCCATCGCGGCGAGGACCGGGAACGGCGCGGCCTGCTGGCGGGCGAAGTGGTGCACCCGCACGTAGGCGCCGTCGAAGCCGAGCTCCTCGGCGGCGACCGCCAGCTCGACGGTCTGGACGAGGGCCTCGCGCGCGGTCCGTGCGGCCGAGCCGGGGACCGGTTGGTAGTGCCCGAAGGACAGGAAACCGATGCGCTTCACATCGTCATTGAACCATCAACAACCCCGTCCTGTTCCACAATGGGCCCGTGACCTCCGCAGCGACCTCCCGCGAACTCCCCGACCGGATCACCAAGGACACCCGGCTCTGCCTGTCGCTGTCGGGCCGGCCGAGCAACCTGGGCACCCGCTTCCACAACTTCCTCTACGCCGAGCTGGGCCTCGACTTCGTCTACAAGGCGTTCACCACCGACGACCTGCCCGCCGCGGTCGCTGGCATCCGGGCCCTCGGCGTCCGTGGTGCCGGGATCTCGATGCCCTTCAAGGAGGCCGTCATCCCCCTCGTCGACGAGCTCGAGGCCTCCGCCGCCGCCATCGACTCGGTGAACACGATCGTCAACACGCCCCGCGAGGGCCGCTCGCACCTCGTCGCGTACAACACCGACTACCTCGCCGTCGCGGGCCTGCTCGACCAGCACGGCGTCACCCCCGCCAGCACCCCCGGACCGGCCGCGGTCCTCGGCAGCGGCGGGATGGCCAAGGCGTCCCTCGCCGCGCTGCGCGACGCCGGTTTCGGCGACCTGCTCGTCGTGGCCCGCAACGAGGCCACCGGCGCCCCCCTCGCCGCCCAGTACGGCGCCCGCTGGCTGCCCGAGCTCGGCGACGTCCGGCCCGCCCTGCTGCTCAACGCGACCCCCGTCGGCATGGCCGGCGGCCCCGCGGCGGGCGACCTGCCCGTGCCCCGGGAGGCCGTCGAGGCCGCGACCGCCGTCGTCGAGGTCGTCGCGGTGCCCGAGGGCACCCCCCTCGTCCGGCTCGCCCGCGAGCTCGGCCGGCCCCTCGTCACCGGGACCGAGGTCGCCGCGTGGCAGGCGGCCGAGCAGTTCGCGCTGTACACCGGCGTCCGACCCAGCGCCGACCAGGTCCGCCGAGCGGGTGAGTTCTCCCGGCGCGCCGTGTGAACCGCACGCCGTCGGGCCGCGCGGGCGGGTCGGCGACCGCATGATCGAGTCATGTCGTCACCCGCTCGCCGTCTCCAGCCCGGCTCCGACGGTGCCGAGGGGGAGAGGGTGACCTCTGCGCCCGGACCCGCCGCCGCCGACCCCGGCGACCCCGGCGCGCCCTCCTCGGACCCCGCACCGCCCGAGCAGCGCCCCGGCACCGCGACGCAGTCCACCGACCGTCGCGGCACGGGCGGTCTCGACGGCCGCGGCCGCACGACCGCCCTCGTCCTCGTGCCCGTCACGGGGGCCGTCGCGGTCGCCGTCGCCGCGGCCGTCGCCTCCCCCTCCGTCGTGCTCGTCGTGGCCCTCGTCGCCGTCGGTGCCCTCGCCGCGGCGCTCGCGGTCGCGCTCGCCGTGACCGTGCGCGCCCACCGCGAGGCCGAGCGCTCGGCGGGGTCGCTGCTCGCCGCGCTCGAGGCGGCCCGCGACGAGACCGTGCAGGACACCGTGACGGGTCTGCTCAACCGCCGTGGCCTCGTCCTCGTCGGGCACCAGGTGCTGGAGTCGGCCCGCCGGTCCAGCGGCGCCGTGCACGCCTGCGTCGTCGAGGTCACGCCCGGCGTGCAGCTGGGCGGGGTCGGCCGCTCGCCCGAGGAGGTCCGCGCGCAGCGCGAGGCCGAGTGGGCCGCCGCGGCGAGCGCCCTGCGCGGGGCCACCCGCACGTCCGACGTCGTCGCCCGCGAGAGCGAGGGCCGCTTCGTCGTCCTCGGCCCGGGCGCCGGCCTGCACGCCCAGGAGCTCGAGCGGCGGGTGCGCGTGGGCCTGGCCCAGGGCCGCCTCGCGGGCGGTGGCGAACGCGCCCCGCGGTTGGCCGTCGAAGCCGGGGCCGCCGTCCTCGCGCCGTGGGACGAGGGGGGCGTCAGCGACCTCCTCGTGCGCGCCGAGCAGGCCCTCGCCCAGCGGCGCGCCCTGCGCCGCAGCGTCCCCCAGCACGGCTGGGGCCGTCGTCGCAGCGACCGCAGCGCGCGTCCGGAACGCCCCGGGGCCTGATCCCGGCGGCACGCCCGTCCGGCCGGCGGTGCTCACGGAGTAGGCTGTTCCCGTGTCCTCCCGCCGACTTCCCAGCCGGTGCTGAGCTGCTGCGACCTCGCAGGTGCTCGCACCGAGACCCCTCCTGCGCGAGGGGTCTTCCGCTGTCAGGGGCAGGTCGCAGGTGCGGGACGCACACGAGCACCGGGAGGACGGGATGACGGACGTGTCGGTTGACCAGGCCGAGGGTCGCGACGAGGGTCAGGACGAGCGCTACGACCCGTTCGTGCTGCAGGACAAGTGGTTGCCCGTCTGGGACGACCTCAAGCCGTTCCGCAGCGGGGAACCGGGCGATGAGCGCCCGAAGAAGTACGTCCTCGACATGTTCCCGTACCCCTCCGGCGACCTGCACATGGGTCACGCCGAGGCGTACGCCCTGGGCGACGTCATCGCGCGGTACTGGATGCAGCGCGGGTTCGACGTCATGCACCCCATCGGCTGGGACGCCTTCGGCCTGCCCGCCGAGAACGCGGCCATCAAGCGCGGGCTGGACCCGCGGCAGTGGACGTACGACAACATCGCCCAGCAGCGCGCCTCGATGCGCCGCTACGCCTGCTCCTTCGACTGGGACCGCGTGCTGCACACGTCGGACCCGGAGTACTACAAGTGGAACCAGTGGCTGTTCCTCAAGCTGTACGAGAAGGGCCTGGCCTACCGCAAGGACTCCCTCGTCAACTGGGACCCGGTCGACCAGACCGTCCTGGCCAACGAGCAGGTCCTGCCCGACGGCACCTCCGAGCGCTCCGGCGCCAAGGTCGTCAAGAAGAAGCTGACCCAGTGGTACTTCCGGATCACCGAGTACGCCGACCGGCTGCTGGACGACCTGGACCGCCTCGAGGGGCAGTGGCCGTCCAAGGTCATCTCGATGCAGCGCAACTGGATCGGCCGCTCCACCGGTGCCGAGGTCGAGTTCGCCATCGAGGGCCGCGACGAGCCCGTGACGGTCTACACGACGCGTCCGGACACCCTGCACGGCGCGACGTTCATGGTCGTCGCCGCCGACTCCGACCTGGCCGAGGAACTGGCCGCGGGATCGGCGCCGGACGTGCGCGCGGCGTTCGAGGCGTACCGCACCACGGTGCAGGAGACCTCGGACATGGACCGGCTGGCGTCCGAGCGCGAGAAGACCGGCGTGGACCTGGGCCGGTTCGCGGTGAACCCCGTCAACGGGGAACGGCTGCCGATCTGGGCCGCGGACTACGTCCTGGCCGACTACGGCACGGGCGCCATCATGGCCGTCCCCGCGCACGACCAGCGCGACCTCGACTTCGCCCGCGCCTTCGGCCTGCCCGTGCGCGTGGTCGTCGACGTCCGTGACGCGGACGGGAACCCGCTGCCCGACCCCGCCGCGTCCGGTGAGGCGACGGCCGGCGACGGCGTGCTGGTGAACTCCGGTCCGCTGGACGGCCTGGACAAGAAGGCCGGCATCGCCAAGGCCGTCGAGGTGCTGCAGGCCGAGGGCAAGGGCCGGCCGGCGAAGAACTACCGGCTGCGCGACTGGCTGATCTCCCGCCAGCGGTACTGGGGCACCCCGATCCCGATCGTGCACACCGAGTCCGGTGAGGTCCCCGTCCCCGAGGACCAGCTGCCCGTGCTGCTGCCGCCGTCGGAGGGTCTGAACCTCACCCCGAAGGGCACGAGCCCGCTGGGTGCGGCGGAGGACTGGGTCAACGTGCCGAGCCCGGTCGACGGGTCCCCGGCGCGCCGCGACCCCGACACGATGGACACGTTCGTCGACTCGTCCTGGTACTACCTGCGGTTCGTCTCCCCGGACGACGACACCAAGCCGTTCGACACCGACCTCATCGCGCAGTGGGGTCCCATCGACCAGTACGTCGGCGGGGTGACCCACGCGATCCTGCACCTGCTCTACGCGCGGTTCATCACCAAGGTGCTGCACGACCTGGGGTACCTGCCGTTCGACGAACCGTTCACGCGCCTGCTGAACCAGGGCATGGTGCAGATGGACGGCTCGGCCATGAGCAAGTCCAAGGGGAACCTCGTCCGGCTGTCCGAGCAGCTGGAGGAGCACGGCGTCGACGCCATCCGGTTGACGATGGCGTTCGCGGGTCCGCCCGAGGACGACATCGACTGGGCCGACGTGTCCCCGTCGGGGTCCTCGAAGTTCCTGGGCCGCGCCTGGCGGCTGGCCCGCGACGTGACGTCCCCCGTCGGGGTGGACGTCACGACCGGGGACGTCGCCCTGCGCCGGGTGACGCACCGGACGCTGCACGACGTGGCCCAGCACGTCGAGGCGTTCCGCTTCAACGTCGCCGTCGCGCGCGTCATGGAACTCGTCAACGCGACCCGCAAGGCCATCGACTCCGGTCCGGGCGCGGCTGACCCCGCCGTCCGCGAGGCCACCGAGGTCGTCGCGCTCGTGCTGTCGCTCTTCGCGCCGTACGTCGCGGAGGACATGTGGGCCCGGCTCGGCCACGAACCCGCCGTCGCGCGTGCGGGGTGGCCGGCGGTGGACGAGTCGCTGCTCGTCGAGGACACCGTGACGTGCGTCGTGCAGGTCAAGGGCAAGGTCCGCGACCGCCTCGAGGTGGCCCCGGACATCACGCAGGAGGCGTTGCAGGAGCTGGCGATGGCTTCGGAGAAGGTGCAGGCCGCGTTGGCCGGTGCGGGGATCCGGACGGTCGTCGTCCGGGCGCCCAAGCTGGTCAACATCGTCCCGGCCTGATGCCGGACCTGCTGCCGGACCTCTTGCCCCCGTCCACGCCGCGGCTGCTGCTGCGGCGCTGGACGGAGGGTGACGCCGAACCCTTCGCGGCGATGAACGCCGACCCGGAGGTCACCCGGTTCGTGTCCGCGGTGGCCGACCGGGCCGCGTCGGACCGGCTCGCGGACTACGCCGACGGGTGCTTCGACCGGCTCGGGTTCGGGTTGTCCGCCCTCGAACGCCGGGACACCGGGGAGTTCATCGGGTTCACGGGGCTGCACCGCATGCGCTGGTACCCCGAGGACGTCGAGATCGGCTGGCGCCTGGCGCGGTCGGCGTGGGGTCAGGGGTTCGCGACCGAGGCCGCCCGGGCGTGGGTCGAGCACGCCCGGGGGCTCGGTCTGCCGCGCATCATCTCGATCGTCGACCCGGGCAACGCCGCGAGCCTCGCCGTCACCCGCAAGCTCGGCATGGTCGAGGGCTGGCGGGGTGAGCAGGAGGGGCGGCCGCACGTCGTCATGCTGCTGACGTTCTGACGGCCGCCCCCGCGCTCAGGCCGGGAGGAGTCCGGGCAGGTCCGTCTCGGCGATCGGGAACCCCGGGAAGCGGGTCAGCCGCAGCAACGGGATCGCCCGCATCATGGCGCCGTGCTGCGGGTCGAACAGCATGCCCGCCCACGGGGTGCCGTCGACGCGTTCGCGGACCACCGGTCCCGCGTCCGGGTGCTGCAACCAGACCTCGAGCTCGGAGTCGAGCTGCAGCGGCACGGTCACCCCGTCCCCCTCCAGCGTCACCGTCGTGGCGAGGCGGACGTCGCGCGAGGACGCGCCGACGCGGATCCCGAACTCCCCGCCCTCGACGACCCACCGGCCGGTCGCGCTGTGCCAGAACGAGAACGCCCGCTCGTCGAGCGTCACGACCACCTCACGCGCTTCGCCGGGTTCCAGGCTGACGCGCGTGAACCCCTTCAGTTCGGCGTCGGGTCGGAACACCGTCGCGTCGATGTCGGCGACGTAGACCTGCACGACCTCGCTGCCGGCGACGTCGCCGGTGTTCGTGATCGTCACGTGGACGTCGACGTCCTTGCCGCGCTGTTCCACCCGCAGGTCGGAGTACTCGAACGTCGTGTAGGACAGGCCGTGCCCGAAGGCCGCCGCGACGGGCAGGGAGTGCGCGTCGTACCAGCGGTAGCCGATGAGCAGTCCCTCGCCGTACCGGACGTGACCGTGCTCGCCGGGGAAGTTCCCCACCGTGGGGTTGTCGCGGTAGTGGACGGGGATCGTCTCGGCCAGCCGGCCCGAGGGGTTCGCGACGCCGGACAGCAGGTCGGCGACGGCACCGCCGCCGGCCTGGCCGCCGAGCCAGCCCTCGAGGACGGCCGGGACGGTGTGCTGCCAGGGTTCGAGGTTCACGACCGAGCCGTTGGCCAGCACGACGACGGTCCGCGGGTTCGCGGCCACCACGGCGTCGAGGAGGTCGAGCTGCTCCGGCGGCAGGTTCGTGTGCTCGCGGTCGTAGCCCTCGGACTCGTAGGACGCGGGCAGGCCGAGGAACAGGACGACGACGTCGGCCGCCCGTGCGGCGTCGACGGCCTCGGCGACGAGAGCGCGCGCCGCCTCACCGGTCGTGTCGTCCGGGTCGGCCTCGGGGACGTAGCCGGCGGCGAACGTCACCGCGCGGGAACCCTCGAACTGGGCGCGCAGGGCGGTGAGCGCGTCGTCGAGGCGCGTCGGGTTCACCTGCGAACTCCCCGCTCCCTGGTAACGGGGGGTGCGGGCGAACTCGCCGACGACGGCGACGGTCCCGCCCGTGGCGGCCAGCGGCAGGATGCCGTCCTCGTTCTTCAGCAGGACCGCGCTCTGGAGTGCGGCCTCGCGGGCGAGGGCGTGGTGGGCGTCGGCGTCGAACGTGCCGGGGTCGGCGAGCGCGGGCCGGGCCTTCTCGACGAGTTCCAGGACACGCAGGACGGCACGGTCGAGGTCCTCGGTGGCGAGGGTTCCGGTGCTGACCGCTTCGAGGATCCGCTGGGTGCCGGCGCCGGAGGAGGAGGGCATCTCGAGGTCGAGACCCGCGCGGACCCCGTCCTCACGGACGTTGACGGCGCCCCAGTCGGAGACGACGAGACCCTCGAAGCCCCACTCGCCGCGCAGGACGTCGGTGAGCAGCCAGGGGTCCTCGGAGGCGTAGACGCCGTTGATGCGGTTGTAGGAGCACATGACCGTCCACGGCTGGGCGGTGCGGACGACGCGCTCGAACGCGGTGAGGTAGACCTCGCGCAGCGTACGTTCGTCGACGTCGGCGGAGATCGTCATCCGCTGCGTCTCCTGGTTGTTCGCGGCGAAGTGCTTGAGCGAGGTCCCGACGCCCTGGCTCTGCACGCCCTGGACGAGGGCCGCGGCGAGGTCGCCGGCGAGGACGGGGTCCTCGGAGAAGTACTCGAAGTTCCGCCCGCACAGCGGCGAACGCTTCATGTTGACGCCGGGCCCGAGCAGGACGGCCACGCCTTCGGCGCGCGTCTCGCGGCCCAGGGCCTCCCCGACGCGGCGCAGCAGGTCGACGTCCCACGAGGAGGCCAGGCCCGCGGCGGGCGGGAAGCAGGTGGCCGGCACGGAGTTCGCGAGCCCGAGGTGGTCGCCACCCTCGGCCTGCTTGCGCAGCCCGTGCGGGCCGTCGGTGACCATGAGCGCCGGGACGCCGAGGCGTTCGACGGGCTCGGTGTGCCAGAAGTCGGAGCCGTCGAGGAGGGCGGCCTTCTCCTCCACGGTGAGTTCCGCCAGCAGTTCGGCCGGGGTCCGGGTGACGTCGGTGTCGGTCATGGCCGCAGGCTACGCCCAACACCTACCAGGTGGAAGGTATTGGTGGTAGGGATGTCCTGTGGCCGCGCGCGGGGAGTACGCCAAGGGCAGGGCCCGCCGGGAGCAGATCCTCGGCGAAGCCGTCGGGCTCTTCGCCGAGGCCGGGTACCGGGCCGCGTCCCTGCGCGACCTCGCCGCCCGGTGCGGGCTGACGCACGCCGGGCTGCTGCACCACGTCGGCAGCAAGGAGGCGCTGCTGCTCGCCGTGCTCGAGCAGCGCGACGTCGAGGACGCCGCGCTCGTGGGGCCCGACGTCCCGCCGCCGGGGGAGCAGCAGCTCGCCGCGCTGCTGGACGTCGTGCGGCGCAACACCTCCCGCCGGGGTGTCGTCGAGCTGTTCTGCGTGCTGTCGGCCGAGGCGACCTCCCCCGACCACCCCGCCCACGCGTTCTTCGACCAGCGGTACCGGCGCGTCGTCGCCGCGCTCACGGGCGCCTTCGCCGACGCCGGGCACCCCGCGGCCGCGTCGGCGGCACGGCGGCTCGTCGCCGTCATGGACGGGTTGCAGGTGCAGTGGCTGCTGCACCCCGACGACGTCGACATGGTCGAGGAGGTCCGCTCGCAGGTGGAGCAGGAGCTCGCGGGCGTCGGGGTCCTCCGAACCACGTCCGGGACCGAGTCGCTCTAGGGTCGTGGGAAGACCACGGAACGACGCGGAGCGAGCCTCGATGACCAGCAGCAGCACTCCGGTCCCGCGCGGTGCGGCCGGCCCGGACCTCGCAGTGCCGCGCCCCGGGGACGTCACGTCGTGGCGTTGACCCTCGTCCCCGGGGCGAACACCGCGCTCGCCACGGGCACGTTCGAGGTGGCCCTCACGTGGCGGGGCCGCGAGGACGCGGACGCCGACCTGTCCGCGCTCGTGTGCTCGGGACGGCGGGTGCGCAGCGACGCCGACTTCGTCTTCTTCAACCAGCGGGTCCACGGCAGCGGCGCGGTGCGGCACGAGGGGAAGAGCGCCGCGTCGGGCACCGTCACCGACGTCTTGCGGGTGGACCTCGCCGGGGTGGAACCGGACGTCGACCTGCTCGTGGTCGTCGCCAGCCTCGACGCCGGCCCGGGGGCCGGGTTCGGCCTGCTGGCCGCGGCGGGGCTGCGCCTGACGGTGCGGGACGGGCCGGGCGGTGACGTCGCCGTGGTCGACCTGTCCGGACTCGAGCGTCAGACGGCGGTCGTCGCCGCGGAGTTCTACCGCCGCGACGGCGGCTGGAAGCTGCGGGCGGTCGGGCAGGGGTGGGACGACGGTCTGGCCGGACTGGCCCGGGACTTCGGGGTCGACGTCGAGGCGCCGGACGAGGGTCCCCCCGCGCCGCCGGTCCCGTCGTTCGACTGGCGCGACCCGCCCGTCCCCGCCGGCTACGGCCGCTGAGACCCGTGCCGCACCGCACCACCGATCGCGAGGAGACGCCGTGGGGTTCCGCTTCAGCAAGTCCATCAAGGTGATCCCCGGTGTGCGGCTCAACGTCTCGTCGCGGGGCGTCGGGGTGAGCGCCGGGGTGCGCGGTGCGCGCGTCACCGTGGGCCCCGGCGGCCGGGTCACCCGCACCCTCTCGATCCCCGGGACGGGGTTGTCGCACACCAGCACGGTGTCGAGGCCGCGCGGTGGCGGCGGCGGTGGTGGTCGTGGTGGTGGGCAGTCCCGGCGTCCGGCGCCGCCACCGGTGCCCCGCCCGCCCGCGCCCCCGAAACCCGGGTTCCTCGCCCCCGCGGCCGAGAAGGAGTTCTTCGCGGCCGTGTCCGCCGGCGGTGCGGGCGTCGCGGTGGACGACGCCGCACGGCCGCTCCACGGGTTGGCGGACGTCGCGCGTCGACACGGCGGCGGGGACGCGCAGCTGCCGCTGCTCTGCGCCGCGCTGGAGGGGTTGTGGCACGTCAGCCGTCTCGACCTCGACGACGAGGCGACCCGGCAGCGCCTCACCGCGCCGCCGCCGGTCGACGTCCCCCGGACCCCGGACGCGGCACGCGCCCGTCACCTGCTGGCGTGGGTGGTCGCCGCCCAGACCGCGGCGTCGGCGGCCGGTCCGGCGCGGGGGCTCGCGGAGCACCCCTACGCGCAGAAGTACCTGCAGGGCACGGCCTGGGGCGTCGAGATCACCCACGGGGTCAGCGCGAGCCTCGGGCTGGGCGAGGACGTCGTGCACCTGGCGGCCGCCGAACTCCACCAGGCCGCCGGCGACCTGGACACGGCGATCTGGACGGTCGAGGGGGTCACAGGCGCGGGAACCCCGGCCGCGCTGTCGCTGGCCGAGCTCTACAGCGACGCGGGTCGGCACGCCGAGGTGCGGGACCTGACGAACGGCGTCGAGAACGTGGACGACGCGACGGCCCTGCTGCTGGTGTTCCGAGCCCGCGCCCTCGCGGGCCTGGGGTACCTGGACGCCGCCCGCGAGTGCCTGCGGGACGCGATGAAGGCCCGTTCGCGCTCCTCCGCCGTGCGGCACCGGGCCTTGCTGGAGCGGGCGGAGGTGAACCTCGCGTCCGGTCGCAAGGCCGCCGCGCGCAAGGACCTCGAGACGGTGCTCGCCGACGACGCGGACTACCCGGGGTTGCGGGAGGCGCTCGACAGGCTGCCGTGAGCGGCCTGGCGAAACCGCGGCCCCGGCCCTGAGGACGGCGGGGGTGCCGTGTCGTCCCGGTCTCCACAGGCGCGTCGACGACCTCCCCGTCCACAGGTCCCCGTGACGTCCGGACCACGGGTCGAGGTGTCTGCCTAGGTTTCCCGGGTGTCCACGCCCCTGTCCCGTCGCGCCGCGGCGGCCCGTGCCCGCGAACTGGCGGTGCGGCAGTTCCGGGTGGCGGGGGAGAACCCGTCCGACGACCTCGCGGACCTGTTCGACGAGGAGTTCGAGGAGGAGGATCCGCCGGCGGCCCCCGCCCGTCCCGGTGTGGTGGGGGAGGTGTCCCGGCGGATCGCCGACCGCACCCCGCCGGGGTTGCGCGTGGTGCGGTTGCGGGTGGGGCCGGGCGCGGTCGCCGGGGCGGTTCTCGTGTGCGTGCTCGTGGCGGCGGGACTGGGATTCGCCGCGTGGCGGTCGTGGCCTGCACCGGCTGTGGCACAGGGGGAGGCGCTGCCGGCCCGGACGGCCCCGGTCGCCTCGGCGAGCCGTCTGAGCACGTCTTCCCCGACGGGGAGTTCGGCGTCGGTCGTCGTGCACGTCGCCGGGCACGTGGTCCGGCCGGGGGTCGTCACGCTGCCGGTGGGGAGCCGGGTCGCCGACGCCCTCACTGCGGCGGGTGGTCCCGCGCCGGACGCCGACCTCGACGCCCTGAACCTCGCGCGCGTGCTCCAGGACGGTGAACAGGTCCTCGTCACCGCGCCCGGGCAGCCGGCTGCGGCGGCCCCACCGTCGGCGGGGGCGGCGGCCGGTTCCACGCAGCGGGTGGACCTGAACTCCGCCACGGCCGCCGACCTCGACGCGTTGCCGGGGGTGGGGGAGGTCCTCGCCGGCCGGATCGTCGCGTGGCGGGAGGAGAACGGGCGGTTCACGTCCGTCGACGACCTCGGCGAGGTCCAGGGCATCGGCCCCAAGGTCCTCGACGGGCTGCGGGACCTGGTGACGGTGTGAGTGTGGCTGACGGCGGGACCGTCCCGACGTCCCGGATGGTCGGTGCGCCACCCGTCCCGCTGGACCTGCGGTTGGCCGCGGCGGCGCTCGTGGCGTGGGGTGCGGCGTTCACCGCGACGGGCCGTCCGGACAGGGCGTGGTGGGCGGTCGCCGGTTCCGTGGCGCTGCTCGCGGTCGTTCTCGGTGTCCTGCGGCGGACCGGCCGCGGCGCTCGCGTCGCGCTGGTCCTCGTGGCGGCGACGCTCGTCCTCGTCTCGGTCGGGCTGCAGCACAGCCGGTCCACCGCGGGTGGGGTCGAGGACCTCGCCGACGGCCGGGTGTCGGGGGAGTTCTCGGCCGTCGTCACCGCGGACCCGCACGCCCTTCCCGCCCGCCGGGACGGGGAACCACCGCGGGTGGTGCTCGACGTGCGGATCACCGCGCTCGACGCGCGCGGAACGACGCGGGGCCTCGCGACCCCGGCGACGGTGTTCGCCCCCGCGGACCGGTGGCGGGACGTGCGGTGGGGGGACCGGCTGGAGTTCCGTGGTCGCCTCGCCCGGGCCGATCCCGGGAAACGTTCGGTGGTCGTCGTCAGCGCAGGGAACCTGCTCCGCAGCGACCGCCCCACCGGTGTGCTCGAGGTCTCCGAAACCCTGCGGAAGGGGTTGCGGCACGCCGTGTCCGGTCGCTCCGCCGACGTCCGCGGACTGCTGCCCGGGCTCGTCGTGGGCGACACCTCGGCGTTGCCGCCGGACCTCGAGGCGGCCATGCGCGCCGTCGGGCTCACTCACCTCACGGCCGTCAGCGGCTCCAACACGACGCTCGTCGTGGGTTTCCTCGTCCTCGCGGCCTCGTGGGTGGGGTGCGGACGGCGGACCCGGCTCGTCGTGGCCGGGGTGGGGCTCGTGGGGTTCGTCGTCCTGGCGCGCCCGGAACCGAGCGTCCTGCGGGCGGCCGTCATGGGCGGCGTCGGCATGGTCGGGCTGGCCGTGGGGCGTCCGGTGCGCGGGATCCCCGTCGTCGCGACGGCCGCGCTGGTGCTGCTGGTGGCCGATCCGTGGCTGGCGCGGGAGTTCGGGTTCGTCCTCTCGGTCCTGGCGACGACGGCCCTCGTCCTCTGGGCCCGGCCGTGGGCGGACCGGCTCGCGACGTCCGGGGTTCCGCGCGTGCTGGCCTACGCGCTCGCGGTTCCGGTGGCGGCGCAGGCCGTGTGCGGTCCCGTGGTCGCCCTGCTGCAACCGGCGGTGAACGTCGTCTCGGTGCCGGCGAACGTGCTCGTCGCCCCGGCGGTCGGACCGGCCACCGTGCTGGGCCTGGTCGCGACGCTCGTCTCCCCGGTGTGGCCGGCGGGGGCCGCCGTCCTCGCCTGGCCCGCCGGTTGGTGCGCGGCGTGGATCGCGCTGGTCGCCCGGACCGCCGCGCGGGCTCCGACGTCGGTGGCGGTGC
This sequence comes from Kineococcus sp. NPDC059986, assembly GCF_040702905.1. Classification (NCBI taxonomy): domain Bacteria; kingdom Bacillati; phylum Actinomycetota; class Actinomycetes; order Kineosporiales; family Kineosporiaceae; genus Kineococcus; species Kineococcus sp. NPDC059986. The sequence goes on along the minus strand of NZ_JBFBND010000007.1, from coordinate 10,893 downwards.
CCCCGGGGGTGGCCGGCGCGCTCGTCGTGGCGTTGCTGACGGCGCTCGTCCTGGGGGCGGTGGGGGCGGGTCTGCGGTGGCGGCGCGGGGCCGGGCGCCGCTGGCCGGCGCTGGTCGTCGTGCTGGTGCTGTCGGCGGGGCTGCTCGTGCGGTGCGCGCCGCGGTGGGGCGGTCCGGCCGGACCGTGGCCGCCGCCGGACTGGCTGGTCGTCGGCTGCGACGTCGGCCAGGGCGACGCGGTGGTGCTGCGGTCGGGGGCCTCGTCGGCGGTCCTCGTGGACGCCGGACCGGACGACGTCCTCGTCGACGGGTGCCTGGACCGGCTCGGCGTGGACCGGCTCGACGCCGTCGTGCTGACGCACTTCCACGCCGACCACGTCGGAGGTCTCGCCGGTGCCCTGGCCGGTCGGGACGTCGGGGGCGTCCACGTCTCCCCGCTCGCGGTCGACCCGGCGGCGACCCGGGTGCGCGAGCAGGCCGGGTCCAGGCCCGTGGGACCGCTCGTCGCGGGGGAGACCGGCGGGGCGGGTCGGGTGACGTGGACGGTGCTGGCGCCGGACCCCGAGGTGGCGCGCGTGCGGGCCCCGGACTCCGCGCAGGTCAACGACTCCAGCGTCGTGCTGCTGGCCGAGGTGGAGGGTGTCCGGGTGCTGCTGACCGGTGACGCCGAACTCGCCGAGCAGCGTGACGTGCTGTCCCGGTGGCCGACCGGTCAGGTCGTCGACGTCGTCAAGGTCGCCCACCACGGGTCGCCGACGCAGGTGCCGCAGCTGTACTCCACGGTCCGGCCGCGGGTGGCGCTCGTGGAGGTCGGGGCGGTCAACGACTACGGCCACCCGGCCGCCTCGACGCTCGACGTGCTGGCCGCGACGGGAGCACGGGTGCTGCGGACGGACACCGGCGGCGACGTCGCGGTCGCCGGGACGGCGGAGGCGTTGCGGACGCTGGAACGCGGCCCGGACCCGCGGGAGGCCGAGCGGCGCGCCCGGTACGGCAGCGGGTGAACCCGGTGGAGCAGTTCCCGCCCGGGGTCGGCACGATGTCCGGACAGTCCCACCGACAGGAGGTCCCCGTGCTCGTCCTGCACGACGTGCGACGTCTCGACGGCGGGGGTGACGTCGTCGACGTGGTCCTCGACGGCGGCCGCGTCGTCGCGGTCGGTGCCGGTCTCGCGGCCACCCCGCCCTGGTCGGCCGCCGGACGCCTCGACGCCGGCGGGGCGGTGCTCCTACCCGGGTTCGTCGACAGCCACGTCCACCTGACGCAGTGGGCCGCCGCGCGGCGTCGCATCGACGTCCTGGCCGCCCGGTCGGCCGCCGAGGCGGCGGACCTGCTGCGCGCGGGGGCGGCGCCCGGCGACGACCTCGTGGTGGGGCACGGGTTCCGCGACGCCCTGTGGCCCGCACCGCCGCACCGGGACGTCCTCGACGCCCGGTTCGGCGAGCGGCCCGTGGTCGTCGTCAGCGCGGACCTGCACGCCGTCTGGGTGAACTCGGCCGCGGCCCGGCGGTTCGGTGTTGACGAACCGTCGGGGGTGCTCGTCGAGGCGCCGGCGATGGAGTTGACGACGCGGGCGGGCACGGTCGGCGACGCCGTCCAGGACCGCTGGATCGCCGAGGCCACGCAGGCCGCGGCCGCCCGGGGGGTCACGGGTCTGGTCGACCTGGAGTACGCGCCGGTCGACGGCTGGACCCGGCGCGCGGAGCCCGCGGTCCGGATCGCCGCGGGCGTCTGGCCGGACTGGTTGGAGGAGACCATCGCCGCCGGACGGCGGACCGGCGACGTCCTGGCCGGTGACCGGGTCCGCGTCGGCCCGGTGAAGTTCGTCGTCGACGGGTCCCTCGGGACCCGGACGGCGTTCTGCCACGAGGAGTACCCGACCGGTGGCCACGGCGTCCTGCGCATCCCGCCGGCCGAGCTCGAGGCCTCGCTGCGGCGCGCCACGTCGAACGGCCTGCACGTGGCCGTCCACGCCATCGGCGACGACGCCGTCCGCGTCACGCTCGACGCGTTCGCCGCCGTCGGCTGCCGCGGCAGCCTCGAGCACGCCCAGCAGGTCCACCCCGACGACGTGCCGCGGTTCGCCCGGCTCGGCGTCGTCGCGAGCGTCCAGCCGCGGCACGCCGTCGACGACCGTGATCTCGTCGGCGCCCACTGGCCGCAGGGGGCGGCCCGGGCCTACCGGTACGCCGACCTGCACGCCGCGGGCGCCGACCTCCGCCTCGGCTCCGACGCCCCCGTCGCCCCGCTCGACCCGTGGGACGCCCTCGCCAGCGCGGTACACCGCACCGTCGACGACCGCGACCCCTGGCACCCCGACCAGCACCTGCCCTTCGACGTCGCCCTCACCGCCGCGTGCGGGGGCCGGCGCGGGGTGTTCGTCGGCGACGTCGCCGACCTCGTGCTCGTCCCCGACGACCCGACGCGGACGTTCGCCACCGGGGGAGCGGAGGCGTTGCGGCGCAGCGAGGTCGTGGCCACGCTCGTCGGTGGGGTGCTCACGCACCGCGCGGGCTGAGCACCCGGCCTCGAGTGTCCGACGTCCGTGCGACAGTGACGCCGTGCCCGCCGCCAAGAAGACCGCTGTGAAGACTGCCGCGAAGAAGCCGGCGAGCGCCGCCCCCGGGATCCCGCCGCAGGACCTGGCCCCGGCCCCCGTCGTGCTCCTCGCGGGGTCGGAGGAGGCGCTCGCGGACCGCGCGCTGACCGCCCTGCTGACCCGCATGCGCGACCTCGACCCCTCCTTCGAGCGCACCGACGTCGCCGCCGCCGGCTACCAGAAGGGCCAGCTCGCGACGTGGACGTCCCCCTCGCTCTTCGACGAGCGCTCCCTCGTCCTCGTCGACGGCGTCGACGCCGCGAGCGAGGCCTTCGTCGAGGACGTCCTGGAGTACCTGAAGACGCCGTCCGAGACCGTCGTCCTCGTGCTGCGGCACCGCGGCGGCAACCGCGCCAAGAAGGTCCTCGACGTGGCGCGCACGGTCCCGGGGGTCGCGGAGGTGTCCTGCCAGCCGCTGAAGCGGGACCAGGACAAGGTCGACTTCGTCGTGTCCGACGTGCGGCGGGCCCGGCGCTCGATCGACGTCGAGGCCGCGCGGGCGCTGGTGGCCGCGCTCGGCAGCGACCTCGGCGAGCTGGCCGCGGCGGTGGACCAGCTGCTGACGGACACCGAGGGTCCGGTGACGGAGGACGCCGTCCACCGGTACCACGGGGGCCGCCGCGAGGCGACGGGCTTCGAGGTGGCCGACGCCGCCGTCGAGGGGCGGGAGGGTCAGGCCCTCGTCCTCCTGCGCCACGCGGAGGCGACGGGGGTGCCGGCCGTCGTCGTCGTGGCGGCGCTGGCGTCGCGGCTGCGGCAGCTGGCCCGGGTGGCCGGGGCGGGGCGCGGACGACCCGCCGACCTGGCCCGCGACCTGGGGATGGCGCCGTGGCTCGTGGAGAAGGCCCAGCGCGAGGTCCGCAACCTGTCCCCGGACGGGATGGCCGAGGCGATCCTCGCCGTCGCCGCGGCCGACCACGCCGTCAAGGGCGGGGGAGCGCACGCCGAGCACGCGCTCGAGAGGGCCGTCCGGGTGGTGGCCGCCGCCCGCCGCTGACGGGCCGGGGTCGCTCGGGCGGACGCGTCCGGAACGCACGGAGGGCCGGCCCCGAGCGGGGACCGGCCCTCCGTGAGGGATCCGAGGATCAGGCCTTGGCGGCCGACTTGGCGATGGACGACTTGCGGTTCGCCGCCTGGTTCTTGTGGATGACGCCCTTGCTGACGGCCTTGTCGAGCTTGCGGCTCGCGACCTTCAGCGTGGCCTGCGCCTTCTCGGCGTCGCCGGAGGCGAGCGCCTCGCGGAACGCGCGCACGGCGGTGCGCAGCTCCGACTTGACGGCCTTGTTGCGCAGGCGCGCCTTCTCGTTCGTGAGGATGCGCTTCTTCTGCGACTTGATGTTCGCCACGTGCTCCGTCTTCCTGTTGGTCTGATCGGTGTCAGAGGGCGGTCGCCACGTCGGGGACTCCGGCGTGGGGACACCGGGAGGGACGGCGGGCGGCCGTGACCTCCGCACGGAGCGAAGGCGTCTTCGAGGTTACCAGCGTGGGCGCCCGACCGAGGACAGCCGGGCTCCGGGGCCCCGCGACACACCGAGGAAACGGCCCGGCAACTCGCGAGAAACGTGGACTTCCCTAGGGTGCGGCCATGGGCGACGTCTTCGAGGGCTACCACGACTCCCCGGCGGGTGCCGCCGGGAGCAGGGCGGCCGATGAGATGTTCGACCGCGACGGCCTGCCGCGACCGGAGTGGCAGGCCCTCGCCGCGACCCTCGCCGACCTGCCGGCCGCCGAGCTGCGCGCCCGCGCCGACCAGCTCGCCAGCACCTTCCTGGACCGCGGCGTCACCTTCGACTACGCGGGGGAGGAGCGGCCCTTCCCCCTCGACGTCGTCCCGCGGATCATCGACGCGGCGCAGTGGGCGCGGGTCGAGAAGGGCGTGGCCCAGCGGGTGCGGGTCCTGGAGGCCTTCCTCGCCGACGTCTACGGACCGATGCAGGTCGTCAAGGACGGGGTGGTGCCGCGCCGCGTCATCACGTCCTCCAACCACTTCCACCGGGCGGCCGTGGGCGTCGAGCCGGCGGGGGGTGTGCGCATCCACGTCGCCGGCATCGACCTCGTCCGCGACGAGCACGGCGACTTCCGCGTCCTGGAGGACAACGTCCGCGTCCCCAGCGGCGTCAGTTACGTCCTGGAGAACCGGCAGGCCCTGACCCAGGTGCTGCCCGAGGCCCTGCAGTCCCACCGCGTCCAGCCCGTCGCCGACTACCCGCAGAACCTCCTCGCGGCCCTGCGGGCCGCGGCCCCCAGCGGCGTCGACGACCCGGTCGTGGTCGTCCTGACCCCCGGGGTCTACAACTCCGCGTACTTCGAGCACTCGCTGCTGGCGCGGGCCATGGGCGTCGAGCTCGTCGAGGGTCGCGACCTCGTCTGCCGCGGCAACCGCGTCTACATGCGCACGACGAACGGCGACCGGCGCGTCGACGTCGTCTACCGGCGAGTCGACGACGACTTCCTCGACCCCGTCCACTTCCGCCGCGACTCCGTCCTGGGCTGCGCGGGCATCCTCAACGCCGCGCGCGCCGGGGGCGTGAGCATCGCCAACGCCGTCGGCAACGGTGTGGCCGACGACAAGCTCGTCTACACCTACGTCCCCGAGCTCACGAAGTACTACCTCGGCGAGGAGCTCGTCCTGGGCAACGTGCCCACGTACCGCCTCGAGATCCCCGCCGAACGCGAGGAGGCGCTGGACCGGTTGCACGAGCTCGTCGTCAAACCCGTCGACGGCTCGGGGGGCAAGGGTCTGGTCGTCTGCCCGGACGCCTCCGCCGAGCAGGTCGAGGAGCTGCGCCGACGGGTGCTGGCCGACCCGCGCGGCTGGATCGCCCAGCCCGTCGTGGCCCTGTCCACCGTGCCGACGCTGGCGGGCACCCAGATGCGCCCCCGGCACGTGGACCTGCGGCCCTTCGCCGTCAACGACGGCCGGTCCGTCCGGGTCCTGCGCGGCGGGCTGACCCGGGTCGCGCTGCGCGAGGGGTCCCTCGTCGTGAACTCCAGCCAGGGCGGTGGCTCCAAGGACACGTGGGTGCTCGCCGGGGAGGACGCCGAGCCCGAACCCACCCCGGTGGTCCCCGTCCCGGTCGCGCCCCCGGCGCCGGTGCCGGCGCCCGACGACCAGCACCGCGCGACCGACCCCGGCCCGGGTGGCGGCTCCGAACAGGCCCAACAGCAACAGCAGCAGCGCTCGTCCGTCGACCGAACCCCGGAGGGGTGACCCCGTGCTCAGCCGCATCGCCGAGTCGCTGTTCTGGATCGGCCGCTACGTCGAGCGGGCCGACTCCACGGCCCGCATCCTCGACGTCCACGTCGAGCGCACGCTGGCCGACCCGTGGATCGACGAGAGCGCCGTCTCCACCTCCCTGCTGGCCGTCATGGGGTCGTCCGTCGACCCGCAGCGACTCACCGGCCGCCGGGACCTGCTGGAGCTGCTGGCCTACGACCCCGTGAGCCCCAGCTCGATCACCGGCGCTCTCGGGGCCGCGCGGGAGAACGCGCGCCGCGCCCGAGAAACCGTCTCCAGCGACATGTGGGAGTCCCTCAACACCACCTGGAACGCCCTGGCGTCGGGGCGGTGGCGGGCCGCGAGCCCGCACCGGTTCTTCTCCTGGATCCGGGAGCGCACCGCGGTGATCTCCGGTCTCGTCGACGCGACGATGAGCCGTGACGACTCCTGGCAGTTCTTCGTCCTGGGCCGGTCGCTGGAACGCGCCGACATGACGGCCCGCCTCGTCGACACCCGAGCTGTCTCCGGGTCGGGCAGCCAGTGGCCGCTGCTCCTGCGCTCGACGGGGGCCTACGAGGCCTTCCTGCGGGCCTACCACGGCTCGAGCACCGGGGCGGCGGGGGAACTGCACGCGGTGGAGTTCCTGCTGCTGGACCGGTTGTTCCCGCGGTCGGTCGTCAACGCGCTGGAGACCGCGGAGGCCTGCCTCGACTCCATCGACCCGGCGTCGCGGCGGATCGGGTACACCGAGGACGCCCGGCGGGTGGTCGGGATGGCGCGGACCCGGCTGGAGTTCCAGACCCCGGAGGACATCCTGGGCGACCTGCACCACCAGATGCGGCTCGTCACCGAGGCGTGCTCCGCGGCGTCCCACGCGGTGGCGATGCGGTTCTTCCCCATGGCGGGGGCGGTTTCCTGGACGGCGGGGAGGTCCTGATGCGACTGCGCATCGTGCACACGACGACGCACACCTACCAGGGCGAGGTCATCGTCAGCTTCAACGAGGCGCGGATGACGCCGTTGACGCTGCCGGACCAGACCGCCCTCGACACCCGGGTGGAGATCAGCCCGACCGCATCGGTCTCGCGGTACTGGGACTACTGGGGGACCCACGTCACCTCGTTCGACCTGCACGCGCGCCACGACCGGCTCGTGACGACCGCGACCTCGCTCGTCGAGACCGACCGGCGGACGGGACACGACCCGCGGCGGTCGGCGACGTGGGAGGACCTCGCCGCCGACGACGTGCGCGACGCCCTCGCCGAGTACCTCGCGCCCACCCCGCGGACCACCGCCCCCGGGGAGGGGTTCGCCGAGGTGGTGCGCGACCTCGTCGCCGGCGCCGACCCCCGCGAGGCGGCGCACCGCGTCTGCAGCTGGATCCACGACGAGGTGAACTACGTCCCCGGGGCCACGGGCGTCCACGCGACGGCGGAGGAGTCCTGGGTGCAGCGCAGCGGCGTCTGCCAGGACCTCGCCCACCTCGCCCTGGCGGGGCTGCGGACCCTGGGGATCCCCTGCCGCTACGTCTCGGGCTACCTGCACCCGCGGCGCGAACCCGAGGTGGGCATGGAGGTCGCGGGGGAGAGCCACGCGTGGATCGACTTCTACGACGGCGCCTGGACGGCCTGGGACCCGACGAACGACATCCCCGTCGGTGACCGCCACGTCGTCGTCGCCCGCGCCCGCGACTACTCCGACGTCTCGCCGCTGCAGGGCGTCTACTCCGGGCCGAAGTCCACGGTGGCTGCGCAGGTGCTCGTCACGCGGGTCGCCTGAGGCGCCGGTTGCGCCTCAGCGGGCGGTGAGCAGCCCGGCGTCCGCGACGAGGTCGAGGGCGGCACGGGGACCGCGGCGCGTCAGGAGCAGTGCCGGGAGGTCCCCGGTCGCCCGAGGGACGACCCACGAGAGCCGGACGACCCCGGAGCGGTCGACCTGCACCCCCACGTCGGAGTCGTCCACGCGCACCACGGTGTGGTCACCGCCACCCGCGTCGGACCGCTGGCCGACGCGGTCGGTCCACGGCGGGAGCGGGAGGTGACTCAGGTCCTCGGTCCACACGTCGAGGACGGAGGCCCCCTGCGCCAGTGCCGGCCAGCGCAGCGCCCGCTCCCACGGGAGGTCCTGGGGGAGCCAGCACGTCCGCAGGTGCAGCGCCAGGTGACCGGCCGCCAGCGGGTCGCGCAGCGCTGCGTGGGGCGACCGGTGATGGGTGGTCACCCGTGCACCGGTACGTTCCGACCCACCCACGGACCTGAGCGGGGCGCAACGTTCCGGTCGGCCGCCGCGACGTCCTGCGGGGCGCAGGGTCGAGGACCCGCCCCGACGTGTCGACCACCCGTGGGCTGACGACCTCGGCCGCCGGCCGGACCCCGCCCTCCTCCGACCCGCTCGTTCCGGCATCCTGTGGCGAAAAAGCGTTGCCGCGCAACGGCCCAGCCCTCTCACACTGAGGGCGTACGTGTCGATGGAGGAACCGGACGATGCGGTGCACGGCGTGCCGCTGAAACGATGGAGGACGGGTCTCGATGCCGGCACGTGTGCGCGATCTGAAGGTCTCCGCGAAGTTGTTCGCCGGGTTCGGTCTGGTGACCGTCCTCCTGGTCGTCATCGCCGTCCTCGGGATCGTGCGCCTGGGGCAGGCGCAGGAGAAGATGGACTACCTCTCCTCCTCCGGTGTCGCGTCGGTGGACGGCATCGACAAGGTCCAGACGGCCTACCTGCAGGTCCGCAAGGACCTCAGCGACATCGCCGTCGCCCAGGACCCGGCCACCGTGACGTCCCTGACCGACCAGTTCACCCAGGACCAGGCCACGCTCGACGAGCGGTGGACGACGTACCTCGCCTCGGACCCGGCCAGCAGCCCCGCCGACCAGCAGAAGTACACCCAGGGCCTGGCCCAGTGGCGCGAGGCGGCGAAGGCGCTGATCCCGCTCGCCGTCGCCAACGACCTGCCTGCCTTCGTGCAGCAGCGCTCGACCACGACCACCGCGGTGGGCAAGGAGATCAACGCCGCCCTCGACGCCATGAACGGTGCCGAGGCCGCCTCCGCCAAGCGCATCGCCGCCGACAGCCAGGCGGCCTACCACCAGGCCGTCACCGTCCTGCTCGCGTGCACGGTCCTCGCGGTGCTCTTGGCGATCGCCGTCTCGGTCACGATCGCCCGCTCGATCGCGAAGCCGCTGGAGCGGGTCGTGGCCGTCGTGGAGGGTCTGGCGCAGGGCCGGCTGGACCAGCGCGTGGACTACGCGAGCAAGGACGAGGTCGGTCGGCTGGCGTCGGCCACCAACGCCTCCTTGGAGTCGCTGTCCACGGTGATGCGTGACGTCACCGAGAACGCCACGACGCTGGCCGCCTCCAGCGAGGAGCTGACGGCGGTCGCCAGCCAGCTCTCCTCCGGCGCCGAGGAGTCCGCGACGCAGTCGCAGGTGGTCTCGGCCGCCACCGAGCAGATCAGCGCCAGCATCGGCACGGTCGCGGCCGCGGGTGAGGAGATGACCGCGGCGATCAACGAGATCGCCGCCTCCACGGCCGAGGCCTCGAGCACGGCGGCGACAGCGGTGGCCGCCGCCGGTGACGCGGGGGCCACCATCGAGCGTCTGGGGCGTTCGAGCCGGGAGATCGGTGACGTCGTCAAGCTCATCACCTCCATCGCCGAGCAGACCAACCTGCTGGCCCTGAACGCGACGATCGAGGCGGCGCGGGCCGGGGAGATGGGCAAGGGGTTCGCCGTCGTGGCCGGTGAGGTCAAGGAGCTGGCGCAGCAGACGGCGCGGGCGACGGAGGAGATCGTGGCGAAGGTGAGTGCGACGCAGGCCGACGTGAACGCCGCGACGGACGTCATCTCCCAGATCGGTGAGGTCATCTCCCGGATCGACGCGCTGCAGTCGACGATCGCCGCGGCGGTGGAGGAGCAGTCGGCGACGACGAGTGAGATGGTCCGCAACGTCACCGAGGTGTCGACGGGGTCGCAGGAGATCTCCGCGAACATCGCCGGCATCGCCGCTGCCGCGACGGAGACGACGAGCAGCGCCACGCACACCGCGACGACCGCGGCGGAGGTCTCCGGCGCGGCCGCGCGGCTGCACGGGCTGGTCGGGCGCTTCACCGTCTGAGCGGGGCGAGCCCCGGGCCGGGGCTCACCCGAAGGCGACCGCCCCCGTCGCCACCGTGAGGACGGCGGTCCCGCGGGCGAACTGCTGACGGACCTCCCCGCCGCTCTCGGGCCGGGGTTCCTCCACGGGGAAACCCCACCGCTCCGGACCCCCGGCCGCGCGCAACGCGTCGCGGACGGGGGTCGGGACGCGGTGGGCCCCCGTCCCGGCGGAGGCGTAGACCGCGCCCCGTTCGAAGTCCTGGGCCGACCCGGACGCCACCGGCACCTCGTCGGTCGTGGGCAGCCCCAGAGGTCCTGTCTCCCAGCCGGTGTCCCGCCAGCGGTCCCGCACGCCCCCCCGCACGGCGTGCGCTCCCGTCGCGGGGGAGGCGTACACCGAACCACCCTGGAAGTGCGCGTACTCGGCGCGGCCGTCGGGGGTGCGGGTCTGGGTCGTCACGGGGTAGCCGAGCGGACCGCGTTCCCACCCCGTGGCCGTCCACGCGTCGCGGACGGCCCCGGACACGGCGTGCGCGCCCGTCTGGGGGGTCCAGTAGACCGAGCCGCGCTCGAAGTGGTTGAACCGGCCGCGGCCGTCGGGGGTGGCGAGTTCGTCGGTCAGCGGGAACCCCAGGGGGCCGGTCTCCCAGCCGGTCGCCTTCCACTCCTCACGGATGGCACCGATCACGGCGTGGGCACCGGTCTGGGTCGTCCAGTAGACGGAACCGCGCTCGAAGTGGTTGAAGCGGCCCCGTCCGTCGGGGGTCGCGAGTTCGTCGGTCAGCGGGTACCCCAGGGGCCCCGCCTCCCAGCCCAGGGCCTTCCACGTCTCGCGGACCGCCCCCAGCACGGCGGCCGCACCCGTCTGCGGCGTCCAGTACACGGCGAGTTCAACCAGTCGATGCAACACCAGACTGATTCACCGATCGTAGCTGCTCCTCGAATACCTCCGCCGGGGTCCTCCACCCCAGCACCTTC